>JANPKP010000305.1:0-3006 GCA_031426095.1 Gemmataceae bacterium
CCCGGCCTCCCGCTGGACCCACCCCTTGAGCTGGAGGCCGGGAAGACGGACGACGCCATCGACACCTACAAGGAGGTGGTCGAGAAGCTCGACAAGGCCAAGCTCGCCGACGAGGTCAAGGGCCGGCTCAAGGACCAGTTCAAGTACACCCTCAGCGGGCTGCTGGTGGACGCCAACAAGATCGACGCGGCGGCCGAGAACCTCAAGGAGCTGGTCAAGGACCACCCGGACAACCCGACGTACAAGAACGACCTGGGGTTCATCTGGGCCGACCACGACCTCAAGCTCGACGAGTCCGAGAAGCTCATCCGCGAGGCCCTCGACCAGGACAAGAAGCTGAAGGAGAAGCTGAAGGCCGATGGGGCGGTGGTCGACACCGCGCCGAACGCCGCCTACCTCGACAGCCTCGGGTGGGTGCTCTACAAGCAGAAGAAGTACAAGGAGGCGATCGGCTACCTCCAGGAGGCCGCGAAGGACCCGGAGGAGGGTCAGCACATCGAAATCTACGACCACCTCGCCGACTGCCTGATCGCCAACGGGGAGAAGAAGGAAGCCCTCACGACGCTCGAGAAGGCGCTGAAGCTCGACGACGTCTCCAAGCGGGACGCCGAGCGGCGGCGGAAGATGTCCGAGAAGATCAAGAAGCTGCGGAGCGAGCTGAAGCCGAGCTGACGCGGCGGTGACGAGGAGAACCCCGAAGCCCACCCGTCGCGACGGGTGGGCTTTCGCCATTGTGAGTCCCCCATGCCCGACGGCTGGACCCGCGTCGAGATCGCCGGCAAGCCCGCGGACGTGTTCGACGCCGGCGGCCGCCCCCGGGCCGCGGTCCTGTTCCTCCACCCCGTCGGCGGCGAGTCGCCGGCCGGGAGCGAGGCTTACACCGCCGCGCTGCGGGCCGCCGGGCTGCCGTGCGTCGCCCCGTGGGGGGCCCGCTCGTGGTGGGCCGACCGCGTCTGCCCCGAGTTCGACCCGGTGCTGACGGCCGAGCAACACCTCCTACGAAACGTAGTGCCGTGGATGGAAGCGCGGTGGGCGCTCGGCCCGCGTTCGGTCGCGGTTGCGGGGATCAGCATGGGCGGCCAGGGTGCGGTGCGGCTGGCGCTCAAGCACCCGTCGCGGTTCCCGGTGGCGGCGAGCGTGGCCGGGGCGTTCGACCACCACGAGTGGCACGGCCGGGGCACCCCGCTGGACGCGATGTACGCCACCCGCGAGAAGTGCCGGCAGGACACGGCGACGCTGCACGCCGGCCCGCCCCCGTGGCCGCCGCACGTCTGGTTCGCCTGCGACCCGGCCGATGCCGAGTGGTATCGCGGCAACGACCGACTGCACGAGAAGCTCGCGGCGACCGGCGTCCCGCACACCGCCGACCTCGACACCGCCGCCGGCGGCCACACCTGGGCGTACTTCGACGCGATGGCCGGCCCGATGATCGCCTTCGTGAAGGAGGCGTTATCGAGGGAGAGCCGCCGGCTGATGTGAACCCGCCCGGCCCGCCGCCGCTCCTTCCCATAACCCTCCCCGGAGCCCGCCATGCCCGACACGCCCCCGCCGCCCGTCATCCACTTCTACAACCTGAACGACGACTACGGCTGCTTCTCGAACTTCTCCCGGCACACGGTCTTCCTCAACGGGAAGCGGTGGCCGACGAGCGAGCACTACTTCCAGGCCCATAAACACTACTTTTCCTGCAACCTCTGCCAGCACGGAAAGTAGCGTCAGAATTGCACGTTATTCTGCACTCATAAGGCGGGACGTAAAGTAGTGAGTTGCAGATTGGCCTCGACGGCGGCGTCCGCCTCCAGTTGAACATCAACGACTGGAAGCGGTTACGCCTTTACCGCGGCCAGCGGGTGCCGGTGAGGCTGCCGGGGAAGTCAGACGACTGGCTCTACTTGGTCGAGGCGGTGGAGGTGCCGCCGGTGGCGTGGGTCACGCTCGCCCGCCGAGTGAGGGCGGTGGGGTGAATGACGGGGCGGCGTCGACTACGTAGCGGTTACCGGATTAAGCCGCAGCAAAGTTCTCTGGAGTCAACGCAGCCAGAATGCCGACTTGATGTAGGTTGCGGCCACGTTTCGTCTGCTCAACGCTGGCAAACCGTTCAGCTCCGAGAGGCGGCGTGCAAAAGATGACTAGCCGAGGCCAGCCCCGCGACGACGGTGTTTCCGAACACTCGGGCGCGGTTCGGGGGCGCCATCCCGTCACCAATGCGGCGTGGGCGATTTATGAGGGGGATGCGTCGTCGGTCTTAAAGACGCTACTCAATAATCACTACGGAACGATCATCACATCCCCGCCTTACTATTGGCAGAGGGATTATCGGGTTTTTGGTCAGATGGGGCAAGAACCAACTGTCGCCGAATACGTGTCGTCGCTCGTTGGCGTCATGTCGGAGGCTCGGCGGGTACTAGCACCACGCGGCCTGTTGTTCCTCAACCTCGGTGACACCTTTTATTCCGGCAAAGGCCGCCCGCAAGGCACTGACAGTAAGCACCCTGGCCGCCGTCAGGACAAGCTCCGTGCGGTTGACGCCGGGAATTTAGGGTTCCCAAAGAAAACTCTGCTCGGCATGCCCTGGCGCGTTGCCCTTGCCATGATTGACGATGGGTGGATTCTGCGTTCATCCATCGTTTGGCGGCGACCCTACCCGTCTCCTGAGCCTTCAGCCCGCGATCGCCCCTGGCGCACGTTCGAGAGCGTATTTCTCTTCGCAAAGAAGCGGACATATTCGTTTAGCAGGAAAGCCCTCGAGGTCGCGGGCGGCGAAGACGTGTGGGACATACCCTCGCATTCAAAAGCGGGGCGTGATCACCCCGCCGTGTTTCCCACCGAGTTGGTCGAACGGTGCCTGTCTCTGGCCACACCTTCCGAGGGGCCAGTTCTCGACCCGTTTGCCGGGAGCGGGACCGTCGCCGCCGTTGCCACGGCTCGCGGGATCGAAGCCGACTCCATCGAGCTCAACCCTTCATTCTGTCAGGCGATGGCGTTCAGGTTTGGTGGAGGTTCCTG
>JANPKP010000306.1:0-25642 GCA_031426095.1 Gemmataceae bacterium
ACCCGGGCCGGACGTTGCCGGGTTCGGCCACTATCGCCGGGCCGCCGACCGGCCGACGTTCGGCGGCCGCACCGGCGGGGCGAAGCGGGACGGGGCCGGGCCGGACTGGCCGGCGGTCGCGTCGGGGTATGCCGCCCACCTGGACGACCGGCGGCGGGCCGACCTCGCCGCCGCGCTCGGCATCCCCGCCGCCGCCCTCGACTCCCTCGACCGGCTCGGGTTCAACCCGGACGACCGTGCCGGCCCGTGCTGGACGTTCCCGGAGCGGGACGCCGGCGGGGCGGTGGTCGGCATCCTCCGCCGGCTGGTGGCCCCGCTCCCGGACGGGAAGAACAAGCTGGCGACGAAGGGGGGCCGCCGGGGGCTGATCCTCCCGGCCGGGTGGCGGGACCGGCCCGGCCCGGTGCTACTGGTCGAGGGGCCGTCCGACGCCCTGGCCGCGACCGCCGCCGGGCTGTCCGCCGTCGGCCGGCCGTCCGACCGCGGCGGGGTCGGGGACCTGGCCGGGCTGCTGGCCGACCTCCCGCCCGGCCGCCCGCTGATCGTGGTCGGTGAGAACGACCGGAAGGCCGACGGCACCTGGCCCGGCCGGGACGGGGCGGAGGCGGTGGCCGCCGGGCTGGCCGCCCGGCTCCGCCGCCCGGTCGGGTGGGCGATGACCCCGGGCGGGGCGAAGGACGTGCGGGCCTGGCTGACCGACCCGGCCCGGGGCGACGCCGGGTGGGACGCCCGCGGGGCCGAGCTGGCCGGGCTGCTCTCCGCCGCGACGACCGCCGCCCCGCCCCCGGGCGACGACGACCCCGAGATGAACGAGCGGGCCGACGACCCGCACCGGCTGGCGGTCGCGTTCCTGTCGGCCGCCGCCCCGGGCGGGCCGCCGTACCCGCTCCGGTTCTGGCGGGGCGAGTTCCACCGCTACGCCGGCGGCGCGTACTCCCCGGTCCCGGACGACGACCTCCGGGCCGAGCTGGCCGGGTTCGTCCGGGCCGAGTTCGTCCGGCTGTACGCGGGCGAGCGGGCCGCGTGGGAGGGGAAGGGGGAGGACGCCGGCCGCCCGCCGGTGGTGCGGACGGTCACCACGTCCCTGGTCGGGAACGTGGCCCAGGCGCTCCGTGGGCTCTGCCGGGTGCCGGCCGCGGTCGAGGCCCCGGCCTGGATCGACGGGGCGACCGGCCCGGACCCGGCGGCCGTGCTCCCGGTCGCCAACGGCATCCTCGACCTGGCCGCGGCCGCCGCCGGCGGTCCCGGGGCGCTGCTCCCGCCGTCGGTGTCGTTCTTCACCCCGACCGCCGCCCCGTTCGGGTTCGACCCGGACGCCCCGCCGCCGGCCGCCTGGCTCGGGTTCCTGGCCGGGCTGTGGCCCGACGACACGGAGAGCGCCGCCGCCCTGCAGGAGTGGTTCGGCTACCTCCTCACCCCGGACACCCGGCAACAGAAAATCCTGTTCCTGGTCGGCCCCCGGCGGGGCGGGAAGGGGACCGTCGCCCGGGTGCTCCGGGAGCTGGTCGGGCCGGGGAACGTGGCCGGGCCGACGCTCGGGAGCCTCACCACGAACTTCGGGCTCTCCCCGCTGCTCGGGAAGTCGGTGGCGGTCGTCTCCGACGCCCGGCTGAGCGGCCGGGCGGACGCCGCGGTCATCACCGAGCGGCTGCTGAGCATCAGCGGGGAGGACGCCATCACCGTGGACCGGAAGCACCGGGACCCGCTCACGGTCAAGCTGCCCACCCGGTTCGTGATTCTGTCGAACGAACTCCCCCGGCTCGGGGATTCGTCCGGGGCGCTCTGCGGCCGGCTGGTCCTGTTGCGACTCACCCGGAGCTGGTTCGGGAAGGAGGACCACGGGCTGTTCGACCGGCTCCGGGCCGAGTTGCCCAGCATCCTGCTGTGGGCGGTCGAGGGGTGGCGGCGGCTCCGGGAGCGGGGCCGGTTCGTCCAGCCGGCGAGCGGGTCCGGGCTGGTCGAGGACATGGAGGACCTGTCGTCCCCGGTCGGGGCCTTCGTCCGGGAGCGGTGCATTGTCGGCCCGGGGGGCCGGGTCGAGGTGGCGGAGCTGTACCGCGAATGGCGGTGGTGGTGCGAGACTCACGGGCGGAAGGAGCCGGGGACGGAGGAGACGTTCGGCCGCGACCTCCGGGCGGCCGTGCCGGCGGTCGAGAAGTCGCGGAGCCGGACCCCGGAGGGGCGGTTGAACTGCTACGCCGGTGTCCGGCTCCGGGTCGAATCCGACCCCGACCCAGGCCCGCCGGGCTGGGGTGGTCACCGTGGTCACCGCGACCAACCAATGCACGCGAAGGGGACTTCGGAGGACGGAGAGGGAAAGGGGCCGGAGCTTTCCCCCACCCCCGACGCAATGGCCGGCCGCCGTGACCACGGTGACCGGCCCGCCCGCCGGCGGTTCGCCAGCGACGACCGGCCACACACTTGGGGGAATGACCTGTGACCGCCGCGACTCGACCCGCCGCCCGCCCGGCCAAGTCGCCCCCCGCCCCCTCGACCGCCGACGCGTTGCTCGCCGCCGTCCGGCCGTTCGGCCCGGCGGTCGAGGGGGCGGCGATGGTGTTCGCCCTCGACCCGCCGGCGGCGCTGCTCCCCGCCCTGGCCGTGCTGCACACCGGGGTACGGGCGCTACTGGCCGGCCGCCGGTGGTACGGGTGCGGGTTGGACCGGCGGACCGCCGCCCCCCGCCCTCTCGACCCGGCCGCCCCGATCCCGGCCGGCGTGGCCCTCCTGGCGGTCGAGGGCGACGGCCGGTGGGACCGGCTCGACCCCGCGGCGCGGCTCGACCTCCCGGCCCTGTTCGCCGGATGACCACTCCCGGCCTAGCGCGCCGTGACGCCCGCCGGTATACTCCTGTTGCCTTTGGCCGGGCCGGCGGGGTGCGTCCTGAGAACCGCCCCCGCCGGCCGGCCGTTCCCAGAAAGGTTGCCCGCCATGCCGAAGCCGTTCAAGCCGACCCGCCCGTTCCCGCTACCTGCCGGCGCCGAGGTCCTCGAACACGAAGGAAGGCCGCACGTCCGGCTGAGGGAGCGGGGCCGCCCCGTCCTCTACCCGCTGACGAAGGCCGGCACCAAGTACCTCCGCCCCGCGAAGCGGTGGTATTTCGACCTCCGCGACGATTGCGGCACCGTCCGCCGCGTGAAAGGGTTTGCCGACCTGAAGGCGACGGAACAGCTCGCCGCCGAACTGGAGCGGAAGGCGTCGCGGGTGCGGAGCGGGTTCACCGACCCGGCCGAAGAACACGCCCGCCGCCCGCTGGCCGACCACCTGAAGGACTACACCGCCGCCCTCGAGGCGAAGGGCGACACGGCGGGGCACGTCAAGAAAACCGCCGCCCTCGTGTCGGCGCTGTTCGCCGGGGCCGGGTTCGCGTTCCCGCGGGACGTGGACGCCGCGAAGGCCGCGGAGTGGCTGAACGCCATCCGCCGCGACGGCCCGCCGGTCGAACTCCCGGCCGGGGTGGAGGGGTTCACGCCGGGCGACGTGGCGAAGTTGCTCGGGGTCACGGTGCAGGCCGTGGCGAAGAACCTCGAACGCCGCGGGCTGACGGGGACGGGGAACGGGAAGGCGCGACGCATCCCCCGGGCCGCCGTCGAAACGCTCGCCCTGGCCGCCGTCCGCGGGGTGGGCCCGCAGCAGTGCAACCACTACGTCCGGGCCGCGAAGGGGTTCACGCGTTGGATGACGCGGACCCGGCGGGTCGGGGCGAACCCCCTCGAAACCCTGACGCTCCTCGGCACCGCCGCGGACGTGCGGCACGGCCGGCGCGAACTGTCGGCCGACGAACTCCGCCGGCTGTTCTCCGCGACGCGGGCGAGCACCCGGACGTTCCGCGGGCTGGCGGGGCCGGATCGGTTCGCGCTGTACCTCATGGCCGCCGCGACCGGGTTCCGGGCGAACGCGCTGGCGAACCTGACGCCGGCCGACTTCGCCCTCGGATCCGACTCCCCGACCGTGACGACCGCCGCCCGCTTCGCCAAGAACCGCCGCACCAAAGTCCAACCGCTGGCCGCGGACGTGGCCGACACGCTTCGGGCGTACCTGACCGGGAAGCCCGCGGCCGCGCCGGTCTGGGGCGGGACGTGGCGCGGCAAGGCCGCGGACATGCTCCGGGCCGATCTCGAATCGGTCGGCATCCCCTACGCGGTCGAAGGCCCGGACGGGCCGGAACACGCCGACTTTCACGCCCTGCGGCACTCGTTCCTGACGCTGGGCGGCCGGTCCGGGATCGACCTCCGGACCCTCCAGGAACTCGCCGGGCATTCGACGCCCCTGCTCACCGCCCGCTACATGCACGTTCGGTTGCGGGACGCGGCCGGGGCCGTGGACAAGATGCCGAACCTCGTGCCGCCCGCCGGCCCGGACACGAGGGCGGCGGGAATCCCCCTTCGCCTGACCGGGACCGAGGGGGCGAAAAGCGCAGTGCCGGGTGCAGTGACGGGGGGCACGCGGGGGCACCAATCGGCACCGTCTGGCAATCTCCGGGTTGTCGGCGGTGGGCGGGGCGAGTCGACGCAACCCCTTGAAATGACAGGGGCCGGCGCTTCTCAGCACCGGCCCGCATCGTCTGGCGTCGAGTGGGCAGTCCCGGGGTTGAACCGGGGACCTAGCGATTTTCAGGCTATGTCAGGGTATATCGACCCGTCGAAGTCGGAAGAAGTCACGACCCGACATCCGTCGCCAAAACACTGTTTTCTTAGGCTGTCCGTGTGGGCCGTTCAAGAGTGTCCCCCGGACACGCCTTGCCTGGACTTGTCAGACGGAGAACGCTAAGGTGACAAACAGGTGACAAACAAGCGTGGGGCACGGTGCGGGGGGGGGTTCATGGCGACGCTCAAAAAGGTGAAGACCGTCCTTTGGGTTAACGGCGAGGGCAAGCGGGTACTGCCTGGAACGGAAGGGGCCAAAAAGCGAACCATCGTCAGCAAGAAGTGGTACATCGTGGACAAGGTTGGCGGTAAGGTCGTCCGCACCCCGACCTACACCGACAAGAAGGCCGCCACGACCGCGTTGGCCACTTATCTCAAGGCGAAGGAACGCGGCGAATCGGGGCTTGCGGACCCGTTCAAGAAGCATCTCGACCGGCGGACCACCGAGCATCTTGCCGAGTACATCCGAGAGGTCAAGCAACGAGCACGCACCGAAGCCTATCCGAAGACGGTCGAACGGGAACTGACCAAGCTGTTCAAGCTGAGCGAGTGCGTGACACTGCGTGACTTGACCGCCGACCGCATAGCAACCTACCTCGCCACCCTGACCGTCAGGGCAACGACCAAGAACAAGTTCCGCACTTACCTGTTCTCGTTCTGTGCATGGCTCGTCAAGCGTGACCGGCTTCCAGGGAACCCAATCGACAAGGTGGACCCGGCGAAACTCGGGCAGCAAGACGAGGAGCCGCGTCGGCGTCGGGCGATGACCAGGCGGGAACTCCGCAATTGCTTGTCGGCGGTCGAACGCTATCCGCTGCTGTCCGTCGGGACGAACAAAGGCGGTCGCCCTCGCAAAGACGGGACGCGGCCCGCACCGAGTGTTGCCAACCTCACCCCCGAAACCGTCGCCGAGAAGACCGCTCTGGGCCACGAACGGCGACTGGTCTACCGGACGGCACTGTTGACCGGCTTGCGTCGCGGGGAGTTATCCAGGGTCAAGGTTCGCCATTGCAACGTGCGACGCGGCCGAATTGACCTTCCCGGACACTTGACCAAGAACGGCAAGCCCGGCATCATCCCGCTTGTACCCACGCTCAAGGCTGATTTGAAGGAGTGGATTGCGGACACTGCTCGCGGCCCCGAAGACTTGCTCTTCTACGTCCCCGAGGGGCGGAATCTGGTCACGCTCCACAAGGCCCATCTGAAATTGGCCGGCGTTGCTTACGAAACGGATCAGGGGTTCGCGGACTTCCACAGCCTGCGGAAGACGGTGAACACGCTCCTACGCCGGAAGGGCGTTCCCCACCGACTTAGGCAACGCTTCCTGCGACACGCGGCAGCCGACTTGGCAACGAAATCTTATGATGACGAACGTTTGAATGAATTAGCCCCAGTAGTGCAGTGGCTCGATAGGCTTGACCGCTATATGAGTGCGGCAGAGGCTGTCGGAGGCTGATTTGTAGTAGACAATACTATGGTTAGTAAGAATAGAGACGGAGATGCATGATTATCATCGTGGAAGTTGACTACTTATCAAGATTCTGGCGCAGTTTCGTCAAAAATTGAAGTTCGTCAAAGTTAGGAAATAGGCCCAAATTGTTATTCTTAACAATTAGTGCATGGCGGTACAGGTCGGGGTAGGTAACAGGTGATGATGTTTTGATCTGAGGTATAGTCTTGCGGCTGTCTTGCAAAATACCATTGTTGTGCAATTCTGTCAGTTTTGACAACTCAATGATAGGCTTACCTTCCAAAACGGTGCGAGGGATACCTGTGCATTTCTCTAGATATTCTAGAAAGCTATTGAAGTCGTCATAGGACATCAGAGGAAATTGCAGGGAATATAGCATTGGACCATACAGCTTAACATCGAAGGGTGTTTCTTTGTCGCATTTCAAGGAAGAGTTCATCATACTCATTGTAATTGCACTGTCGATTGTAGACCATGTGATATGTTTTGGCGCATCGGGAGTGCCTCCAATAGCTTGGGCCGACAATTTGTTGATTGCAAAAATCATGTCGCCTTCGACCCAGTAGGCCCAGTTTTTGTTGAGACGAACTGCTACGCCGTTCTCGGACTCTCCTTCCTCGAATGAGTACTCCCCGAATTCACGTGTCAGACGTGCTTTGACTTTGCGGCAAGCGTCTCCCCTTTGATACGGGGTTGTTCGTCGCTGCGGTTGCTCGATTGGCTTGGGGGTGTTTCTCGCCTCTTGAATCGAACTCTGGGGGGCGGGTGAGTCGGCATCTCGTTGAGTGACGGCGGAAGTAGCATTGCCGCCGCTTATCAGCAACTTGCTACCCACGAAGGCAACAGTGGCGAGACACGCGAAGACACCTGCCCTAAGCATTGGCTTCCCCTGAATGAGTTAGCCAACGGTAGTACCGTTCTTGGGGCGGTCAAGTGGCTCGGATGCCAAATGGCTAGTCTAGCAACGGATCGGAGGGGATGAGCCGATTAGGTCGTGTTCCTCCGGGTCGGTCTGGCTGTCTCGACTTGTCTGCCGAGTGCGTCCTAGCGAGCGGTAAACCGGGACAACCCGAAAGAACCCCTGCATAGGACGCTGTTGGGGCGACGCTAACCAGAGGGCGGCAGTTGGTCGAATGGTGGGGGGATCGTCGCTCCTGCGGCCATCCTCGCTCGGGAGAGCGGGTACTGACCCCGTAAGCTGAACCGGCTAACGGCTCACCCCCGATCCTGCTTGTAGCCATCTGCGTAGTAGAGTGACCCCCGAAACCCCACTGCACATAGAAATGATACTATCAGACCTAATGAAGTAGAAGAAGAAGTAGGTTACTATATACTACTACTGCGAGGGGTTCTGCGGGAAGATTGAAGACCCCTGAAAGACAATAGTAGTCAATACATTGCTACAGCGGCGGGACGCTTGGGCGTGTCAATCTCTGAATGAAGGCTGATACCGTTTGTAGTGCTGACTACAGACTCGACGTGGCAATTTTGAAGCAACATAATGAGTCCATCAGTCAGCCGCTACACGGTACGCCGTGAAGTAGCCGAAGGTCAGCACCATACACGGAATATAACCCCTCCGGGTACTTGAAAGGATGAACGGAGAATACATGAATAACATTCTAATGTTGATATATGTATGATATTGTTTTCTATGTTTTGAATTGTTGATAATGCTCTATTGTAATGTGCCAATTGTGTGTACTCTAACGCTGTCAGGGAAAGACAACGGTTGCCACGGATGGACAACAACACACGGACAGAGGAAGGCACATGGGCAAATTGCTGACGCGGGGAGAAGTCGCGGAGTGGTTGGGGTTCTCGACTCGCAAACTTGATCGGCTCAGGGCTGTCGGGGTCGATTTTGGTTTGGTCAAATTGCCATTTGCCGCCCCACGGTTCTCCGCTGCCAAGATTCAAGCTGCTATCGACGAGGGCAAATTCCCGATGGCTAAGAGTCGGGATCAGGGCGGCAAGCAAGTGGCGACCGTCTCGGCAGTCGAGCTGAAGCAGCCACCGCTGCTGAGTGTCGTGAGCGAAGGCCCGATGACAGCGGCTTGATTGGCAGCAGCTATTTGGGAAAAATTGTCTCGGGCCAACTGCCCCAAGCTCCTTGAAGGGGGGTTCTTGGGGCAGTTGTGTTGCGTGGGAGCGGAGACGAACGACAGCGAAAGACAGAAAAAGTGACAAACTGGTGACAAACAAGCAAGGTGGGGGAGTAAGTTATTGCAAAAGTTAGATTGTCAGGAATGCCGCAAAGCCTTTTGCAATAACAACTAGCGAAGTCGATTTTGGAGTGGGCAGTCGCGGGGTTGAACCGCGGACCTAGCGATTTTCAGCGTTCCCATAGTTTCTCGGCCGTAGCCAGCCGCACCACGACACGGCCCGTCATCGACGCAGAAAATCCTAAGAAAACAGGCATCTAAGCCTAAGACGCCTCCCTTCTAAGTCGAGACATTGGCCGCAATCAACTGGCACGGAGGGACGAAACCGGGTAGAACGAGGGGTGGAACGAGAGACACGCCGGGACGCCCCCAGACACTCCCGGTTCCACCCTTCGGAGGTGCGGGTATGGCCGTGGTCAAGAAGCTGAAGACGACCCGCTGGTATCTGCCCGACCCGGCCCACCCCAACAACCGCAAGAAGGACCGTGAAGTTCCGCCGGGCACCCCTGGGGCGATCAGCCGGCGGAAGGAGGGGAAGTTCTACTACGTCGTGTGGAAGGAGAACGGGAAGGCGAAGACGCACCCCACAGGCTTGAAGGAGAAGGAAGCCGCCCAGACCTACCTGACCGAGTGGAACAAGGCACGCGAGTTCGGCCAAGTCGGTCTGGTCGATCCCCACAAGCCGCATCTCGACAAGCCCATCACGGACCACTTGGAGGAGTACATCGGGGCCGTCAGCGAATCGTCCCGCTACCCCGGCTACCCGAAGACGGTGAACCGCGAGTTGAGGAAACTGTTCACGGCCCAGTCCGTAACCCTGCTCCGCGACCTGACCGCCGAGAAGGTACAGAACTACATGGCGGGCATGACGTGCGGCCCGGTGACCAAGAATCGGGTGCGGACCTACGCATTCAGTTTCTGCCGCTGGCTTGAGGACAACGACCGCATCCCCAAGAACCCGGTTAAAAAGGTGATGACTGCCAAGGCCAAGGTGACGGATACGAAGGTGAGGCGGCGTCGGCGGGCACTGCGGCCCAAGCATCTCCGAGTCCTGCTCAACGCCGTGGCGTCCTACCCGCTGTCCGACGCGACCAAGCCCAAGGGCGGACGACCGCGAGCGGATGGCACCCCGGCCCGCTCTCGGAAGCCCGCCGCGTCCTTGGCCCCCGAGACGGTGCGGACCCTGACCGAGCTAGGACGCGAACGCCGGTTGATCTACCGCACGGCCATCCTGACCGGCTTGCGGCGGGGTGAGTTGTCGCGGGTCCGGGTCCACATGCTCAAGCTCAACCGCAAGGTGCCCCACATCGACGCTCCCGGCCACATCCTCAAGAACAACCGATCCGCACTCATCCCGCTGACGCCGTCACTGGTGACCGAGCTACGCCAGTGGATCAAGGACGCCGACCGCACTCCCGAGGACACGGTGTTCGACATGCCGGATGAGCGTTCTTGGTCCCGCATCCATGAGCGGCATATGCGGCACGCCGGGTTGCCCTACCAGACCGAGAACGGGTACGCGGACTATCACAGCTTGAGGAAGGCGACGAACACGTTTTTGCGACGGCGGGGGGTTGAGAAGCAGCTACGGCAACGGTTCCTGAGGCACGCCGCCGCCGACCTGACGACCGACCGATACGACGATGAACGGCTACGCGAGATGCGGCCCGTCGTCGCCCAACTGGAGAAGCTCGACGCTTACCTGAACTCCGACCCCAAGGCCACCACGAACGCCGCCGCGAAGTAGATCAGACCCGTCCGACCACCACCGACCCCGCCGGCAACCGACCACTGTCCGGCGGGGTTTGTCGTTGCTTGTCATGGTCCCGAGGGTGGCTAACACTGATGGCGTGACGACCCCGACCCGAACCCCGAGGACACCATCATGACGGCCAAGAACGCGGAGTTGATGACCAAGAACGAAGTGGCGGACCTGCTCAACGTCTCACCCCGGACCATCGACCGATACCGTGCGGCAGGGTTCGACCTGGGGGAGGTGAAGCTGACCCCGACCAGCATCCCCAAGTTCCGGCGGGCCGTCATCTTCGCCGCACTGACGACCGGCCGGTTCAAGCCCACTCGCCGCAAGTGAGCCAGTCATGATCTACTCTGACCGCCCAGCCTGCCCCGGCGAGCCTTAGGGGAGGGCGACCAAGAACGGTCCCGTCCCTCCGGGCAGCGTGGCCGGCCCGATACCGCTTCGGCTTCAGGCCAATTCGCCGTCCATCATCTCGGTGGCGAGCATGGTGATCAGGTCCACACGCTGTCGGGCAGTGAGTGGCTGTCGCCAGCGTCGGCCTGTCAACGACGCCAACACAATGTGCCTGCTTTTGCTTGTCAGACGGCTACGGTCACTTTTCTGATCCCTGCTGACCACACCCCGCTGCGAGCCTCTGGCCCTTGCCATTGTAGATCAGTACGCAAGCCGGTCGCACGCCTGAGAGAGTTGCTCTTCCGACCGCCGGGTGTAACGGGCCGTCGTGTTCAAGCTTTCGTGCCCCAGAATCTGGGCGAGCGAGACAAGGTCGTTCTGGTTGTCCTCCAAGAAGCGTTTCGCCATCGTGTGCCTCAATAGGTGTGGGTACAGGTCCACGCCGATCAACGCACTGAACTTGTCGCACAGGGCACGCACCCCACGATCCGTTAGCGGACCACGTTCCCCGACGAACACCCGCCTGGACTCGACTGGCGGGCGGCAACCGAGGTATTCTTGCACCGCCTGCCTGGCCGGCAACGGCAGCGGCACCGACCGCTGCTTGCCGCCCTTGCCGTTCTTGAAGACCACGCTCCCGCTCCGCTCGCTCAGGAGCAGGTCATCGAGTTCAAGGCCAACGAGGTCGCCTACGCGGCACCCCGAGAACAGGAACAGGTGGAAGATCGCGTCGGCCCGCACGTCGCCCCGAAGCTCGACCTCGCGGAGCAGTCGGCGGACCTGGCTCCGTTCCAAACCCTTCGGAGCGAGTGGCTGGCGGCGAAGCTCCTTCACCTTCTTGGCGGGGTTCGCGGCCAAGTGCCCCTCTTCGACCAGCCAGCCAAAGAATGTCCGCAGCAGGACGAGGGCACGGTTCACCGTCGCCACGGCCTGCCCCTTCTCCCGCCGCAGGTGGTCCCGGAAGTCGGTCAGGTCGCGGGTGGTCACGCGGCTGAACCGGAGCGGCTCCTTGTTCGCGGTGGTGAACCACCCCGCGAACTTCTTGAGGTCGTTGACGAACGCCCGCCGGGTATGTGTCGAGAAGTCGCGGCTGGTGAGGAAGCGGGTAACGAAGCCGGCCTCCTCCGGGCCGAGGAAGGTGAGGAGAGGAACATTATCGACCGAGTTCTTCACGCTTTAGCTCCACGAAGTAGACAGGAAGTGGACAGCCCGAACCCCTAACTGGGCTGATAATGGTTATTATCGCCCCACACTATCGCCCGAATCCTGACGCCGGAGAGCCAAGAACACGGCCCGGATGACCCCGTTCAGGTCGGCCCCGGCCAGCCCAGCGGGGTACAACTCTCTGACCACAGCCCCGACCTGGCCGTCGCTGACCACCGTCAATCCCAGTGCCCGCACCGCGACCGCCACCTCGGCCAGCAGCCTGTCCCGCTGCACAGGCGGCTTCGGCTTCAGGGGTCGCCGGGTCACGGTGGGCTGGAGCCGGCGGGCGTAGAACAGCACCGGGCGACCATTGACCCCGCAGTTGCGGCGGCGGACCTCCATACACACCCGCTGAAGCTCCTCGGGGAAGCAGGGCCGACCTGATGCCTCGTCGGTGACCGGCTTGGGGAACGTCGTCCCAAGGAGTTGGTAGAAGCGTGCCCGCGACAGCCCGACCATGCGGGCCATCTCGCTGACGCTCACGACAGCCTTCGTCGTCACCTCGGCCATGCACTTCTCCTTCAGACGATGGATGCCGCGACAGCTTCCTGCCCTTGATCGGTCAGCACACGCCGGCCGTTGTCGTCCTTGATCACCAACCCGGAGCGGATCAAGAACGGTTCGATCACCTCGGCCACGGTGCGACCGGGAAGCCCGAGCCGGCTGGCGACGACATTCAGCCGCACCGGCCCGTTAGCAAGGACCGCCAAGTAAGCCTGCTCGTTCGGATCGAGTCCCAGGCCGTCGAGTCCCTCCAGTTCACAGGCCCGTCGCAAGTGGTCCGGGGTGATTTCGTCCTCGCCCCCGGCCCGGCACACTCGGCGGCAAGCCTGGAGGAGTCGAAGAGCGAGTCGGGGCGTGCCGCGTGAGCGGCGGGCAACCTCGGGCAGCACTGCTTCGGCCACCGGCCACCCCAGGGCGTCGGCCCGCCGGCGGGCCAGTTCGACCAGTTCTTCCGCCGAGTAATAGCCGAACCGCAGAACCACCTTCATCCGGTCGCGGAGGGGCTGGAGCAGGCAGAACTCGTCGGTACTGGCGAGCAGGAGCGTGAAGTCCGCCAGCCCGATGGACCGTGGGGCCGACTTCCCGCCGGGAATGATAATCTTTCGTTGGTCCGTCGCCAGGTAGAGGGCCGTCTGGATTGTCTTGTCCAGTTCGTGGGCCTCATCAATGAAGACGACGGTGCCGTCCTCGGCGGACAACAGCAAGGCGTTCAGGTCGCCGCTGGTGGTGATCGATTGCCCCAGCACCTCGCGGAACGGCGTGCCCATCTCCTTGGCGATGATCTGGGACAGCGTGGTTTTGCCGGTGCCCGCCGGCCCGACCAGCAGGGCGTGGTCGAATCGGCGGCGGTCAGCCCTTGCGGCGGCGAGGGCCGTCGTCACCTGTGCTTTCACGCTCCGTTGGCCGATTACCTCGGTCAACGCCGTGATCGGTGCGTCGTTGATGTCGCCTCGCGGCCGGGCTTCAGCAGAGTTCAGCATTCAGCACCTCCTGGGTTAAGGCGACGATCAACTCCGTGGAGTTCGACAGGCTGTGGTCGTCGGTGACGAGGAGGAGGTTGCCGCCGATCCCGCAGCGACCGGCCAACTCGTCGGAGTCCTCATAGGACACCAGTTCGTCCGCCAAGCCGTGGATAACGAACGTCCGCTGGTTCGGGACCATCGCCTCGATGCCGCTCATCCGCCACGCCGGGGCCAGGAGCAGCACAGGCTTGTCGGTTTTCAAGGCCATCGCTACTGCCCCACCCCGGCTCGACCCGATGACAAGATCGACGCCGGCGAGGTGAGCCTGGGCGATCTCGACCGACCGGGCGAAATCATCGGGCGGCAGGTCCGGGTACACGACCCCGTACCCGAGGTCGATCAGCCGCTCGGTGCGGGGGCCGGCTCGCCGGCCCCCTAAGCCGTGCAGGTAAAGCACTCGCTTGGTCCCATCATTCATCAACTGCATTCCTCTCGCTTTCAAGGTTGGTGGTGTCGAACTCGGACAAGTACGCCTCCGATGCCGGCCCCCAGACGCGACACGCTTCCACCCGATGCCTGACGAAGTCGGTCGGGACGTAGACGCCCAGGTACTGCTGATCGCCGGGGGGCAGGAGGACGACACCCTGCCGCCGTGCCCGCCGGTCAACGTCCTCGGCTGTGAAATCGATCACCTCCCCGCCCAGCACCACCCAGGCGTGGTGGACCGGGTCGTTCTCGGCCGAGTACCGCCAGAAGCCCTCGTAGTACGCGGCCTTCTTGTGGGACACGGCGAACTCGCCGGCGTTCGCGTAGCACTTGTGCCAGCGGGGCCGCACCCGGTCCTTCCACCGGGCCGCGTCCCGCACCGCCGACGACCGGCTCAGGCCCCGGAACTCTCGGCCGTGGGCGAGCAGGGCGGTGTGATACCGCGACCCGCCTGCCGCCAGTCGCTCGATATACTCCCTGGGGGTCATCCGCTTTGCCCCTCCGTTCGGTGTCCGGCGTCCGGCTCGTCCTGCCAGGAGCCGAGCCAGACATTGCCCGCCCGACGTGCGGACTTGTACCCGAACCGCTTTCCGACCATCGCCCGAAATCCCTTCGTGTATCCCATCGGCTCGCGGCGGTCGGCGTTCCGGCCGGGCAACGGCACAGGATCACGGAAAGCGTCTTTCGTCGGGTCAGTCACGCTCTCCTCCTCTCAGGCGGTCCCACAGGGTGCCGGCCTCGCGGAGGACGGCACAACACCCGCTCCACGACGTTCGCCACGTCGATGGCCTTCGTCCCACCGAAGGACATCCCCGGCTTGATGCCAGGGGAACACAACTCCGTGACCACGTCCTCGGGGAGGCCCGCCTCGCGGAGCAATTTGGCCTTGGCCTCGCGGCTCTCAGCGTCCAGCGAGAACAACTGGTCGAAGAACTCGCGGTGTAGGCGGTCGAAGAAGTTCATCAGCCCTCCTTCCGGTTCGGGTCGCGGGACTTGTTCAGTTCGTGGATGAGCCAACCGGCCAGCAGTGGGTCAGCGTCCCCTGCGAGGTCCACAAGAACGTCGCACGCGGCCAGATCGATGTTGCCGCCGCCGGTCACTTGCACGATGCGGTCAGTGAGCATCAACCGCTTCGCCGGCTCGCTGGCCGACACCATCTTGTCCTGGGAGTGAAACCCCTCAGTCACTTCCGACACCAAGCCGACGACGGCGTCCGCCACTGCCTGCTCGGCACCACTTGCCACCAGTCGGCTGGTCAGTTCGGCCGTGTTGACCGACGTGTTCGACAGCACGCCGAGCAACAACGCCGCCGCCACCTCGATCTCGCTCACGCCGTCGAGCGTGCCGACGATCTCCGCAACCCGGCGAGAATGAGCGAAGTAGGGTGTGCCGGGCGACGAACGGCCCTGGCCTGCGTGGGCGACTTCAGCGATGCGGATCGCGGTTCGCACCAGGGGGTGGGTCAACACTGTCGGGTCTGCCATCCAGTCCTCCGAGGGTCACCGAACGACCGGGGGCGTCACCGTGACGCCCCCGGTCGGGCCGGGTAGTGATCGTTTGCTGTGCGTTGTGCGGCGGAAGTGAGGGCGATTGCCGCGAGGAAGATGAAGGCTGCTCCACACTGGTCTATTCGGTCCCGGAGGGGGCATATTTCTCGGCACCCGAAGAAAGGCGACGGTGCGTCCGCCAGGCGAAACAGTCATCCACTCCCTTCAAGAACGGAGCCACGGTCGGCTGGCTCAAAAGCCAGCCGGTCGGTCAGTTTCTTTCGTCGTGGGGGAGCGGGCGGCGAGGTGTCGATGATGCCGCGAGGTCCGGGACGAGCAAGCAGTACCGAACTCATATCCCGTAGTTATTCTAGGGTTTTTCGGTCGATTCGGCCACCCGCGTGTGCCTGAAAATCACTACGGCTTTCAGGCCGAAACCCTACCTACGATGTGCTGGTGCTGTCGCTGTTTCCGGGTGCCGATCTGCTGGGCTTGGCCTTTGAGCAGGCCGGGTTCGTGGTCGTTCGCGGCCCGGAACTGATCCTCGGCCAGGACATCCGGGGGTGGCACTCGATGCCGGGGGAAGTTCACGAGCGTGATCGGAGGCCCGCCATGTAAGGCATTCTCGCGGGCTTGCCGGGGGAACACCCCAACTCAGGGGAACCTGATCCCCGAGTTTGAGCGGGTAGTCGCGGAGTCGCAGTCCGTGTTCTGGCTCATGGAGAACGTGCCAGCCGCCCCGGTCCCGGACGCGGCCCGGTGGTCGGCCGTCCTCGACGCCTGGGAGTTCGGGGCGGGGCAGCACCGCCGGCGGCGGTTCTCCAGCAACCTCGTCCTCCACCCGGTGCCGGTGGCCGACGACCAGCGGTGCCCGGACCCGCTCCCGTGCGTGACCGGCTACGAACACAAAGGGTACGACCGGCGAAAGGCCGGCCGTGCCCTTGGAAGAAGGATGACCCTGCCCGAGGTGAATGAGGCGATGGGGTTGCCGGCCGACTTCAGCACGCCGTGCTTGAAGATCGAGTTCGCGTATCAAGTCCGGGGCAACGGCGTCCCGATCCCGATGGGTCGGGCAATAGCCGAGGCGGTCAAGGTGGCTGTCGGCATGATCGGGTCGGAGCCGTGAGCCTTGCCGTGATCGAGCGTCAGTCCGCGTCGGCTTGACCCCCCAGGCTCTCGGAAAGGGCCATCGCGGTCTGCCACGCCGCCCACACCCCTGGGTGCCGCATCCCGGCCCACCCGAAGCGGACGAACAGCGGGACGCCTTCCGCCTCTTCGTCCGCTGGGAAGCTGTCGATGGCCTCCCGCAGGCCGGCCGCACCCGCGATCCTCAGTCCGGCGACGTAGTGGAGCGGCTTCTCCGGCAGGGTCGGGTCGATCACCCGGCCGTCCCGCTCCAGCCACCCGTGTTCGATCACGACACCGGCCGGGTTGACGACCAAGCCCTCGACGTAGGTAGCGTTCCCGTAGTCCGGGTGGCGGGTCACTACCCGAGCCGCGTTCGCCCAGCACTGCTTCAGGGCAATCCGCATCTTGCGGTTCTTGTGCAGGGCGACGGACGCCTCGACATCCTTCTCGCGTGCCGGCGGACCCAGCGAGGACGCGACCTCCCCCGTCCAGACCGCCGGCTGGGGACTGCCCGTTGCCGGGTGCCGGGGCACCTGCTGCCGGGCATCCTCCAGGCTCCGCTCGATGTCACAGCCGCCGTGGTGCGGTTCGCACAGCCCGGCACCGCAGCCGGGACAGGTCGGGATCAGTGGCATGGTTCACGCTCTCGTTGGTGCTTGTGTTAAGAACCCAAAGGCAATAGGAATCCAGCTACACTCCCGAGGGGTGCAGTGGCGTTGATCACGAACGGTGAATGGGCGGTCGCGGAAAATCCCGAACCGGGCGGGGAGCGGGGGAACGCGGTCGCAGGTCGGGCGACAGCGGTGAGTCACGTCAGTGCGGTCGTGACTCGCCCCCAGCCTCATCGAGACTTTCGTCCTCGCCTCCGGGTCACGGAATGCTTCTTGGCGTGGCGGGAGATCGGTTCGTACACGTCGCCGTCGTCACGGTAAGCCGTCGCCACCTCGTCCCGCAACTGCCGGTCCCACCCCCACCGCGACAGGAACCACACCGCCGAGTCGATGTCCGGCATCTGGACGACGGCGACCGGCTTCGCTGCACCAAGGCGGTGCAGCGGATACAGGGTGATGTTGATGGCCGGTTCGTCGTCCTCTTCGTCCCACACGTCGTAGTCCAGATCGATGTCGTACTCCCCGAGGACGAGCAGCGTACCGCTCTCACCGTCCCCGCCCAGTTGCCCGCGACTCTCCACCTTCAGGCCTGGGATCATCTCCCGCCGGATCGCCCGCACGATGCGGGCCTCGGCGTCCTCCCATAGCACATACGGCAGCAGCGACATGCGAATCATCCTCCGATAAAGGCTCGGCCCCGCCCCCTCAGTGACGCTCGGGGCGGGCGGATAGGGCTGGAATGGTTCGCCAGTGGGCCAGCGTCACACGACCCGCACCGACTCTGGGTCAAAGCTCGTTGGTCACGGACGGATATGACCCGCGATCCGAGGGTTTGTGGCCGGGAGCCTGGTGGCTACCCGGCCCATGCGAGACATCACTGGAGCCGACCAAAGCCGTAGCCCGGCTGACGACAGACGTAGCCGATCCCATCCTCGTCCGGGGGGATGCGAGTGGCTCCCCCGGTGTTCACCGCCTGAGGGGGATTGGCTTCGATCACGTCAGCGAAGTCCTCCAGACGATGCCGCAGGGCGACATGCTGGTAGGGATCGTCGCCTGTCGGCAGGTCTACCGCCAACCGCCGACACTCGGCCGGATCGGCCAGTTCTTCGGGCGTGACGGTCTGGCCGGTCACAGCACGGATCGCCCGCCGCAGGTCCACCCCACCGAAGACGATTTGCGGGATGGTCCAGCGGGGCGACCAGACATACGCCCTGGTCGCCTCCCACCTCGCGGCCGGTGGCACGGCGACCACTTGGATGGCGTAGCGGACGCGGCGGAAGCCGTCCTGATCGACCAGCCACGCCACCCCGACTCGGGTGTACAGAACCGGCTGGGTGTCCCACCCTACCGTGAGTTCCCTGTCCGTGTTGTCGAGGATGCCGGACGGCTCGGCGGTCACGGCGTCCCAGAACGGGTCGTTCTCCCGCAGGATGCCCCCGCTCGCCTGCCACGCCCGGATGGTCATCCAGTTGACGAAATAGGCCATCCGCCGCGTGAACATGCCGTCGCCGGGTTCCTTGAACCTGTCGTTGAACTCCACCTGCCACCGCATGGGGTTCAGCGTCCGCTTTTGGGTTTTCCGCATGGCGTCCTCCGTTAGGTAATGGGGTTTCGGTCTTCACTCGGGCCTTCCATACTCCGCAGCCAGTCGTGACACTCCTCCCAGGTCCACCCTTCCTGCTGGAGGATGTGTTCCATGTTCGCTGTGGTCACCATCACCTGCGTGAGGCGGCAGGCGGGCGGGTCGGTTGCCAGGAATGCGTCCCAATTCGCGTGCCCGTGATACCCGGCCCACGCCTCCAACGCCTCCTGCGATGGCTCCCAGACGCCGTCAGACGGCCCCCGGTGCGAGGTCGGGTCGGACGGCATCGGCTGTTGCCACCGCTCCAGCACGGAGCGGACCCTGTCGGCCACCGCGTCACGGGCGGCGAGTCTGCTCTCCTCGCCCAACCGGCCTGCGAGCAGCGAATCGTAGTCGGTGTGGTGGTGGCGGACGTGGGCGACGACGGCCCGGCGGACCCGCTCCCAGAGGTCCAGCGTCCGGGTGCGGCCGACCCGGCCGGACGCCGTCGTGCAGGCGTGGGCGGCGACCCGCTCGGCCTCCGGCTCGGGACAGCCGGGGAACTGCTCCTTGATACACCCCAGGAACTCGGCCGCATCCCGCCGCTCCTTGCGGACCCGCTCGCCCATTCGCTTCGCGGGTGTCCGCTTCCTCGCCCGCTCCTCTCGCTCCGCGATGGCCTGCCGGACCTTGGGGGCCGACCGCTCGGTCACGACCACCCCGTCGAGGATCGGGCTGTACTGGCCCCGGTACTCCCGGAAGCCGACGAGGGCGGCGGCGTACTTGACCCCGAGCCGGCGGCACAGGGGTTGGAGCCGCTTGCCCCGGATGTGGACGTGGCCCTTCGGGCAACTGTCCTGAACATCGATGCTGCCGTAGTCATTCGCCACGGCCAAATGCACACGTTGCATTTGCAATCTCCTGATGGACAAAAACGACACTCCGGCCGCACTCCATGACGGAGGCGGTAGCTTGAACCGGCCAGTTGGCCGGGTGGTTGCGATCAGGGTTTACGGGCCTATGGTCATCGCCACCGGGAGTAGCGATCCGTCCTGCAAGGGCGGTTGCCCAAGCGTCGTCAAACTCAGGGTAGCCTCCCTGGCCGAGCCGTCAATCAAGCCACTCGGGGTGATTGTGCGTCTCCGTTCGCGGCCCCCATCGACTACCGTGTTGACTTGCGGAAAGTTACATGCGTGCCACACCGCTGCATGTAACTTTCCCGTTTCAGGATGTGCAGACTTGGAACCACGCATCATGCGGGGGCGGGCGATAAAAGTTACATCGCGTGCTGCACAGGTGTAACTTCGCACCAAGTTGCGATCCGGCAGACCCCCATCAATCGACGCAAAGTGCTACAAAAAAATCCAAAAAAATCGGTGCGAGGCTCGCCGCAGTTCGTACCGACTGGGCGTCTGAAAGGCAGCACGAACGGTCTGTTCTCGGCCCGCGTGGCCTGTCGAGGGGGCTGTGCGTGAGATGGTAGCGACTACGATTGCTCGTCCCGGTCGCTGGAGGCCGGGCCGCGAGCCTCACGGCCGAGGAACCACCTCGGCGTGAAGCCGGCTGACGCCGAGTCGCTCGGCCTCGGCCACCAGTTCGGAATGCATCGCCCGGCCGACCCCCTGCCCCTGAAAGTCGGCATGGACGAAGAAGCGGTCGATGTGCCCGCTAGTCTCCAAGTCGGTGAACCCGGCGATCAAGCTGCCCACCTCGGCCACGACCGTGTGGTGGTCGGACAGGACGGCCCAGCAATCCGGGTCAATATCGTCCGGTGCCCAAGCCCGTACCTGCTCGGGCGTGTAATCCCGGCTGTTGACCCGGCGGACGGTGTCCCGGAACAAGTCGATCAGGGCCGGCGTGTCGCCCGGCCGGAAGGGCCTCAGCCGCAACGTGTCGATCATGGCTCCTCGGATGGGCATGTTCGGGCGTGGTCACGGCAAGCCGAAGGCACGGGCGTAGGCCAGGAAGCTCGGCGTCCGCTCGTACAGCCCCTCCGCATGGAGGGCTATCCCGAGGTGTTCGGCCCACAAGTCAAGGGTGTCGGGGTCGAGCGTCGATCCGGGGACGGCTATGCCGTGCCGGTCGCGGGCCTCGCCGTTCCGGGAGATGACGAAGTTGCAGTCGCCGGCCAGCACGGCGGCGTAGTCGATGGCCCGCCGGGCCGTCGTCGGGACGGCGGCGAGGAGCAACATCCCGTGCGTCGGCCCGACCACCATCACCCGCTGGACGTGCCTCGGGGCAGCGGTCGCGGCGTCCCGGAGCCGGATGACGTTCTCATCGTCGGTCAGTGCCGGGCGGAACACGTCGAGCAGTATGAAGTCGGTGTGCCACGGGAGCAGGCCGGCCAGTCGGCGGTCGAGGTGACCCCGGCCGTGAAGAACGGCCATCAGCAGGTGGTGGTAGCTCCTCACCGGGCGTGCCTCCCGTCGTCCCTCGCGTGCATGTCCTCAGTCCAGTCGAACTCGGCCACCAAGGCCAGGTGATCGGACGGCTGATCCGGCGACGGCAGCTTCGTGTCGTCGGTGATCGCCGGCGGGTCGAGCGGCCGTGCCGTCAAGCCGGAGGTGTGGAAGACGTAGTCGATCAGCTTCGCTCGTCCGTTCGCCACGGCGGATCGGGCGTCGAGCCGCTCGGAGTGGGCGAACCGGAACCCGGCGTCCCGCATTACGGCGACGACCTCGCTGTCCGGCTTGAAGTTAAAGTCGCCGCAGGCGATCCAGTCCTGGCACTGCGGGATGAACCCCTGGCACGCCTCGACCAACTCCGTCACCTCGCGGAGGCCGACGTTCCGGTCGCGGGGCGTGTCCGGCGATTGCCACCGGATGTGCGTGTTCGCCACTCCGAGCAGGTGCCCGCCGTGGTCCAGTGCGAAAAGAGCGGCGATCTGCCCGGAGTGATCGTCCGGGCCACGCTCGCGGTCCCGGTACTCCACCCGCCGGGCCTCCCGCAAGGCGAACGTGCCGTGGCGGAAGAAGGTGGCACACCCGTCTGGCTTATTCTTGCCCTTCTGCTCGTACCGGCCGGCGTACCCGAGCGGCCCGAGCCGCTGCTCCATCGCGGCGAACACGTCCGGCTCGACCTCTTGCAGGCACAGAATGTCGGCGTCGAGGGTCTCGACGTGGCCGACAAGGGCCGGCACCCGCCACTCGGGCCGCAGGAGGTGTTCGGGGACGCCGGCGTACCACTCGGGACGGATGTACGCCGAGGCCAGGACGTTATACGTCGCCACCGTGAACGGCATCGTCGCCTCCCGACAGGGGGTCAATCGTCGCGGACCTCGTACCCCGCCGCGTCTGCCTCGGACTCGTCGCGGAACACGACCGCGTGGCCCGACCCTACCACCCGCCGGTAGCCGCGTGTCCCCCAAAGGTACGCCCGCCGCGACCGGGGATTCCCGACCACCTGCTGCTTCTCACGCCGTACCGCCGCCGGCACGATCTCATCTTGATAGAAGTCGGCGTAGACGCACCGCCGGTTTCCGCACCGGCCGTCGCAGGTCAAGCCCGAGCCGCACTCCCCGCATACCCCGCCGCTGTAGTCGTAGTCCGGGTCACCGACGCACGGGTTGTCGTCCCCGGCCACCAGTCCGTCATCGTCGGAAGGGGACGGGGTCGATGGCCGGGTGGTGCCCGTCGCCCGGACTGCTGTACCGGCCTTCTGCCTTCGGCTGCTCATGCCGCACCTCCGGTGAAGTCCTTGACGAGTCCGAGTTCGCTCCGGCCGGCGGTAAGGACCGTGTCCGGGGGTACGGCGAGTTCCGCCACGGTGATCTGCAACAACTCTTCCCAATCCGGCGGCTGGTTCCACAGCATGAGCGTGCGATTGTGCCGGACCCGGCCGTACCGCCCGAAGAGGGCCACTTCCTCGGCCCACCGTCTTAGCTCGATGTGATCCCACGCCTCCACGACCTGCCCGGTCGGCCGGTATTTCCCGAAGCCGCCAGGCTCCTCCTCGTACTTTTCATGCCGATAGAGGCACTGGTCGCTGACGGCCGGGAGAGCGTCCGGTCCAAACATGGCGGTCAGGATCGGCGGCTCGCTGATGAAGCTTTCGTGCCCCCGACTCGCCGGGTAAGCGAAGAACCGCCGGCCCCGGTCGTCCGTGAACGTGGTCGTAATGAACGCGACCTCGCCGTGCCCGAGGTGAGCGTGCTTTGATCCTGGCCTCAACACGTCGGGCCATACCTCCGCGTCCCGTAGAAGCCGCTCCCGCCGCATGACGCATTCCCCCGAACCGTGATCGACCCCACCCCACCGCGAGGACTCTGCCGGATGGACACGCCGCCCCGATCCGAGGTTACCCTCCGAAGGGGGTGACCCCCGGACGGGGCCGGCGTCATCCGCTAAGAGGGCGGGGTGCTGGTGGGGTCGGAAGCAAGGGCGAGAACGAGGAGGATCAAGCCCGTGACGAGGAAGCCGGCCACGATGAAAGTTCCGGGGCCGGGTGAGGACGTGGCGTAGTAGCCAGCGAAGCCCAGGCACCCGACCCCAGCGGCGGCGGTGACCAGCCGGACCACGGCGTTCATCAGTCGGTGGTCCTTGAGCAGGGTCGCCGCGTCGGCCGGCCGGTCCTCGCTTCGTACCTCGTTCGCCATCGCCCCCTCCCCTCCTCGACCCGCCCACCCGGAACGGCTGCACCTCGCCCGTCGTCGTCGGCCCTGCTACCAGACAGATTCTCATCTCGCCAGGAACGCTACCAGCTTCGTAGGTCGTCACTCGGGCGGCATCCGCCAGAGCCGGAGCGTCTTGTCCCTGCCGCCACTCACGAACCATTCGCCGGTCGGCCCGAACGCCAACCCCCAGACGGCGTCCGCGTGACCGTTGAAGTGATGCCGAATCCGGCCGGCCGGCACGTCCCACAGGGTGATCGCGTTGTTCCCGGCCTTCGCGTACACCAGTTGGTCGGCCGGCTTCATCGGCGGTTCGTCGTGCCGCCGCCGCCACCCGCCGCCCCCGCCGCTCAGGGCGAGCTTGCCGCTCGGGTGGAACGCCAGGGCGAACACCGCCTCGGTGGGCGACAACCACTTGTCGAGTTCCTTTCCGGTCGTCAGGTCGAGCAGCCGGATGATCCCGGCCTGGTCCCCCGACAGGCCCCGCGTCCCGTCCGGGGAGATTGCCAGTCCCCAGACGGCTGTCGCGTGCCCCCGGAACTCGTACACCGGCTCCCCGGTCGCCACGTTCCACCAGTAAACCCGGTTGTCCGCCCCGCCACTCAGGAGGTGTTTCCCGTCCGGGCTGACCGCCAGTTTGAACACCTGCCCGACGTGCCCGTTGAACTGCCGGACCTCCTCGCCGGTGTCCACCGCCCACATGCGGACGAGCTTGTCGGCCCCGGCCGAGAACAGGTGTTTCCCCTCCGGGTCGAACGTCACCGACCACACCCCACCTTCGTGACCCGCGATCACCCGGACGAGTTCACCCGACCGGACGTTCCACAGGCGGACGGTGCCGTCGTCGTCGCCACCGCCGGACGCCGCGAGCGTGCCGTCCGGGGACAACGCCACGCCGTGGACCTTCTTAGTGTGACCGGGGAACGTGCGGACGAGGTCACCGGATTCGACACCCCAGAGCCGGACCATGTTCCGGTTGAAGGAGCCGGTCAGAACGTGCTTCCCGTCCCGACTCACGGCGACGGCTCTCACGTCGTCGGTCGTGTTGTTGAAAGGACGGCTGTCGGCCGAAGCGGTGACCGGCGGGGACGCCGCCGTGGGCGGTTCGTCCGGCCCCGATTGTGGCGTGGCGACGACATCGGGCCGGGCTTCCGCCGGGTCAGCACCCCGGCCACGCCACCCGAGCAATCCCGTCACACCGACGAGGAGTACGATGCCGGCCACCCACGGTGCGGTTCTGATCCGCCCCCCGGTGCGGCCGGCCAGGAACGGGGCCAAGGCGGTGACCACGTCGTCCATCGACGGGTAGCGGTCCTCGGGCCGCTTCGTCGCCAGCCTCTGGAACACCCGGTCCAGCCCGGCCGGCACGTCGGGGCGGGCCTCGCGGAGCGACGGGACCGGGGCATCCCGGTGTGCCTGAATCACCTCGGGGATCGAGCCAGTGAACGGCGGTCGGCCGGCCAGCAGGTGGTACAGGGTGCAGCCGAGGGCGTAGATGTCGGCCCGCTCATCGGCGGTCGCGTCCGGCTGGGACAGTTCGGGTGCCAGGTAGTCGGCCGTTCCCATCAGGGCTGCGTCGGGGATGACGGCCTCTCGCCTGCGGGCCAGCCCGAGGTCGAGCAGCTTGACGACGCCGTCCGGCCCGCGAAGCAGGTTGGCCGGCTTCACGTCGAGGTGCAGGATGCCTTCGCGGTGTGCGTAGGCCAGGGCGGTTGCCGCCTGGGTGACGACGCGAACGGCCTCCTCGACGGCAAGTGGTCCCTGTTCGCGGACCACGCGGGACAGGTCCGGGCCGTCCACGAACTCCATCACCAAGTACGGCGTGCCGTCGTCGGCCAGGCCGGCGTCGTAGGCGGCGACGACGTTCGGGTGGGTCAGCTTCGCAGCGGCCCGGACTTCGTTCTGAAATCGCTCGGCGTCGGCCCCGGCGAGCGTGCCCGGCGGCAGCACCTTCAGAGCGACGACTCGGTCCATGAGGCGGTGCCGGGCTTGGTAGACGCGGCCCATCCCGCCGGAGCCGATGAGGCTGAGAAGTTCGTAGTCCCCGAAGGCGGTCGCGGGCAGCGGCTGATCGGCGGGGTCGCGGACGACCGGCCGGTCGAGCCAGGCGGTGGCTTTCAGGGCTGCGATGGCCCGCCGAAGCTCGGGGAGCAGTTCGGGGTGATCGCGAGTGAGTTCCTCGGGGGCGAGTTCGTGCCCTTGCCGGGCCGACCCCTCCCAGCGGGCGAGCATGTCCCAGATCGGTGAGTCATCGGTCGGTGTCATCTGTGACTATCCTTCCCAGCTTCAACCGAGCCGCGTGCCACCGTCTTAGCACGGTTCTCTCCGACACTCCCAGGACTGCCGCCGCCTCAGCCTGGGAAAGCTCTTCGTACCAGAGCAAGTTCACGACCTCCCGCTCGTCATGCGGCAGGCACTCAACGGCTTCGTGGAACTCACCCCAGGTCGCCAGGGTGACCGGGCACCCGTCGCGGCCGGGCGGGTGAAGGGCGGCTGCGTCGTCGGGCATGAGGACGACCCGCCGGCCGTCGCCCCGGTTCAGCCGCCGGGCCACGTCGATCAGTTCGCGTCGGATGGCCTGCCCGGCCAAGTTGAAGAAGTGCCTCAGGCTTTCCGGCGTCACGTCGGCCAGGGTCGCGTGCAACCTGAGCAGC
>JANPKP010000307.1:0-14633 GCA_031426095.1 Gemmataceae bacterium
CGACCCGCGGTCGCAGATTGCGACCGCGGGTCGCGGCGCTAAACGAGAAACACATGTATTGATCCGTCCGTCACCGCGGCACCACCGCCGACACCGGGACGATGCCCTGAATCCGCGCCCGCGGCTTCACGAGATCGACCAGCAGCGGCTCGCGGGTCATCACCTCGGTCACGTTGCCGCCGAGGTCGCGGGCCGTCACCTTGAGGAACACCCGGTGCGTCGGCAGGTTGGCCGGCACCCGCCACGCGAACCGCCCGCTGTTCGCCAGCCGGGCGGCCGACGGTGCCGTGTTCGACGCCGTCACCACGCCCGCCTCCGGGGCACCCCCGAGCGGCCGCCAGGGGCCGGCCGGGGCGTCGCTCCACTCCAGCACGATCGGGGCGTCGCCGAGGTTGCGGTCGGTCGCCTCCCACTGGACCACGAGCGTGTCCGGCTGGCCCGGGTCGGACGCGGGCGGCAGGATTTTGACCAGCGGCGGCGTCACGTCGAGGACCACGTTCAGGTCCGGGGGGGTGCCGGGGACCGGGGCGGCGTCGCTGAGCCCGGCCCCGCTGACGGGCACGAGGCGGAAGCCGTACGGGCCCTCGACCTGGCCGTTGCCCGGCACGTCGAGGGCGACGCGGACCGGCCCGCGGCCGTCGTGCTCGCTCCACCGCAGCCACTGCCGGCCGCCGTCCCGCGTCACCCAGAGGTCCACCCGGCTGATGCCCGACGGGCCGCGGGCGTCCACTTCGAAGGCGAGGTCGAACCGCGGCGTGTTCACCACCTGGGCCCGGTTCGCGTCGCCGGCCGGGGCCGACACCGGGCCGACGCCCGAGCCGACGGCGAGGGCGTTGCCCGGGAGTGCCGTCGCCGTCGTCGAGCCGGCCGGCTTGACGTTCGTCCACTCCACGGGGTCCGGCGTCATCTTGCCCTGCCCGGAGGCGAGGTACGTCGGCCCGCCCGGCGCGGGGGCGGGCGGGGTGGGCGTGACGAACGCCGGGGCGGGCGGCGGCGTCATCCCGACGACGGCCGGGGGCGTGACCACCGGCGGAGGGCCCAAGTCGAACGGCGGGGCCGGGGACGGCGGCGGCACCGCACTCACCGGCGGCACGGGGTGGGGCATCACCGGCGGCACGGCCCCGGCCGAGAAGCTGGTTGACGCCAGTTCGCCGCCCGCCGCGCCGATTTCCTTCTCGGCCTCGCCCTTGTTCCCGGCCAGGTCGGCGACCGACACCTTGACCACGACCGGCCCGGCCAGCCCCGGCTTGAAGCGGACGCCGGTCCGCGACGTGGCCGGGACCGTCACTTCTTGCCACAGCCCGTCGGACCCGGCCGGGCGGTACGCCACCTTCGTCGCCGCGTCGTCCGGGTTCTTGTCCTCGACCTGCCAGCGGACCTCGACGTCGCCCCCGGCCCGCTGGGCGTCGGTCACGCGGACGGCCGGCTTGACCGTGTCCACCAGGGCCTTCATGGCCGGCGGCTCCTTCGTCAGGTCGAGCGGGTCGCGGCCCCCCTTCATGTCCACGACCACCATGTTGAACCAGTAGACGCCGTCGTCCTTGGCCACGTAGGCGAAGAAGTCGCGGTCGGGCGGCATCTCGGCTTCCTGCGCCCACGTCGCCCCCTGGTCGCGGGAGACGAACAGTTGCACCTGGCGGATGCCGGCCCGCTCCTTCGCGTAGTTGATCGGCAGCTTGAACGTGCGGTTCGTGATCGGGTAGAAGTCGGCGGCCGGCGGCTGGCCGGCGGCCAGTCCGAGCCCGAGCAGAGTTGCGGCGGCGACGTTCATGCGCTCCCCCCGTGGCGGTTGCCGGAAGGGTCCGGTCCTGTCGGGTGTATCGACCGTGCGGGCGGCGGACTTCAGCCGAAACGCTCACCGGCCAGGATTCCCTCAAGTCGGCCGGCCGCTATCACAACACGGGGATTCCACGGGACCAGGGGCGAACGCGATGACGGCGGCGGACCTGCGGCGACTGCTCGACGACGTGAAGGCCGGCTCCCTCGACGTGGCCGCGGCCGCCGGCCGGCTCGCCGGCGGCGGGGCGGTCGCCGACCTGGGGTTCGCCACCCTCGACCTCGACCGCCGCGCGCGGTGCGGCTTCCCCGAAGTGATCCTCGCCGAGGGCAAGACGGCCGCGTGGGTGGAGGCCGCCGTCCGCCGACTGGCCGAGGCCGGGCAAGACGTGTTCGCCACCCGCGTCGGCGACGCCACCGCGGCCCACCTTTGCACGCACTTCCCGCACGCGGAGCAGGACCGCCTCGCCCGCACCTTCTGGCTCCCGGCCGCGGGCGACCGGCCGACCCCCGGCGGGCTCGTGTACGTCGTCACGGCCGGCACCGGCGACCTGCCGGTGGCGCAGGAGGCGTTGGTCACGGCTCGCGTGATGGGGGCGAAGGCGGAATTGATCGCCGACGTGGGCGTGGCCGGCATCCACCGCGTGTTGCGGCAGCGGGACAGGATCGCGGCGGCCGACGTGGTGGTGGTGTGTGCCGGCATGGACGGGGCGCTGCCGAGCGTGGTCGGCGGGCTGGTCGACTGCCCCGTGATCGCTTGCCCCACGAGCATCGGCTACGGGGCCGCGTTCGGCGGGGTGGCCGCCCTGCTCACCATGCTCAACAGCTGCTCGGCCGGCGTGACGGTGGTGAACATCGACGCCGGGTTCAAGGCGGGGTACTCGGCCGCCCTCATCGTGCGGCGGCTCGAAGCGGCCCGGCGGGCCAAGCCTTAGCGGCCGGCGGCCATCGGCGGGAAGGTCGCCACCGGCGGCGTGGCGTCGATCGGCGGCGGCGGCATGACGGCCGTCGGGGGAGTGATGGGCGGGGCGTACCCGGCGTTCGGGGCCGGCGGCGGCACCGGGCCCGGGGCGTCGCCGCCGTAGCTCCGCCGGGTCGTCGTGTCGCCGGCCGACGCGAGCCGCATCGCCGGGTCGGCCGGCGGGGCCATCGACCCGAAGTTCGCCGGCACCGCGCCCGGCGGCGAGAGCGGCAGGACCGCCGGCGACGCCGGCCGGGGGCCGGCACTGATGCCGCCCGGGTCGTTCGGGTTGGCCACGTTCGAGAAGGCGGGTTGCGGGTACGCCCCCGGACCGGCCGCGGCGGGCGGGCGGGTCAGGCCGGCCGTCATCGGCTGCTGGCCGCCGGCGGGGACGGGCGGGTACGGGCGGGTGAGGTTGGTGTTCGTCTGCGGGTTCGTCACGCCCGACGACCCGGTCGCCCCCGGCCCGATCTCGCGGGCCGTCGGCAGCGGCTTCTTGCCGCCCGAGTGGGTGCACCCGGCCAGGCAGCCGAGGGCGAGGGAAAAGGCCAGGCCGGCGGCCCGCGTGCGCGATCCGTGCGTCATCGTGTGTCCCCCCCGCGACACCCACGGGCTTCCCTGCCCGCGTCCCCCCCGGGCGGCGTCCGTGCCGCCGGAGGGGGAGTGTCCGTCGGTGAGCCGGCCGCATACCCGGACCCCCCCCGAGGGGTCAAGTGGGAATCGGGCCGACCCCCCCGCTACCGGGGCAGGCTCTGCGGCCCGCCCGCGTTGACGGGCGCGCCGCCGGCCGGCTGCGGGCCGGCCGGGGCCACCGGGGCCACCCCGGCCGCCCCGCCCACGCCGTTGCGGAAGGCCCCGTCCGGGTCCTCCATGCTCGCCTGCTCGCGGGGGAGCGGGAACGACGGGTCCGGGGCGAAGTACTGTGGGTAGTGTTCGAGGTACCGCGGGCTCGGCAGCGTCATCCCGCCGACGAACGTCTGGCACCCCGGCAGCCCGAGGGCCGCCAGCCCGACCGCCGCCGCCACCCCGGCCGCCCGCCGCTTCATGCTTCGCATGTCCGCCTTCTCCCGGCCCGCGGGCCCGCTGAGGTCGCCGACCGCGTCCCGCCTCCGCCTCCGGAGTCGGGCGCGCGGCCCGTGAGGGCTGTCCGTCTTGCGGGAACTATCGGACCGCCCGGCCGCGCGGCTTGAACGCATCGCGCCGGTTTTTCCGCCCCCGCCGCCCGCCCCCCGCACCCGCCCCCCGCGCGTATCGTCCGCCCAGCGTGTTGACCCGGCCCCCGCGCCGCCCTAGCATGGGGACCGTCGCGCTCGGTCGCGGTCACGCCTCACCCCCACGACGGGCCACGCGGAATGCTCGCACCACGGAACGGACCGCCCGCCCTCCCCGCCGCCCAGCTCGAACTCCACTGGCACGCCCGCCAGCGGCCGCTCCCCCGGCGGTGGGTCCTCCCCGACGGCACCCGCCCCCGCGGCCGCACGGTTCCCCGCTCCGGCCCCCCGCTCGACTTCTGCGACCGGATGCGAACCCTCTGCGACGACGTCACCCGCCGCTGCGGCGACCTCGCCCACGTCCGCATGCCGGCCGTCCTCCTGTCGTTCACCCCGTGCCGCAACCGCAGCCCGTACGGCCTCCAGGCCCGCACCACCCCGCTGCGGTTCCGCGGCGGCCGCCTCACCCGCCGCCACGGCTCGACCGAATACCAGGTGCAGCGGCTGTTCGTGGACGGCCGGGAGATGCTCTACGTCGTCACCTTCTGCCTGCCCCGGTTCCTCGACCAGCCGTTCGAGGAGAAGCTCGTGACGGTCTTCCACGAGCTGTACCACATCAGCCCGGCGTTCGACGGCGACCTCCGCCGCCACCCCGGCCGGTACGCCGTCCACTCGCACTCGAAGGAGCGGTACGACGCCCTCATGGCCGACTGGGTGCGGGAGTACATGAAGGACCACCCGGCCCCCGGCGTGTACGACTTCCTCCGCCACGGCTCCCGCGCCCTGTGGGACCGCCACGGCGGCATCACCGGCGTCGTCGTCCCCCGGCCGAAGCTCCTCCCCGTCCGCTACGGCGGCCTCGCCGCCGCCGCCCGCGACCGGGACTGACGTGGTAGAATGCGGCCGACGAACGGGAGGGACGCAACATGGCGACGACGACCGAAGCAGCGATCCAGAAGACGCCCGACGTGATGGGCGGCGAGGCGTGTATTCGACGGACCCGTATCGCCGTTTGGGGCCTTGTCGTGTTGAAGCGGCTGGAGTTCACCGACGACCGGCTGTTGGCAAACTACCCCGGACTGACCCAGGACGACCTCGACGCCGCTTGGGCGTACTTCGCCGCATACCCCGCGGAGATCGAAGACGCAATCCGCCGTAATGACGAGGCGTGACCCGTGGTGGCTTTCTATGCCGACGAGAACGTGACGGACGAACTCGTGCAGGCGTTACGCGGGTACGGCCACGACGTTCTCACGTCGTTCGACGATGGGCGGGCGAATCAAGGCATCGACGACCCCGACGTACTCGCGCGGGCGACTCAACTCGGGCGGGTCGTGGTGACGAACGACCGCTGGGACTACCACCGCCTGCACGAACAAGGCACGCCCCACGATGGAATCGTTACGTACACAGACGATTCGGATTACCCCGCGTTGGCCGCCCGCATCGACGCGGCCGTAGCACCCCACCTGTCACTGACTGGCTTGCTCCTCAAGGTCATCCGCCCGAGCCGCCCGCAGAAGCCATGACCCTGGGGTTAGAGATGACCGACCTCGCCCACGCGCTCGCCTATGGGGAGCGACTCTTCTCGGCACTGCGAGAAGGGTTGACCGACGTGGCCCATGTGAAGGCACTGGTTGAACGCCTGGGACCGCACGCCCCGGCGTTCCCGGAGGTCCGGTTCTGCAAGGGCGGTGTCCTGCCAATCGTTGATGAGGTGACGAACCGCTTCTTGGTGGAGGAATTCAAAGCCGACCGCCACGCGGCTTTTCGGTCCCTTCGATGCGAAGGGTTCGCCAACCTGTCGGAGTGCTACCAACTCGGCGGCGACCGGACCGGGTTCTCGGGCTCGCCGTGGAACCGGACGAAACAACCCTTGAGCAAATGCGGTACGCGGGCCGGCAGCACGGCCAACCCGGACTTCTGCGTGAGGCACAACGGCGACCCTTCACTCCGCCTCGTCGGCGAGGTCAAATACTCGGCGAAAACGCGGCAATCGGCTTCCATCATCGCGGGCGTGGTGGCCGAGTTGAGGTATTACATGGCGATCCTCTCGGACCCGGATTACGGCACGGATTGGGGCCATGATTTCGGGTTCGGGGTCATCTACTGCGCGGGCGGGGACGCCCCCCGTCGGTCACGCTTGATACTCGACAACTGGGAATCCGACGGCATCATGATTGCCAGCTTCGATCACCCGTAGGTCGGTCGGCCGAGGTGCGTGCCGCTCCCGCTCGCGGAGCGAAAGCGGTAGCGTTCGCTCAATCCGTTCGCTTTCACTTGCGTCCACCCACTTTCGATCTTACTGAACACTTATCCACATCTCGCACACGCGCCCCCCGGTGTCCCATGACCCCGCCCGACGCCCCCATCGGCGACGACCCGTTCGCGCTCCTGCGTGTCGCGGCCGAGCTGCGCGCCGCCGGCCGGCCGTGGGCGGGGACGGCCGAAGAGTTGGCCGTCGAGGCCGGCGACCTGAAGGCGTTGGCCCGGGAGCACCGCCGGTTCTACCGCCGCTCGCTCAAGGAGGCCCGCGACGAGCTGGTCGAGGACGCCTTCGCCGAGGCCGTGTTCTCGCTCCGCAAGCAGCTCCGCAGCCTCGAAGGGCGGACCGTCGGGCGGGCGTCCGAGGCGCTGGTAAAGCTGTGGGGGAACATGCTGCGGCACCGCCGGCCGGGCACGGTTGGGGCGGCCCCGCCGGGGGAGAAGGGCGAGGGCTATTCGCCGCTCTCCGCGTGGATCGACGGCAAGCAGGAGCACGACCGGGCGGCCCAGGACGAGTTCCGCCAGCTGGCCGTCCAGACCCTCCGCATGGACAAGCTGTGGCGGCAGAAGGCGGGCCTGCCGGCCCCGGACGACGAGTACGGGTTCGGGTTCGGCGACGACCCGGATGGCGGACCGACGGTGCCGCGCGTCGGCGGGCCGAGCGACCCGGCCGGCACTCCGGCGGGCGGTGGACGTGAGGCCCCCGAGTCCGCAGGGAACGTCGAAACACGAGGCGAGACGGGGGCGTCGGCCGGCGGGTCACTTCGCGACGCGGAGCAGCACCGAGCGGGCCGCGTGTTCGGCCTTCTTGCCCTCCCGCTTGGCGAGGACCACGAACGGGCGGCTGGTCGGCTCGACCCACGGCTCGGCGTAGAGCGTGACCTCGCGGCTCGTCTCCCGCTCGGTCACGAGGATGCCGTTGAGGCCGACGTTCAGCACCCGGACCCCGTGCGGCAGGCCGAGCACGTCGAGCGGCACCCGGCCGGCGAACCCGTTGCGGCGCTCCACCGCGACCACGAACTTCGTCTCCCGGCCCGGCGCGAGGACGACTTCGCTCTGACCGACGGTCGTCACGAGGTCGGCCCCGTCGGCCAGGGTCGGCACGCCGAGGCTGGCGTCCCGCACCACGTCCCGGCCGCCGATCGTTGCCCCGGCGGTCACCTTGAACGCGCCGGCCTTCGGCGGGGCGGCCGCGTCGGCGTCGGCGAACAGGCTCACGGTGGCCGTCGTGAGGTCCGCCTCGACCGTGGTGTCCGGGGCGTGGAAGCCGGGCGGCAGGCCGGCGAAGCGGACGCGGACCGGGCCGGCGAAGCCGTCGGTGCGGGTGACGGTGATCGTGAGGGGCACGCCGCCTCCCTTCCACACGGCCGCGGACTCGGGCGACACACGCACGGCGAAGTCGGGACGCGGCGGGCGAACCGTCAAGCGGTACGCATGGGTCGGCCCGCCGGCCCCGCGGGCGTCGCGCACCTTCACCTGATAAATGCCGTCGGCCGGGGGATCGAAGGCGAGGTACGAGTCGGCCCCGAAGCCGGGCCCGCCGTCGTCGTTGCGGTGGAACAGGGTGAAGACCGGCATCCCGTTCGGGGCGAAGGTGGTGCCCGGCGGGTGCGGCTCGACGCGGTAGAGGGTGTTCCCGAAGGCGTGGAAGGCGGGCGTGGTGCCGAGGAAGCCGACCCGCTTGCCGCCGACCTGGAAGAACAGGCAGTCGTCGTCCGGCCCGCGGGGCATGGCCTGAATCCGCATCAACTCGCCGTCGGCGTACAAGAGGTCGCCGATGGCCAGGTCGTTCCAGGCGTCGAGGCGGATGCCGGGCTTGTCGGCGTCGTGGTCGCGGAGGGTGACGAACGTCTTGGCGGTGCTCCGCAGCACGGCCCGCGGCACCGGCCGGCCGGCGGCGTCCCGAATTTCGATGGCCGAATCGACGGGCGACCCGACCCGGCCGGCGTGGACTTCGATCACGAGGGGCGCGCCCTTCGCCGCCCGGAAGCGGACCGCGTGGGCGTCGCCGGGGTCGGCCAAGACGCCGTCGGCGGTCGCGGGCACGGCCGGCAGTTCGACCGCGTTCGCGACGACCGCGACGGCCGGGAACTCGCCCACGCCGACGGACGCGGCCCCGAGCGGGACCTCGCCGCCGACCCCGGGCGGGACCTTGACCGCCACCCGCGACCCGGCCACCGCGTCGGCCGGAACCGCGACGGCAACCGCGGCGACCGGCCCGAGGTTCACCCCGGCGACGCGGACGCTAGCCGTGGTGCCACGAGCCACGCCGAGCGGGAAGACGCCGGTGACGACCGGGACCGGGCCGACGTGAAGTCGGTAAGTCATGTCGGGCCCGCCGCGGTAGTCGCGGTCGCGGATACCCACGGCGTAGGTGCCGGCCGTGGGAACGGTGTAGCCGAGCGTGGCCGCCCCCTCGGCGAGCGTGCGGCCGCCGGCGTCGGTGAGCACGAGGACGGGATCGAGCTTCGACCCGACCTCGGCCGCGACCACCTGGACGCCGACCTGCTGGCCCGCCGCCGCCTCGAAGCGGAAGAAGTCCACGTCGCCGGCCCGGTCGATGGCACCGGCGACGGTGGCCGGGAGGGTGACGCTCATGCCCGTTCGGGCCGAGTCGGTGCTGCCCGCCTCCGCAACCGCGGGGAAGCGGTCCACGACGAACGCGGCGGTGGTCGCCTTCCCGGCGGGGCCTTCGAGCGTGAGCGGCAGCGGGCCGGGCGGGGCGTTCGCCGGGACGGTGAGGGCGAGTTCGAGGGCGTCGGCGGTCGGAGTCTTCGTGGTAAGCTTTGCCACGACGCCGGGCACGGTACTCGTGACGGCCGTGACGGAGTCCAGCCCTTTGCCCGCGAGCGTGACGGTCACCGTCCGGCCGCGCGGGGCGAACGCCGGGGCGGCCGACTTCACCGCCGGGGGCACCGGCTTGGCGGGCAGCAGTTGAATCTGAGGCTTGCCCGTGGCCGCGTCGTGCAATGCCGCGAAGCCGTCGAACCGCCCGACGGCGACCTGCTTGTCGTCGGGCCGGAGGGCGAACGCCAGGACCGTGTCGGGCTGCGTGGGCAGCGTGACGACCTCCTTCAAGCGGTCCGCGTCCCACGCCTTGATGACGCGGTCCTCGCCGACCGAGAACAGGGTCTTACCGTCCGGCCCGTAAGCGACCCGGAGGACGGCCTTGTCGTGGGCGAAGGCGGACCGCAGGAGGGTGCCGCCGTCGCGGCCCGCGGCCCACACGCGGATGCTCCTATCGACCCCGCCCGCAACGAGCCGCGTCCCGTCCGGGCTCCAGCCCAGGGCGTAAACCCAGTCGGTCGGGTCGCCGAGGGTGTAGAGGCGGGTTCCGGCGGCCGCGTCCCACACCTTCACGGTCCGGTCGGCGGACGCCGACGCGAGCAACGCCCCGTCCGGGCTCCAGGCCAGGGCGTACACGGTGTCGCTGTGGTCCTTCAGGGTGCGGACGGGGGTTTCCAGGGCGGCGGGCGGGGCGTCGGCCTTCGCGGCGGGCACGGACCAGAGGTGGATGACGCGGTCGTACCCGGCGGTGGCGAGCGTCCGGCCGTCGGGGCTGAAGGCGAGCCCGTATACGGAGTCGGCGTGGGCGCGGGCGGCTTCGGCGACCGTCACGAACGTCGCACAATCCGGGGAGGGTCGGAGGAGGCGGACGAGCCCCGCCTTGCCCGGCTCCCCGCAGGCCACGGCGAGGAGCTTGCCGGCCGGGTCGAAGGCCAACGCGGTCACGCGGCCGGGCAAGTCGGTCACGGCCCCGGGCATCGCCCCGGTCGATACGTCGAACGCAGCCACCCGTCCGTGCGAGCCGACCGCGACGAACGTCCCCGACGGGTGATACGCGACGGCGGAGACGGGCACGGCCGGGGCCGCCAGCGTCGGGGCGGGCACGACACACACGCAGCACGCGAACAGCAGCGAGAGCCGTTGGGTCATGACGTGGACGCCCGTGGGAGAGGCCGACCGGCGGCGGACGGGTTAATGGTTGAACAAGAACTCGCGGCCGGTGAGCACCGCCCAGACGAGGTCTTCGAGGGCCTCCCGCCGTGCGACGGGGTCCCGACCGGCCTCCCCGAGGGCGTCGCCGAATCGCTTCGCCTCCGTCGCAGACGGCGGACGCGCCAGGGCGGTTTGGAAGAGCCGGTCCACGACGACCGCGTCCGGCGCCTTCCCATCCAGCCACCTGTCGACGACCGACCCCTTCGCCCGCAACTTGTCGTTCAGGGTTTGCCCGTTGTTCAGGTGTAGGGCCTGTGTGACGCTCGAATCCCGTGTCCTCTCGCACGCACAGGTCTGAGCCCGCTCGGGCCGGCCGAAGGTTTCCAGGAAGCGGGACACGAGGAGCGAGTCGGGCAATTCTGTCGCCCGGGTTCCCCGGGGGTAGCTCGTACTCGCGGCCAACCCGCCGCTCGGCCCGAGCGAGACTTTGTCGAACGGCGTGGGTTCCTGAGTCACGTCAACGTAGGCGTCCAGAATGACCTCGGCGGGCAAGCGGCGGATCAGGTACCGGGAATAGAACCGGTCGTCGGCCGCGTTCTCTTTCAACGGCCGACTGGACCGCTGGTAAGCGGCGGAGTTCAGGATCGTTCGCGTCAGGTGTTTGAGGTCGTACCGATGGGCCACGAAGTCTTTGGCCAGGGCGTCGAGCAGTTCCGGGTGACTCGGGGGGTTCGTGTCGCGGAGGTCGTCTTCCGCCTCGACCAGCCCGCGGCCCATGTAGGCCCGCCAGACGCGATTCACGACGGCCTTGGCGAAGAACGGGTTGTCCGCGGCGGTGAGCCAGTCCGCGAAGTAGCGCCGGCGGTCCGCGTCGGATCCGGCCGGCATCGGTGTGCCGCCGAGCGGGGCGGGGGGCATCGCCGACCCGCGGCGGAGGTGCAGGGCGTCACCGTCCGGCCGGCCGAGGACGAACACCTCGCCCGACCGGTCGCCGGCCTTGAGCCCGACGCGGGCGAACAGATTGGCGAACGCCCAGTACTCGTCCTGCGTCCACTTTTCGAGGGGGTGGTTGTGGCACTTGGCACAGCCGATCGCCGTCCCGAGAAATGTGGTGGCCGTCGCTTCGGCCAGGTGGCTCGTGTCCTTGTGAAGGACGAAGTAATTAGCCGTTCCATTGTGGAGCGTGCTGCCTGACGCGGTGAGGATGTCGCGGGCGAAGGCGTCCCACGGTCGATTGTCGGCCACGCTCTGGCGGACCTGTCGGTAGAAGGCCCACATCGCCGGCTGCGGCAGGCGGCGGCTCGACACCAACAGCAAGTCGGACCACTTGTACGACCAGTAATCGACGTACTCCTTGCGGCCGAGCAGGGCGTCGATCAGTCTCGCCCGCTTGTCCGCGGCGGGGTCGGCGAGGAACGTCCGCACCTCGTCCGGGCGGGGCAGAATCCCGCAAGCGTCGAGGTACGAGCGGCGGACGAACTCGGCGTCGGTACAAGAACCCGAAGGCGACAGGTTGAGCAGCCTCAGTTTTGTGAGGACGTGGTCGTCGATGAAGTTCTCATGCCGCACCTCGTCGAAGAGCGACGGGTCGCCCGCGGGGAACGGCGACGTGACCGGCAGGGTGCCGACCCGCGTCCCGAAGCCGACGGTGATGGCCGCCTCCCCGTGGCCGGCGACGGTCACGAGCCCGTCTTCACTGACCCCCGCGATTTGCTCTTCCGTCGAGCCGAACCGCGCCCACCGGGTCACGTCCTCGGCCGTCCCGTCCGCGTACACCGCTCGCACGATGACCCGCATCGTGTCTTTGGGCTTCAGCAGGGCCGCACGCGGATAGAGTTCGATGCGGACGAGTGCGGGGTCGGCTTCTTTCGGGCCGGCACCACCTCGGCGGACCCAGTCGAGCAACACCTGATAGTGGTCGGAGTCGTCGGTGAAGCGTCGCCCACCGCCGTGAGGTAGGGCACGCACTGCCTTTTTGAGTAGCAGGCTTTCGTCGGGGTCCAACTGATCGACGCGTCGCGCTTGAGCTTGCCGGGTGAGCACGAAGTGGTCGGCCTCGGGGTCATAGCCCCGGAGCGAGAGTTTGAGGCCACCTTTCCCGGCCAGTGCCCCGTGGCACGCGCCAGAATTACAGCCGGTACGAGTGAGGACCGGCTCCACGTGGTTGCGGAAGTTCCACCCGGGGCTGCCCGGTCCGCGTTCGACGCGAACCTTCACCTCGGCAGTCCGCCCGCCGACCGTCGCCGTTACCGTTGCTTCCCCGTCGCCGATTGCCGTGACCAGTCCACCCTCGGCCACGGCTGCCACGCCGTGGTTGGAGGTCGAATACTTGGCGGTGGCCGTATGGTCGGCGACCGCTCGACCAACTTGCTCGTCCACCACAAGGAGTTGCTGTAGAGCATTCGGCCCTGCGACGGTGACGACGGGAGGATAGACTCGCAGGTCGGCCCCGGCCACGAGAGCCGTCGAAGTCACAAAGGAGATCACGGTCGCGAAGGAACGCATGGCAACCTCGTGACACCCGGTCGGCGACCGCCGGGCGGTTCAGAACAACTCGGTGATCGGCTTCAGGTTGTAATCAACCAGCGGTATCGGCCGGTTCTGGGGGCCGGGTAACTCGCGATGGGGGTCGAGGCCGAGGCCGCGGTAGATCGTCGCCGCCACCTCGCCGGTGGTCACCGGCCGCGTCTTGGGGGCGTACCCGAGTTCGTCCGACTCGCCTACCACCCGCCCGCCCTGGACTGGGCCGCCGCCGATCGCCATCGTCCAGACCCCGGGGTGGTGATCTCGCCCGCCGGCCGGGTTGACCTTCGGCGTCCGCCCGAACTCACCGCACGCGGCCACCATCGTGTTCGCCAGCAGCCCCCGCTCGCCCAGGTCTTCGAGCAGGGCCGAGTACGCCCGGTCGAAGTTCGGGGCCACCAGCCGGGCCATGTCCTGGATGTCGGTGAAGGGCCGCGACCCGTGGATGTCCCAGGTGACCTCGTCAAACACCGTCTCGAACATGTTCACGGTCACGAACCGGACGCCCGATCGACCAGCCGGCGGGCCATCAGGCAGCTCTGCCCGAACCGCGTCCGGCCGTAACGGTCGCGGACCTTGGCGGGCTCCTTTTCGAGGGCGAACGCCTCCCGGGCCTTCGGCGACGACATGAGCCGGTAGGCGAGGTTGAAGTTGTCGTCCATCTGCTTCGCGGCCGCGTTCCCCTCGAAGGAGGCGGCCGCCCCGTCGACGGCGTCCCGCAACTTCTGACGCCGCTCGGTCCGGATCGCCGACAGGTATTCGGGGGGCAGTAGGTCGGGCACCTTGAAGTCGGGGACGGACGGGTCGGCGTTGAGGATGAACGGGTCGAACCGCTTGCCGAGGTACCCGGCCGACTCGCCGTGGGGGAGGTTGCCGCCCGTCCGGCCGATCGGTTTCGGGAGGAGGACGTGGGCCGGCAACTCGCCCCGCCCTCCCTTGAGGTAGCCGAGCACGCAGCCCATGTGCGGGTGTTCGACCCCGGCGGTAAACAGCCGGCCCGACTGCACCATCTGGTAGCCCGTGTCGTGGACCGCACTGGCCGTGTGGTACATCGAGCGGATCAGGGAAAATTTGTCCGCGTGTTTGGCCATCGACGGGAAGATTTCGCTAACCTGCGTGCCCGGCAGGTTGGTCGAAATCGGCTTGAACGGCCCCCGCACCTCGGCCGGGGCGTTCGGCTTGGGGTCCCAAGTGTCGATCTGGCTGGGGCCGCCGACGAGCATGAGGAGGATGCAATTCACGTCGCCGTCATTCCCACCCGCAGTCCCCTCAGCCTTCGATGCCGCACGGGCCCGGTGGTACCCCGCCAGTGTGAGTCCGAGCGGAGCCAACGCACCGGCGTGAAGAAAGTCGCGGCGGGAAGGGCCGTTACAGAGTGCGGCCGGTCGTGGTGCGTCGAGCCGGATCATGGCAGGAACCCGCCGGGGGAAAAGGGCTTCCGTGATCCTTGTTTGGTAACCATACCACTTCCTAGCTGATGCTACTCCCGCCTTCAATCATAAAGCCAGCACGGTTGAATCGGATTCGCCCCGGCCGTCCTCCAAATTGGGTTCGACCGGGCGACGGTGATGGCCTAAAATCATGTAGCCGCCCGTGATTCGTCGCCGACCCGCCCGCCTCCCTTCCCCCATGAGGCCCTTTCGCACATGCCGCGAGCCGCGATACTTGGCCTCCTCCTTGTAATGAATCCCCCTCCCGCGGTCGGGGCCGGCCCGGTCGTGTCAGCGAAAGCCTCTGCGCAGGCCGTCGATTACTTCGAAGCCAAGGTCCGCCCCGTCCTGGCCGAACACTGCTACGGCTGCCACGGCCCCAAGAAACAGAATGCCGGCCTCCGCCTGGACACCGCCACGGGGATGAGGCAGGGGACCGACGAGGGGCCGATCCTGTCGCCCGACGACCCGGCCGGGAGCCTCCTGCTGAAGTCTGTGCGGCGGGAGGGCGACAGCCCGATGCCGCCG
>JANPKP010000308.1:0-2396 GCA_031426095.1 Gemmataceae bacterium
GGGCGATCGGCTGCCCCGCGGTGACCGACGCCGGCATGGGCGTGCCGCTCAACTTGGCGAGGGTCGGCTTGTGGTCCCAGAGCTCCAGGTGGCTCGGGCCGCCGGCCATCACCAGGAAGATGACCCGCTTGGCCTTCGGCGGGACGTGGGGGGCGGCGACCGCCCCGCGGCCGGCAACGGCGGCCCCGCGGCCCCGAGCCAACAGCGACGCGAGGGCGACCGCGCCGACCCCCCGGCACGATTGCCCGAGGAACGTGCGCCGGCGGAGGTCGAGGACGGACTCGGGGTTCATCGCGAGTTCTCCCGCGTCGCGGCCGGGCCGCGGCGTCGATTCGGTCAGGGCCGTGTGATCGTCGCGTGCAGGTTCAACACCACCCGGCAGACGCTGCTCCAGGCCGCGAGCTCGCCCGGCGGCGTCCCCGCGGGGGCCGGGGAGTCGCCGACGCCGACCAGCTTCGCCGCCGCCTCCGGCTCGGCCCCGAACTGCCCGCGGTGCTTGGCGAGGAGTGCCAGGAGGACGGTCGTCTCCCCGGGCTCCGGCCGCCGGCCCGTGGCCCGCTCGAACGCCCAGGCCGCGCGGGCGGCGTCCGACCCGCCGCCCCCGGCGATCGCCCCGGCCGCCAGGGCCCGGGCCGCCTCGACGAACTCCGGGTCGTTGAGCAGCACGAGCGCCTGCTGAGGGATGTTCGACCGCGGCCGCTCGCACGTGCACTCCTCGCGGCTCGGGGCGTCGAACGCCAGCATCGCGGGGTGCAGGAATGTCCGCTGCCAGTGGGTGTAGAGGCCACGGCGGTAGACCTTCTCGCCGGCGTCCTTCTGCCATTCACGTGCGGGGAAGTTAAGCGCCGCCCAGTAGCCGGCGGGCTGGTACGGCTTGACGCTCGGCCCGCCGACCGTGCGGACGAGCAGGCCGCTCGCGGCAAGGGCGTTGTCGCGGACGAACTCGGCGTCGAGCCGGTACCGCGACTGGCGGGCGAAGAGGCGGTTGGCCGGGTCGCGCTCGCGGAGCGCGGGCGTCTCGGCCGACGACCGGCGGTAGGCGTGGGACGTCACCATCAGGCGGACGAGGCGCTTCACGTCCCAATCCGTCCGGAACTCGGAGGCCAGCCAATCGAGCAGCTCGGGGTGCGTCGGGGGTTCGCCCTGCGAGCCCGACTCCTCCAGCGACCGGCTGATGCCGCGGCCGAAGAAGAGCTTCCACGCCCGGTTCGCGAACACCCGGGCGGTCAACGGGTTCTCGGGCGACACCGCCCACTTCGCCAGGTCGAGCCGGGTGTAACGCCCCTTCGGATCGGCCAACGGCGGCAAGGGCGGCAGGAAGCCGGGGACTGCGGGCGTCACGACCGGGCCCTCCACGTCCTGCCAGTCGCCGCGGGCCAGGACGCGGACGGTCCGCGGTGGTGCCGCCGTCGTGACCAAGACCCGCGCGATTCCGGCCTCGGCGGCGTCCTTCCTTTTCTGGGCGACTGCGAGGCCCGCGGCTTCCGCCTTCAGCTCCGGCACGTTCTTGGCGAGGAAGTCGGTGACCGACTTGACCTCGGCGGCCTTCCGCTTATCGGGCGGCGCGGCCAGCACTTTCTCGAGGCCCGGGGGCACCTTCACGCCCGCGGGCAGCTTCTGGATCGCGTCGGACTTCCCGAGGTACGCGTGGGCGGCCGCATCAAAGGCGACCCGGGCGGCGGTCAGTTCCGCCTCCGCCCTGGCCACGGCCGCTTCCGCCCCGGCGTCGGCGACCGCCATACCCGCCTCGCGCTTGCCGACGGCCGCCTCCTTCACGTCCGCGAAGAAGGCGGCCACCGTGTAGAAGTCCTTTTGCGTGTACGGGTCGAACTTGTGGTTGTGGCACTCGGCGCACATGAGCGTGCCGCCGAGCCAGACCTGGCCGAAGTTCCGCACCCGGTCGGCCGAGTTCTTGGCCTCGTACTCCTTCGGCTGGGCACCGCCCTCCTCAGTGGTCTGCAGGAGGCGGTTGTACGCGGTCCCGACCTTCTGCCACGGTGTCGGACTCGGCAGCAGGTCGCCGGCCAGTTGCTCGACCGTGAACCGGTCGAACGGCTTGTTCTCGTTGAACGAGCGGATGACGTAGTCGCGGTACGGGGCGACGTTCATCGGCGTGTCGCTGTGGTAGCCGATGGAGTCCGCGTAGCGGACCAGGTCGAGCCACCAGACGGCCATGCGCTCGCCGTAGTGCGGCGAGGTGAGCAGCCGGTCGACCAGCCTCTCGTAGGCGTCCGGGGCGGCGTCGTCCGCGAACGCCCTCACCTCCTCGGGCGTCGGCGGCAGGCCGGTGAGGTCGAACGACAGCCGGCGTATCAGCGTCCGGCGGTCCGCCTCCGGGGCGGGCGGTACGCCCCCGCGGCCGAGGCGGTCGAGGACGAAGGCGTCGACCGCCTCGG
>JANPKP010000309.1:0-17971 GCA_031426095.1 Gemmataceae bacterium
GCGAAGTCGAGGCGCTGCGGGCCAAGGTGAGGGCCCTGGAGTCCAAGCTCGAAGCCCTCCAGGCGAACGACAAGAACCCGGGCGGGAAGAAGCCGGACGCCCCGAAGGACGGCGACAAGTTCTCCAAGGGCGACAAGAAGCCCGACGCCCCGAAGGACGGCGACAAGAAGTTCGAGAAGAAGGGCGAGGGCAAGGACGCTAACAACGAGGAGAAGGGCTACAAGAAGGGCGGTGAGATGAAGGGCGAGGGCAAGGACGGCGACAAGAAGGGGAACAAGAAGGACGACGACCGCAAGGGTGAGTCGAAGGACGGCGAGAAGAAGGGCGACAAGCGGGAGGCCGACAAGGCACCGCCGCGTGGCCCGGGCGGGTTCGGGCCGGGCAGCCCGGGCGGGTTCGGCGGCTGGGCGGGCGGGCCGGGGGCCCGCGGGGCGGCCGAGCGGCCGACCCCGGAGCAGATGCGGGAGATGTTCGAGATGTTCCAGAAGATGCGGGCCGAGCGCGGCCCGGCGGCCGGCGAGCGGCGGGGCGAGGACCGCCACGACGGCAGGAAGCAGGGCGAGCGGCCCGACGGCGAGCGCGGCCCGATGGCCGGCGGCCCGGGTCGCGGCCGCGGGCCGGACGGGTTCGGCCCCCCGGGGCAGCGTGGGCGTGGCCCCCGCGACGGGTCCGGCCCGGCCGAACGGGGCCCGTCCCGCTCGGGCAACTCGACCGAGGAGATCGAGCGCCGCCTCGACCGCCTCAGCGCCGAGATCGCCGAGCTGAAGCGGATGATCCGCCGCTAAGCGGTCGGCCCGCGTGAAACGCGAGACGCCCACCCGGAAGCGGGTGGGCGTCGTCGTTGGCAGGGAGAGTCGGCCCGCGAGTGGGCCTTTGACACGCCGCACGGGGGCGGTTACGCTCGGCCGGGTGTCCACGAACAGGCCCAACCGCGTGTTGGCCCGAAACGAGTTCGGCAGAGGTCGTCTGTGATTCTCATCTGGCGTGGTTGGGGTCTACTGGCCGTCGTCGCGTTATTCCCCTTGTTGGCGTCCTGCGCCGGACTGATCACCGTCGAGCCGATGTGGGTATTCATGATCGCCGCGTCGCTGTCGTTGCTGCTCGCGGGGGCCGTCTGCGTCTACTTCGGAACGCGGTGGAACCAGCCCCGGGCCGAACACTCCTTCTACTTCGTCCCGCTCCAAGTGTGGGGATGGGGGTACCTGGGCGCGGTCGGCCTGTTCGCCCTCCTGGCGGTCGTGGGGGGCGTACTCGAAGAAATCAAGCCGCCCCCGGGTAAGCCCGACCGCGGACGGCCCGCGCCGGCGTACTTGGCCGCGGCCGGCGGCGTCGGCCTCGTCGCCGTCGGCGTGACGGCGTGGGCTCTCGTCCGATCGGCACGGCCACGATCCACGGAAGAGACATCGGGCACGACGGACGACGACGGGTTCGACCGTCAGCCCTAATAGGGTCGCAACTCCGTACGCCCGCCCGCCGGTGGGCCGGACGTTCGGCAGAGGAGTTCAGCGGTATGGAGGTCCACCATCACACGGGCGCGTGGCCCGAGGCCGATATCACGGCGACACCGGCCGAGTTCGCGGCGATGGCCGGCCGGGTCGCCGAGTTGGTCGCGGCGGGGGCCGGCGAGGTCGTGTTCCTGACCGCCGGCCGCGGTTTGAACGCACTCGTGGTCCGCGTCGGTTCGGGGCCGGCGGTGGTGGCCGTGGGCGGCGGGGTGTTGTCGGTGAGCGGCGGCCCCGAGGCCGTCGGGCTGTTCGCCTGCAACATGCCGGCCGAGGCCACGCTGCCGGCCGGCTACCACATCCACTTCGAACACGCCGGCCGTGAGTCTTTCGTGGCCGCCGAGTCGCTGCCGCTGGTCATGGTGGTCAGAAGCGGCGGAGACGCCGAACCGGCAGACGGCGGGGTCGTGTAGGTTTACCGCACCCCTATATTCCCCCGAGTCGCCGGATTGGGGCACATCGACGGGGGCAACAAGCTATGGCCATCTGGAACCGGCTGAGGGCGAGGCACGATCCGCCACCGCCGCTGTCGCCTGACACGCTGGCACGGCTTGCGAAGATGGAGCGCCACAACGCGGAAGCCGACCGGAAGGACCGGGAGGAACTCGCCCGGGTTGCCCATGAAATGCGAGAGGCACGCGAGCGATTGGACGGTAAACCTCCGCCCGTCGTCCCCGTGTACACCGACGAGGAGGTGGTCGCAGCGCTGACACGCGCCGGGGTGCCGGCCGCCCTGCACGCCGAGTTCGTCGCCTTCCAGCGGGAGCACGGCGGCCGCGGCGATGCCTTCGGGCTTAACGCGGTGCGGTGGGGCATCCTACACCGCGCCCCCGATTGGCTGGAGGCCGACCGGGTCTGGGCCGAGCAGGACGACGAGCGGCCGGGCGTGTGGCACGTCCACTGCGCCGACGTGCATCTGTCCGACACCATGACCATCGACCAGACGGGTCGGCTGTACTGGTGCTGGCGGGTTCGGCATCGGCACTACGACGACTACTTCGCTGGGAAGCCCCCACTCAATTGGTCGCTCGCCGATACTTGAAGCCCGTTCGACATCTGACGCGCGGGACGCCGGTTCCCCCGCGACACCGGACTCGGGAACCGCTTTATTTCCCCGCTATCACGCACCCGCCCGCTGCCGGCGGAACCACGCCAGGCCGGCCGCCCCCAGCCCGAACAGGGCGGCCGACGGGGGAACCGGCACGGCCGCCGGGGGCGTGCCGCCGCCCGGGCCGCCTTCGGGGTCGGTCGGGTCGATCAGCGGGTTCGGCGACGCCACCCCGGACGCGAACTCCACCTTCCAGCCGAGCGACTCCGGCGTCACCCCGCCGGCGGTCGTGACCGTCAGCGAGTCGAAGACGGCGGTGTGCCCGAAGTCGGCCGAGCCGGTGCCCAGTTCGGGGCCCCCGGCCGTCACCCGGAGGTCGATCCCCACGTCGTACACGAACTGCCCGGTGGCCGCGTCGTAGGTCGGCGTGAAGTCGTCGACGAGGGTGCGGGGGCCCACGTCCGTGTCCCCGTCCGCCGACTGGTCGAGGGCCAGTTTCACCCCGCCGTTGATCGACAGGCTCACGCCCGCCGCGTTCATGAGTCGGCCGGCGAGCGTCACCGCGAGGCGGACGACGGGGGCGACCGCGTTTCGGGCGTGAGTTCCCGGGGGCGCGGTGAGGCGGAGTTGGTCGGCCCACTTCGCCGCGGCGGACGAGGTGCCGTGGGCGAGGCCGACGGACGTGCCGCTGGCCGAGGCCCCGAGGGCTACTTTGCCGTTGTCCCCGACCGCGGCGTAGGCGTTGGCCGACCCGAGGAAGCCGTCCATGGTGGCCGCCGCGGATGCCACGCCGGACTGCTCCGCCGTCCAGGGCGGCGTGGTGCCGAACGGGGTGGTGAAGCCGGTGGTCGCGGAGGCGTAGAAGGCGGCCCCGGGGACGTAGTCGGCCCGGGCCGGGCCGGCGGCGAGGACGGCGACCAGTAGGGGGATCAATCGACGCGGGGGCATCGGGGTCATGCGGCGGCGTCCTTGCCGGGAGTCGGGTGTGGCCGGTCGAATGACGGCAAGATTAATCCAGCCGCCGACTCTTCTGCAAGAGGAAAGATGGGTAAGTTCACGCCGGCGGCGAATATCGGGGGCCGCTCCTGCGTTACCGCGGCGGGAAAGCCCGGGAACGCTTCCGGTCCCGTCACTCCTCCCGCAACCGGGCCCGCCGGACGAGGAACGTCAGCCCGGCGGCGGCCGTCAGCACGCCGACGGCCATGCCCCGCAGCACCCAACTGACGCCGAACGCGGCCACCGCCTCCCCGGCGATCAGGTGGCCGAGCGGGGCGCTGGCGCTCATCGTCATCGCCCACAGGGCCATCACCCGCCCCCGCTTGTCGTCCGGCACCGACATCTGCAACGCCGACTGCCCCGTGGACAGGTAGAGGATGAGCCCGAACCCGGTGAGCGCCGCGGCCGGCACCGCGACGAGCAACCCGCCGGCCGCCGCCAGCCCGAGGAGCCCGCACCCGGCGGCCGTCGCCCCGGCCACGAGGAACGGCCCCCGCCGCCGGCCGCCGCCGAAGGTGGCCGTCAGCAGGGCCGCCACCAGCGCCCCGGCCCCGACGCCGCTGACCAACAGGCTGTACGACTGCTCGCCGTGCCCGATCACCTCCCGGGTGTACGCCGGCAGGAGGGTCTGCACCGGCCAGCCGAACACGCACAGCCCGAGGGTGATCAGCACCAGCCCGCCGAGCGTCCGGTGCCCGGCGAGGTAGCGGAACCCCTCCCAGAACGACCCGCCGCGCTTCCCCCGTTCGGCCGCCCCCAGGTTCGGCACGCGGATGGCCCGCAGGGCGAACAGCACCGCGACGAAGCTGACGGCGTTCACCCCGAAGCAGACGGTCGCCCCGAGCCGCACCCGCGTCATGCCCCCCGGCAGGGCCGGGTCGGCCGCCTCCACCAGCCAGAAGAGGAACCCGGCGACGGCCGGCCCGACGGCCCGGGCCGAGTTGAACAGCAGCGAGTTGAGCCCGATGGCGTTGACGAGGTCTTCCCGCGGCACCAGGTCCGGCACGAACGCCAGCCGGGAGGGGAGGTCGATGGCCTGGACGAGCCCGTTGAACATCTGGAGGCCGAGGACGACCCACGCCCCGGCGTGGTCGGTGGCCACCAGGACGGCGAGCAGGACGGCGTTGAGGAGGAAGGCGAACTGGGTGCCGAGTATGAGGGTCGGCTTGTGGACGCGGTCGGCCAGCGCCCCGCCGAGGGGGCCGAAGAGGAGCGTGGGGCCGACCTGGGCGACGAGCAGCCAGGACGGCCACCGGGGGTCGCCGGTGCGGTCGTACAGGAGCCACATGAGGGCGGCCGACTGCATCCAGGTGCCGGTGAACGACACGAGCTGGCCGGCGAAGTAGAGGCGGTAGTTGCGGTGCCGCAGCGAGCGGAAGGTGGTGTCCCGCAGCGCCCCGACGAGCCCCCGGCGGGGGCCGTCGATCGGGCCGGCCGGCGGGTCGGCCGGCGCGCCCGGGGCCGGGGCCGGGCCGTCGGCCGCGGCGTAGAGGGAGTCGCGGTCCATGCTGGGGGGCGTCCGGGGGCCGGGGCGGGGCGTGGAGGACATTCTAAGCGCCGGGGCGCGGTTCCGCCGAACGGCCCGCCCCCGGGCCGCTTCCCGGCCGCCCCCGGCGGCGTAGGATACCTGCCCTCCTCTCATTCCTTCCCGCGTGGAGCTTCCCCCGGCATGCGAACCTCCCACCCCCTCGCCCGCACCCTGCTCCCGGCGGTCGCGCTCGCCCTGTTCGGGACCGCCGCCCGGGCCGAGGTCGGCGTCATCTCGCCGGCCGACGCCCTCAAACTGATCGAGCACCCCGACCCGGCCCGGCGGCCGCTCGTCCTCGACACCCGGGGCGGGTACAAGGACTACTTCCGCGGCCACCTGCCGGCCGCCCACCACCTCAACTTCGACACCCTCCGCGGCACCGACCAGGGCGTGCCCGTCCAGTACCTCCCCGAAGACCTGACGCGGGCGCTCCTGCTCCGCGCCGGGGTGGCCAAGGGCCGCACGCACCTCGTCTACGCGACCGGCGACAAGCTGCCGAACGACGAAATCCTGAGCGCCAGCATGGTGGCGTTCGTGCTGGAGAAGTACGGCGTGACCGACGTCCGCATCGTGGACGGCGGCCTCCCGGCGTGGAAGGCGGCCGGGCTCCCGGTCACGCAGGAGTACTTCGGCAACCCGCCCGGCTCGCTGCCCGAGAGGGCCCGCCCGGAGATCGCCCTCACGGTGGACGACGTGCTGGCCCGCAAGGGGAAGCCCGGCGTCGTCCTCGTGGACGCCCGGCCGAAGAACGAGTACCTGGGCGACGACGACGTGTGGCTGCGGAAGGGGCACATCCCCGGGGCGATCAGCTTCCACTGGGCCAGGCTCATGGACAAGGACAACACCCACCAGTTCCTGCCGTTCGCCGCCACGAAGGCCGACCTCGAAGCGGCGGGGCTGACGGCCGACAAGGAGATCCTCGTCTACTGCGGCACGTCCCGCGAGGGGAGCCTGCTGCGGTTCTACCTCAAGCACGTCGCCAAGTACCCGAACGTGCGGCTCTACGAGGGGTCGTGGAAGGAGTACGCCTCGCTCAAGCGGCACCCGGCCGAGACGACCGAGAACAAGGGGAAGTGACGCCCCCATGCTCGCCGCCGTCCTGTTCCTGGCCGCCTGCTTCGTCGCCTTCACGAACGGGGCGAACGCCAACTTCAAGGGGGTGGCGTCGCTCTACGGCAGCGGCACCACCACCCTCCGCGCGGCCGCCCTGTGGGGCACGGCGGCGACGTTCGCCGGCTCCCTCGCCGCCGTCTTCCTCGCCGGGACGATGCTCGTCGCCTTCACCGGCAAGGGGCTCGTGCCCGACGCGCTGGTGGCGTCGCAGCCGTTCGTGTGTGCCGTGGCCCTCGGGGCGGCGCTGACGAGCTTCCTGGCCACCCGCCTCGGCTTCCCCGTGTCCACCACGCACGCCCTCGTCGGGGCGCTGGTGGGGGCGGGGCTGGCCGGCGGCGGCGACGTGAACCTCGAAGCGCTGCAAACGAACTTCTTGCTTCCACTGTTCGTCAGCCCCGTGGCGGCGGCCGTCGCCGGGGCGGTGGTCTACTTACTCCTGAAGGCGCTGCGGCTGGCCCCGGACCACCGCACGCCGACGCTCGACGTGTTGCACTTCTTGAGTGCCGGGGCCGCGAGCTTCGCCCGCGGGCTCAACGACACGCCGAAGATGGCCGCGCTGCTGCTCGCCGTGCCGGGGCTGGGCCTCCATTGGGGCTTCCTCATCGTCGCCGTGTCTGTCGCGCTGGGCGGGCTGCTCGACGTCCGCCGGGTCGCGGAGACGCTCGGCAAGAGGCTCACGGGCATGGACCCCGGCCAGGGGTTCGCCGCGTGCCTGGTGACGGCCGCGCTGGTGACCACGGCGAGCGTCCGCGGCTGGCCGCTGAGCACGACGCACGTGAGCGTCGGGTCGCTCCTGGGGATGGGCACGGCGACCGGTCGGACGCACTGGCGGAAGGCGGGGGAGGTGATGCTCGCGTGGGTCAGCACGGTCCCGTGCGGGGCCGCCCTGGCGGCGCTGGCGTATGCGGTGATCGTGCAGTTCTGAGCGTTGTCGCGGTCTTCGACCGGCGGGGCGGTGAGACGTGCGGCCGCCAGCGCGGCGGCGAGGCAGAATGCCGCCGTCGGCGGCATTCCCGGGAAGTGGCGGGCGGCACCCGATCGGACCCGAGTCGGCGGGTTACTTCCCGCCCAATCCCAGCTTCGCGGCCAGGCGGGCGAAGAAGCCCTTCTTGGCCGCCGAGGCGGGGGCCGCCCGGCGGGCGACCGGCTTCGGGGCCAGGCTCAGCCCGAGGGCCTCCCACTGGGCCACCGGCAGGTAGGCGTGCAGGGCCGCCACCACCTCAGCCGCGTCCTTCGGCCGTGAGCCGGGGTTGACCGCCCCCATCGCCTGCACCAGCTCGTCGAGTTCCGGCGGGATGCCGTCCGTCTGCTCCGAGGGCGACGGCACGCCCCGCACCTGCCGCTCGGTCATGGCCTGCACGGCCGCCCCGGGGAACGGCGGGTGGCCGGTCAGCAGGTAGTAGAAGGTCGAGCCGAGCGAGTAGACGTCGCTCCGGGCGTCGAGTTCGCTCCCCCACGCCTGCTCGGGGGCGATGTGGGCCACCTCCTCCGCGTACTCCTTCATGTTGATCCGCTTCGTGACCTGCTTCCACGGGTTTTCCAGCATGTGCGTCAGCCCGAGGTCGATCAGCTTGACCCGCCCGTCGGGCATCACGGCCACGTTCCCCGGCTTGATGTCCCGGTGGAGGATGCCCTTGCCGTGGACGCACATGAGCCCGACGGCCACCTGGGCGACGACCCGCGCCGCCTCGACCGGCGGGAGCGGCCCGCGCTCGGCCACCGCCTTGTCGAGCGTCGGCCCGGGGACGTACTCGCACACCACGTAGTGGGTGCCGTTCCACACCCGCACGTCGATCAGCCGGGCCACGTTCGGGTGGTTCACCTTCGCCGCCGCCTTCACCTCTTCGAGGAACGGCTGGAAGACGGTCGGGTCGCCCGCCCGGTCGGTGGGCAGCACCTTGACCGCCACCACCTCCTTGGTGTCGGCCCGCTCGGCCTGGAACACCATGCCGACGCGGTCCTGGCGGATGCCGTCGAGGATCTTGTAGTTCCCGAGGCGGAAGCCCTGGGTCTTGCCGTTGAGGAGCTGCATGGCCTGGTACTTGGTCAGCAACTTCTTGCGGACCAGGAAGGTGGCCATCTGGATCGGGTCGGCGGCGGCCACCTGGTCGGCGTCGTAGAGCGACAGGACGCCGATCAGGTCGTCGGGGGTGAGCAGGCCGCTGGTGTGGACGGCGTCGAGGAAGGCGTTCCGGGGCAGGGTGACGCGGACGTGCTGTGCGGCCACGGGGAGTCTCCTGACGGTTCCGGCGGCGGGTCGATGTGCGGAAAGCGTAGCTCACGCTCCGTGGGGGGATCGGCGAGAAGTGAGGAGCGTGCCGATTTTCGTGAATGAACGGAGTGCGTTCAGACGGCGGACGCAGAAGAGTTAAGGCGGTGGTGCGAAAGCGGGGCGGATTTGCGGCCGGTTGAAGCATGACAAGGTGACAAGGTGAAGGAGTGACACGGTGACGAAGACCGATCACCGGCCATTGTGTCACCCATTCACCCCCTCACCTTGTCACCTTGTCATCCTCACTCCCCCGCGATCCGTTGGCGGTCGGCCCGGGTGCCCTCGTAGGTCTCGGCGAACGCCAGCACGTCCGCGTCGGGCCGCTCGCCGGCGGCGGCGCACGCCTGGGCGTACACCGCCGGCCACCAGTTCTCGTGGGCCGTCAGCCCCTGCTCCTTCACCGTCGCCCAGTTGCTCAGCACCTTCGACCACGCCGCGTCGCCGTGCGCCAGCGCCTTCTGCAACGTGCCGAACTCGGGGACGTACCACGCCCGGCCGATCTGGGCGTGCAGCACCTCGTCGGCCCAGTCGAAGTCTTGCAGGGTCGCCATCAGCGGCAGGCCGGACTCCTTCGCCACCTCGAACTCGTACCGCTTGCCGGTCTTCGGCATCAGCCCCTGCTCGATGAAGAACAAGACCCCGTGGCGGTCGAGCGGCGAACACTCGGTGTTGAGCCGGTACGACCAGTTGAAGGTGACCTTCGCCTTCGTCCAGTCGACGCCGAGGGCGTGGAAGCCGACCTCGCCCATCATGGCGTGGCGGGCCTCGTCCCACAGTTGCCGGCTCATGTCGCGGTAGTACCCCCACGGCTTGCCGGGCGTCTGCGTGATGATCGACGCCATCATCTCCGGCACGTCGATCTCGCGGAGCCGCTTGAAGAGCATCATCAGCGCCTTGGCCTTCGCCGGGTACGCCGGGCTGTACAGGAACGCCTCGGCGTTCACCCCCTGGTTCCACGGGTCGGTGAAGCGCTCGTCGCGCTTCGGCACGGGGTCGTAGACGTAGGGCGTGGCCGAGTAGCGACGGGGCAACGGGTCGGGCGAAAGCCCACCCGTGGCAACGGGTGGGTCTTGCTCCCTCGTCCCGTCAAGCCCGCCGGCGGTGGCGATCAAAACAACGAGGTAGTCCGTAAAGTCCAACTGCGCCCGCTCACGGGCGGTCTCGGTCAACGCTCGCGCCGCGGTGCCGGCCCAATTTAACATGTCGTTCAGTTCGATCCGAGCGAACCTCAGGACTCGACGACTCGGAGCGTCTGTCAAGGGATTGGTATCCCGCTCGTACCGGCCGCACGATTCCCACATCTCGTAGAGAGCCGTCCCGTATCCAGTGAGGAATTCAACCGTCGGGGCGGCCTGAATCTCATCGAAGTACGCCTCCAGGGCCGGGTGCGGCACGTCGTCCAGGCCCAGCGGCGGCTCGCGCATCTCGCTCACCCGCTGGCGGATCGCGGCGACGTGCTCGGCGCAGTAGTAGGCGTGCAGGGCGAACGCCGTCTTCAGCTCGTAGACGGGCTCGGCCGTGATGCGGGCGGTGAGGATGCCGTGCAGCCGCTTGAGGGCGTAGTGGATGCGCTTGAGCCGGCGGACGCACTCGGCGACCGAGAGGCCGGGCCTGGCGGCGTCTTCGAGCGACGCGAGGCCGGCGAGCGGCGGGAGGTTCCGGGGCGGGGCGGCGGACATGGGTCGTCCTCGCGGCGGGCGGAAAGGTGTGCGTCATCTTAGCGGCCGCGACGGGCTTCGCGCCGAACACACGGGAACGTCCGCCGGCCGTCACATTGGGCGGGTAGAAATGGTCGTGCGTGACGGGCCGCGCGGTGCAAACGGACCCAGCCCGGCAACCTTCACGGAACCTTAACACGGCCTTCTCGGGACCGACGCACCGATTCTTAAACTGCTATCTGATCTCATACAGTCGGCGCATCTTAACGCGCCGTTCGACCACACAGCCTGATCCGCCCCGCCCACGACGGAGAGGAATTTTATGCGTTTGCGCCTCGCCCTTTCACTGCTCGGCTTGCTCGGCTTGCTCGGCGGAGTCGCCGGCCCGGCGGCGGCCCAGATTTCGTACTCGACCTCCGGCAGCGTTTACACCCAGAACTTCGACAACCTGCTCACCACCGTTCCGGCCAACAACTCGACAACGGCCAACACCGTCCTGCCCTCCGGCTTCACCGTCGTTGAGGCGGGCTCGAACGCCAACACCACGATCCGCGTGGACAACGGGTCGAGTGGCACGGGCGACTCGTTCCTTTACGGGGCGACGAACAGCAACGAGCGGGCCCTCGGGTCGTTCTCGTCGGGGTCGCTGACCTCGATCTTCGGGGCCCAGTTCGTCAACAACACCGGCACCACGCTCACCCAATTCACCCTCACCTACACCGGCGAGCAGTGGAAGGACGGGCGGAGCGCCTCCGCCGTCCAGAACGTGCTTGCTTTCAGCTACGGGCTCGGGAACACGTCCATCACGACGGGAACGTTCACCAGCGTGGCCGCCGGCAACTTCGCGGCCCCGATCAACGTCGCCGGCACGTCCGACGTGACGCTCGACGGCAACGCGGCCGCGAACCAGACCGCGATCACATTCACGGTCATGGGTCTGAACTGGACGGCCGGGCAGAACCTGTTCATCCGCTTTTCCGACATCAACGAGGCGGGCAACGACGACGGGCTGGCGGTCGACGACCTGTCGTTCTCGGCGGTCGCCGGGGCCCAACCCAACAACCTGGTCTTCAACAACGCCGCCGCCACCGGCCTGTTCAACACGACCGACGCCAACTTCCTCAACACCGCGACGAGCGCGACCACGACCTTCACCACCGGCGACAACGTGACGTTCAACGACACGGCCGTCGGCACGGTGAACGTCTCCCCGGCGGCGGTAGGCCCCGGCACGCTCACGGTGTCCAACACGGCCGGGACGCAGGCCTTCACCGGGGCGGCCATCAACGTCTCAACCACCCTGACCGTGAGCGGGGCCGGGAACGCCACGTTCACCAACGCGGGGGTCGCGGCCGGGTCGCTCGCCAAGTCCGGGGCCGGGACGCTCGTCCTGAACACCTCCGGGGGGAACACGTTCACCACCGTCTCGCTCACCGGCGGGGTGACCGAGTTGCAGGCGGCCGGCCAGTTCGGGGCGGCCCCCATCTCCATCGACGGCGGCACTCTCCGCGTTTCGACCGTGGCCCAGACCACCTCGGGCGTCCTCACCCTGGCCAATAGCGCCACGATCGAGACGTTCACCGACCTGAGCCTGGGCGGCAACATCGTCGGGTCGGGCACGTTCACCAAGTCCGGGGCCGGCTCCCTGATCTTCGGGGCCCGCGACGCCGGCGGCTTCACCGGCAGCGTGAGCCTCGCCGCCGGCACCCTGCGGGGGACGGTCGGCGGCAACACGTTCGGCAACGCCACCGTCGTGACGGTCGCCGCCGGGGCCACCTACGACGAGTCGTTCGGCGACGGCGAGGGGCTCGGCGGGTTCGCCGGGGCCGGGACGGTCGTCGGCCGGTCCGGGCAAAGTCTGACCGCCGGCGGCCCGCTCCCGGTCGTGTTCGACGGCCTTCTTACGGCCGGGACCAACGGGGTCGTCGGGGCCGCCGACGCCGACCGCGTCTTGTCCGTCGGCGTGACCGGGGGGGCGTCCCTGACCCTCACGAACGCCCTCAACGACTTCGCCGGCGGCGTCGCCGTCACCAGCGGCACGGTCTCGATTAGCGGCGTCGCCAACAAGGGCACGGCCAGCGCCGCCGGCACCGGCAACTTCAACCCCACCCCGGGGCCGGACTTCTCCTTCGGCGGCGGCACCACGACCCTGACGGCCGGCGCCCTGGTCTACACCGGCGGCACGGCCTCGACCGACCGGGCGCTCGACCTGCGGGGCAACGGCGGCACCGTCGCCGTGTCGTCGGCCGGCACCACGCTCACCGTGAGCGGGGTCGTGAGCGGCACCGCGACGACCGCCGGGCTGACCAAGGACGGCCCCGGCACCCTGACCCTGACCGGGGCCAACACCTACGCCGGTGGGACGACGGTCGCCGCCGGCACCCTTGCCCTCGGGGCCACCGGGGCCCTGCCGACAGCCTCCCCGGTGGTCCTCGCCGGCGGCACCCTCGCCACGGCGGCCGGGACGGCGAACGGGGATAAGACCGGCGGCGGCCCCCTGACCCTCGCCGCCAACTCGGTGATCGACTTCGGGAACGCCGGCACGCTCACCACCCTGTCGTTCGGCACCAGTTCGGGCGTCGCCTGGGCGGGGGGCACCACCCTGACCATCAACGGGTACAAGGGCACGACGGCCGGCGGCGGGCTGACGCAACTCTTCGTGGGGCCCGACGCCAACGGGCTGACGGCCGCCCAGTTGAGCCAGATCAACTTCATCGGGTCGGAGTTCGGCCTCGGGGCCAGCCTCCTGTTCACGGGTGAAGTCGTCCCGAACGCCGTCCCCGAGCCGGCGACCGTCCTCGGCCTCGCGGCCGCCGGGCTGGGCGTCGGCGGGTTCGTCCGCCGGCGGCTCCGCGGCGTGCCGGCCTGAGCGGGCTCCCCTTCCGAAACCCCCCGAAGCCCCGGGACGCCGTCCCGGGGCTTCCGTTTTTGCCGGCCGCCCGCATTTCTGCCCCCGGGCGGGGTGGTGCCTGCCGCCGGCACCGTCTACACTGACGGGACTACCCGACGCCGCACCGTGACCCTCTCCGGCCGTGCCATGCGCAGCCCCCCGCCGCCGCCGTTGACCGTCGTGAAGCCGCCGCCCGCCCCCGCCCGCGGCGTCCTCGGCCGCCTCCTCGCGCCGTTCCGGGCCGTCTGGCTCCGCGTCTACTACGCCCCCCGGCTGCTCCAGGCGGCCGCCGTCGTGGTGCTCCTGGCCGGGGCCGCCGGGGGGGCGGCCTACGTGTGGAAGGTGAAGGCCGACCGCGACCGGCAGGCGGCCGTGGCCGCCGGGTGGACCGACTACGTCGCCCTCCTCGCCGGCAAGAAGCCGTCGGACAACCAGGTCGAGGACCTCCGGGAGGCCCTCGACCGCGTCCTGGCCGTCCACCCGGACGACGCGGGGGCCGTCCGCCGCAAGGCCGACCTGGTCGCCGGGGGGGCCAGCCCGGACAAGCCGGGCCAGCCGCCCGACCCCGAGCTGGCCACCCTGTTCATGAACAAGTACCTCGGGGCCGGCAAGCTCCCGGAGGCGGCCCGGGAGGCGGGCAAGCTCCGGCAGACGTTCCCGCACGACTGGCGGGCCATCTGCCTGCAGGCCCACAACGCCTTCGAGACCGACCGCGACCGGGCGGCGGCCGCCAAGTTCCTGGGCGAGCTGCCCAACCCGGAGGACCACCGGGCGTCCCGCCTGGACGTCGGCGGGCTCCTGTACTCGCTGCGGCTGTTCGAGATCTTCGGGAAGGAGACCGGGCCGCTCCGCGGGCTGATCGTCCGCGGCATCCTGCCCGTCTACAAGGGGGCGGCGGCGAAGGAGGCCGGGCCGGCGGCCAAGGCCCAGCTCGTCGAGTGCTACCTGGAGCCGTTCGCCGACCCGGCCAACCACGCCGAACTGGCCGGGTACTGGGACGACGTGGCCCGGCTGGCCGACGGGGCGGTCGACAAGGCGGCCGACGAGGGCGACGTCGGCACCCTCACCCGGCTGGCCGCCCTCGCCCCCCGGCTGGCCGCCGCCCTGGCCGCCCTCCGGGGCCAGGCGGGGATGACGGCCGAGCGGGTGTCGGCGGCGACCGGGCAACTCAACGAGCGGACCCGGAAGGCCTGGCGGGCGGTCCGCGAGCGGGCCCCGGACAAGCCCGAGGCGTACCGCGGGCTGGCCACCCTGGCCTACAACGCGGGGGACGGGGGCGAGGCCGTCCGCGTCCTCGAGGAGGGCCTCCGGGCGTGCGGCCCGCGGGCCGACCTGCTCGACGTGGAGGCCGAGATCCTCCGCCGCCTGGGCCGGGCCGACCTGGCCGTGGCCCAGACCTGGGGGGCCGCCCAGAAGGCCGACACCGACCCCGTCCTGTGGTTCCTGGCGGCCCTGACGGCGAACGCGGCCGGCGACCGGGAGAAGGTGGTGGAGGCCTGCCAGAACGCCCGCCGGCTCAAGCCCGACTACGACCCGCCGGCCCTGGTGGAGGCCGGCATGTGGGTCACCGCCGGGTCGCCCGACAAGGCCCTCGCCGTCCTCCGCCCGTTCGCCGAGAAGGTCCGCCGCGACCCCCAGTTCGCCGCCGTGTACGCCCGGGCGGCGGTCGAGGCGGTCGGCGGGTCGGTCGGCCCCCTCGACGACCTCCTGGCCGACATCCGCAAGGCCGCCGCCGGGGCCAAGCGGCCGCCCCTGCCGGTCGTCTACGCGGCCCTCCGGGGGGCCCTCGACGCCCGCCCGTTCGACGCCGCCCGGGCCGCCCACGTCGCCGCCGAGGCGGCCGCCGTCCTGCGGGAGACCGACCTCCCCGACGTCCGCTACCTGATGGCCGACGCCCTCGCCCGGCAGGCCGAGTTCGCCCGCCCGCCGTGGCCCCCGGACGAGGTCCGCCGGGCCCTCCGGGCCTACGCCGAGCTGCCGCCCGAGGCCCAGACCAACCTGCGGATCGTGGCCGCCCGGGCGTGGCTCCAACTCAAGGGGCTGGGCAACCCCGACCTGGCCGCCCAGACGGCCGCCCCGCTGATCGCCGCCGAGGCCGACCCGGGGCTGAGCGTGTCCCAGATCGAGACCCTCGGGGCCGTCCTCCAGGAGGTGAAGCGGCCGGCCGACGCCGTCCGCGTCCTCTCCCGGGTCGCCGGCCGCCCGACCGCGACCGCCGGGGGGGCCATCACCCTGGCCCTGGCCCACCACGCCCTCGGCGACGCGGCCGCCGCCCGGGCGGCCCTCGACCGGGCCCAGGACCTCAAGGTTTCCGCCCGCGAAGAGGCCGAGTGGTCGGCCGCCAACCAGAAGCTCACCCAGGAGACGCCGTGACCCCGCCCTTGCCCTCCCCCCGCGCGGCCGCCGCCGCCCTACTGCTGGCCCTGTGCGGGGCGTTCGCCGCCGCCCAGCCGCCGGCCGCCCCGCCCGCCCCGCCCGACGACAAGGACAAGCCCAAGGCCGCCACCCCGGCCGAGCAGCGGGCGGTCGACGCCTTCGCCGGCGGCAAGCTGGACGACGCCCTGGCCGCCCTCCAGGACGCGGCCAAGGACAACAAGGTGATCTGCCCGAAGGCCACCCTGTCCCGGTGGCTCGTCCAGGCCCAGAAGGGGCCGGAGGCCCGGCAGTTGCTCGAGCGGGCGGTGGTCGAGTCGCCCAAGCACCCCGAGGTGTTCCTGACGAACGCCCTGTTCGCCCTCAACGAGGGGCGGACGACCGACGCCCTGCTCAACGCCGAGCGGGTGCTCGAGCTGGCGAACGGTTCGACCGCCGCCTGGGACGCCGACCAGCGGAAGAACTTCGAGCGGGAGGCCCGGTTCGTCCAGGCCGCCGGGTACGAGCGGCGGGCCGACTGGGCGGCGGCCGCGACCACCCTGGAGGAGGTCCGCAAGGCCAACCCGACGAACGCCCAGGTCCTCTACCGGCTTGCCAAGGCCGAGTTCAACCGCGACCAGCTCGACGCCGCCGTCCGCCACCTCCAGACCGGGTTCGCGGCCAACAAGGCCCTCGACCCGCCCGAGCTGGTGGTCGCCCAGTTCTGGATGCAGAAGCCGATCGTGGCCGAGGACCAGAAGGACGCCGAGAAGAAGGTGGCCGAGAACCGGGCCAAGGCCGAGGCGGCGTTCGAGGCCGCCCAGAAGGCCTACGACCCGGCCCGGGCGGGGGCCGACAAGGAGGCCCGCGAGCGGTCCGCCCGGGTGACCCGGGCGTACGCCGGGTGGCTCCTGGAGCAGGGCAAGGAGAAGGTGTCGCGGGCCGAGCTGCTCGTCAACGAGGCCGTCAAGCTCGACCCGGACAACCGGGACACGAAGGCCCTCAACGGCCTCCTGGCCCGGTACACGAAGAACTTCCCGAAGGCCGCCGAGCTGTTCGACGACGTCCTCCGGAACAGCCCCAAGTCGGCCTTCGCCATGGGCAACCTGGCCCTGGCCCTGTGCGAGTCGACGGCCCTCGCGGACAAGAAGCGGGCCCTCGACCTGGCCGAACTCTACGTCAGCCAGAACCCGCAGAACGCCGACGCCTACGCCGTCCAGGCGTACGTGCTTTACCGGAGCAAGCCGCCGCAAGTGCAGGCCGCCGCGGCGTCGCTGGGCAAGGCCCTCCAGGGCGGCCAGTTGGGGCTCGACACGGCCTACTACGCGGCCCTGATCCTCAACGACCAGGGGAAGCTGGAGGAGGCCAAGAAGTTCCTCGACTCGGCCGTCAAGAGCCCGGCCGGGTCGTTCGTCTACCGGGACGAGGCGACGAAGCTCCTGGCCGAGATCGACAAGAAGCTGGCGGCCCTCCCGCCGCCGAAGACGCCGTCGCCGAAGACGCCGTAACGGGGTGAAGTGGGCCAAGCCCACCCGTTGCGACGGGTGGGCTTTCAACCCGCCGTGCAAGCCCGGAGCCGCGATTTCGGGCAAGCTCGGCCAATTCTCCCGCGTTACCGGGGGTTGTGGGAGCGGGAAGCGGATGTCGTTGGCCCGCCGCCGGATGCGGCGTTCGCGTTGTTTTAAAGCGGGAGAATCCGGGGGCACTTGGACGCCGACCCGGGCGTCCGCCGGCCTCCCGACCGCCAGCGCCCGACTTTTTCACCCCCTTTTCGACCCCCGCGCATGACCCGCCCCCCGCCGCCGCTGACCGCCGCGCTCGCCGTCCTGGGGGCCGGGGCGGTGGCGTTCGTGGCCGTCATCGCCAAGTTCTGGGGGGCCAACCCGGACTACGCCGACCGCTTCCTCATCCTCGCCGGGGCCGGGTGGGTGGCGTGGCAGCGGTGGCCGGAACTGGTGGCCCTCCCGGTCCGCCCGTCGGCCCTCGGCTGGCTGCCGCTGACGCTCGGGGTTCTGGCCTTCCCGGTCGGGTGGTTCCTCCAGGCGCAGATCGCGGCCAAGCCGGTCGTGCTCTGGTGGCTGGCGGTGTCGTGGCTCCTGGCGGCCACCGGGCTGACGCTCGTGGCGGGTGGGTGGGGCCACCTCCGGCGGCTGGCCTTCCCGCTCCTGTTCGTCCTCTTCGCCCTGCCGATCCCGAACCGAATCCTGGTCCCGCTCCAGGCCTTCCTCCAGGGGGCGACCACGTCGGCGGCGGCGGCCGTGCTGCCGCTCGTCGGGGTGCCGCTCGAGCGGGAAGGGTACGTGCTGACGCTGCCGGGCGGCAAGCTCGGGGTGGAGGAGGCGTGCAGCGGCGTGCGGTCGGTCACGGCCCTGACGGCCCTGGCGGCGTTCGTGGCCTGTTTGAAGGGGTTCGGCCCGGGCCGCGGGGTCGCCCTGCTGGTCCTGTCGGTCCCCGTGATCGCGGCCGTGAACGCCCTCCGGGTGGTGCTGACCGGGCTGATCCAGGAGTGGTTCGGGGCGAAGTACATCCAGCACGACTACCACGAGGCGCTCGGCATCGGGGCCGTGTTCCTCGGCCTGGGGCTGACCGTGTCGGTGGCCAAGATCCTGGCC
>JANPKP010000310.1:0-2074 GCA_031426095.1 Gemmataceae bacterium
GTCGCGGCACTGGTCGGTGGCGATGACCGTCGAACACCTGAACCTCGTGGGGTTCGGCCTCCGGAACATCATTCGGGGGTTGCGTCGCGGCGAACAGCCCGCCCGCCCGGCGCGGACCGAGGACGTGAAGCCGAAGGGCGAACTCCCGCCGGCCGAGGTCCGGCGGGAGTTCGTCCGGCTACTCGCCGAGGCCGCGGTCGCCGAGCCGCCCGTCGCCCGCGGCACGGGGGCGCGTGCCCCGCACCCCTGGTTCGGCCCGCTCGACGTGTTCCGCTGGCACTGCCTCCTGGGCATCCACCAACGGATCCACCGGAAGCAAATCGAGGCCGTCCGCGACTCGCTCCCGAGTCGATGACACGCGGGCGGCGCGACGGCACCACGTCGGAATGGCGAATCGTGGCGGAATTCGCGACCGCTCCCGCTTTCCCAGGGTGGGTGGGAACGGTAACTGACAACCCGTGCCCTGGGCAACGGTTCGGGCAAAACGCGCGATTAGAAAGCGGGAGAATCCGGCGGCACTTCGACGGCAGCCCGAACGATTCAGCCGCCCCCGGGCTTCCGCCGGAGGCGCTCGGCGGTCTCGAACTGCGCCCCGATCTCGCGGCCGAGGTCGGCCAGGATGGCGTCGCGGCCGAGCCCCTTGTACCGCCCCGGCTCGACGGGCCGGCCCACGCTCACGGCGATGGTGCTGTCCCCCGGCGGCAGCAGAAGCGGCGACGGCTTCGGCACCGTGTGGTGGCGCGACCACGCGGCGAACGCCCCGGCGATGCCGACGGGGATGATCGGGCACGTCACCCGCTTCACCAGCAGCGACACGCCCGGCTTGAGCGGCCCCACGGCCCCGGTGTGCGTCCGCTCCCCCTCCGGGAACATGAGGACGCAGCGGCCCTTGCCCAGGGCGTCGAGGACGGCCTGGATGCCGTCCTTGCCCATCGCGCGGTCGATCGGGATGGCGTGCAGGCTGCGGATGAGGCCGCCGAAGAGGGGGTTGGTGAACAGCGTGCTGCGGGCCAGGTACGCCAGGTAGCGGCGGGACGCGAGGCCGACGAGGACGGGGTCGAACATCGACTGGTGGTTCGACACGAACAGGGCCGGGCCGGCCGGCGGGACGTTCGCCCACCCGGCCTTCCGCAGGCTGAACCCGAAGGTGAAGTAGGTGAACGACGACCAGTAAACGGCGTCGTACCACAGCCGGGCGCTCAGGCCGGGGCGCGACATGCGCGGACCGCCTTTTCCAACGCGGCGAGGACCTCGTCGTGCGACAGGTGGGAGGAGTCGAGGTAAACGGCGTCGCGGGCCGGGACCATCGGGGCGAGGTCGCGGGAACTGTCGCGGGCGTCCCGCTCCTTCTGGGCGGCGAGGACTTCCGCCAGGGTCGCGGTCTGGCCCTTCGCCAGCATCTCCCTGAGCCGCCGCTCCGCCCGGGCCTGGGGGTCGGCAGTGAGGAAAAACTTGAGGGCCGCGTCCGGGAAGACGAACGTGCCCTGGTCGCGGCCCTCGCAGACCATGTCCCGGCCGACGGCGATGGCCCGCTGGCGGTCGGCCAGGTACCAGCGGACGGCCGGCACCACGGCCACCCGGCTGGCACCCTGCGACACCTCGGGCGTGCGGATCAACTCGGTCACGTCGTCGCCGTCGAGGACGACGCGGCCGGGGGGCATTTCGACGACGAGGTCGGTGAGGACGGCTTCGACGGCGGGCAGGTGGGCGAGGTCGGTACCGCGGCGGGCGAAGGCGAGGGCGACGGCCCGGTACATGGCCCCGGTGTCGAGGTACTCGAACCCGAGGCGGGCGGCGAGGCCGCGGGCGGCCGTGCTCTTCCCCGATCCGGCCGGGCCGTCAATCGTGACGATCATGGGCACACGGGGGGAGGGGGGACGGACTGGACGGCCGAGCGGCCACCCCCCTGAAAATAACGGAACCCCGGCCCTGCGGACAGGGGCCGTGGTCGGCGAAAGCCCGGGGATGGCCCTCCCCGGGCTTTGTTCGAGACTCTTGCGGGTTACCGAATCCGCAGGGTGACGATTTCCTTGTCCTTGATCGTGCTCTTGGTCGCGGCGGCCCCGGACTGGAG
>JANPKP010000311.1:0-1960 GCA_031426095.1 Gemmataceae bacterium
ATGAAAATTTTTTATTGTTAATGCTTTTTGATGACAGTCAAGTGCTTGAGTATAATTTTTTTCATTTTCTGCATTCCCAATTTTGCGCAATGTTTCTCCGAGTCAAAAATATTCAGTGAAAATCGAATTCATTCAACATACGACCCGAAAACGTCCTGTTATCTGACTCTCTTTTGGTAACCGTTCACGCTGCTGCGGGTAGCAGGGTCAACTTATCGGTGTGGCCGCGGTTCGCATCGACGGCACACGTGAGGAAATCCAGCACGTTGCGGCCTTGCGAGCGGCAGCTGGCCACGACCGTCAGGATGCGTTCCACGAAGCGGCTGCCCGTCTCGCCGTCGGTGCCGTAGCTCGTCTTCCGCCAGCAGACGGCGTGACGCACCGCGCGCTCGGCCGCGTTGTTCGTCGGTTCCACGCCGCCCGATTTCACGAACGTCCACAGGCTCGCCTCGCACGCCAGCAGGTCCCGGCAGACGGCCTCGGTCTTCGCGCAGCCGCACCCCGTGCCCCGCGCCAGGAGAAGCCGCACTTCCCCGCGGAGCCAGCCCGCGTACCGGGTTTGGAACCAGCGTCGCTTGATTGTCCCGTCGCGGACCTTCCGCCAGTGTTCGAAGAGGATGTCGGCGTGGGCGAGCAGGTCCTCGCCGACGGGGCTTCCGGCGTTGCCCCGGTCGATCATGGCCTGGAAGTCCCGCCGCAGGTGGGCCCAACAGACTTGGCGCTTGTCCGGCTTCAGGTGGGTGTAGACGGGGAAGCGGTCGGTGGTGAGGATGCCCGGCTTCGGCCCGACGAGGTCGTCGAACGAGGCCCGGTTGCGGTTGGCCCGGATCAGGAAGACGGTGACCCATTGCGTCACGGCGACCCAGAGCCAGGCCTTCTTCGCGCCTTCCTTCCAACCCGTCTCGTCGACGTTGGCGTCCTTGCCCTTGGCGTATTGCAACGCCTCCGCGCACACCGGCTTCAGCGACGCACTCACCCGGGCTTCGAGCTTGCAGACGCTGCCGAGGGCCATGGGGATGCCGAAGAGGTCGGCGTAGAGCGTGCGGATCGTGCGCTTGCCCAGCCGGCCGACGCCGCCGAGGTAGGCGGTGGCCGCGGTGAGCCGCGGGCCGAAGCCGCCCTTGGCTTCCGGCACCGGGTCGGCGAGGGTGACGGACCGGCAGTGAGGGCAGCACAAGCGGTGGCGGCGGTAGTGGATCACGTGCCGGAGCTTCTCCGGAAGTTCCAGCACCTGGTCGATGACCGGATCGGGATCGTCGCCGGCGAGTTTGGTGCAGCAACGGCGGCAGCGGGGCGGCTTGCGCTCGTGAGTTTCGTCGGGCGGAAGCAGAACGCGCTCGTGTTTGGGGTGGCCCGACTGCCCGCCGCGGCGCTTGCCGCCGGGCTTCTTGGGCGGGGCCGGCTTGACGTGCGGCCCGTCGGACGACGGCGGTTGGTGCGAGTTCGACGAGTCCTGCTTGAGCCGGGCTTCGAGTTCGGCGACGCGGGCGCTGAGTCCCGCGACCTGGCCGGCCAACGCCTCGAGGCAGCGGACGTAGTACTGTACCGCCGGGGGCAAGGCGTCGAAGACTTCCGGCGGCAGCGGTGGAGGCATCATGCCGCCGTGACTATAACGGCTCAGCGACTATAGCGCAAGGCCGTGAACGGTTACACCTCTCCGATGATGAACGCCTTTCGCTTAAAAAAGCTTTGGAAATCGTCAAATCGGATGAGTCGAGCGGGAGCCTCAAAGGCAAGAGCAAGGACATGGCTGAAATCCAAGACCATCTGCTATGGGTTTCGCAGCATACCCTTTCCTATATTTGGAAAGACAAAGCACAGATTGATTATCACAAAGTAGTGAAATGGGTGGCGGAAAAGGCTGGTGTTGGCAAGAGAATAATTGAGACCGGCAGTACCTTCGCTATCGAATACGCGATAATGCAAGAACTCTTTTGCAAATTGTGGGATGGGCTGAATG
>JANPKP010000312.1:0-9678 GCA_031426095.1 Gemmataceae bacterium
GGCGTACTTCAACCGCTGGAAGGGCGGCGTGAACGTCACCGTTTCGTCGCCCCACGGGATCGTCTGCGAGTCGTTGACCGCCTCGACGCAGGCGACGACCAGGCTCTCGGTGAGTTCCATCATCGTGAACAGGTCGCCGTAGGCCTGGTACAGCTCCAGCATCGTGAACTCGGGGTTGTGCCGCGGGCTGATCCCCTCGTTGCGGAACACCCGGCCGATCTCGTACACCTTTTCAAGCCCGCCGACGAGCAGCTTCTTGAGCGGCAGTTCCAGGGCGATCCGCAGGTAGAGCGGGATGTCGAGGGCGTTGTGGTGGGTGCCGAACGGCCGGGCCGCCGCCCCCCCGGCGATGGCGTGCAGAGTCGGCGTCTCCACCTCCAGGAAGCCCTGGGCGTCGAGGTGGTTGCGGACGGTGCGGATGACCTTTACCCGCTGGTGGGCCCGCCGCAGGGTGTCGGGCGTGTAGACCATGTCGAGGTAGCGGTGCCGGAGCCGGTGTTCGAGGTCGCCGAGGCCGTACACGTCCTTCGGGTGCGGCTCCAGCGACTTCGTCAGGAAGGTGAGCTTCGTGGCCTGGATCGTCGGCTCGCCGGTCTTCGTCACGCCGAACTCGCCGTCGACCCCGACGATGTCGCCGAGGTCGAGCAGTTGCAGCACCTTCCAGTCGGTCTCGCCCACCTTGTTGACGCGGACCATGACCTGCACGCGGCCGCTGGCGTCCCAGATTTCGAGGAAGTGGAGCTTCCCCCCGGTGCGGTGGCGGACGACGCGGCCGGCGGCCCGGACCGTCGGCCCGGGGTTGGCGTCGTCGAACGGCTTGGCCGGCAGTTCGCGGACGGAGCCGATGGGCGTGTGGCCGTCGAACCGCTGGCCCCACGGGTCGAGGCCGAGGGCTTCGATCTTCTTGAGCTTGTCGAGCCGGACCCCGGCGTGGTCGGCGTCGGCGGGCGAGGGGGCGGGAATCGGGTCGGTGGCCACGGCGGGGTCCGTTCCGTTGGGTGTGAGGGAAGTCGTGGGGTTGTTGTAGGTTCGCCCGCCGGGGTGGGGGAGAAGAACCCCTCCCCCGGCCCCTCCCCCAAGAGAGGAGGGGAGCCGGCAACCGATCTTCCTCCACTCCTTTCTTGGGGGAGGGGCCGGGCGAGGGGTTCTTGCCATACACTGCCCCTGCCCCGATCCCGCCCCGAGGGAAGCCGTGCCCGACACCCCGCCGGACGAGCCGAAATCGACGTTCGACCGCGTCATCACCGCGACGCCGATCGTGCTGACGGTGGTGGCCACGATCTTCGCCGGCCTCTCGGGCAGCGAGATGAACCTGGCCATGTACTGGCGGTCGGTCGCCGCCCAGGACCAGTCGAAGGCCGGCAGCCAGTGGGCGTTCGCCGGCTTCAAACGGGACCGCTCGCTCATCCTCCAGGGGCAGACGCGGACCCTCCTCGCCGCCGCCGACCGCGGCCCGGCGACGGCCGCCGACTTCGCCCCGTTCGCGGCCGGCGTGCCCGACGCCGACAAGGCCGTGGCGTGGCTGACCGGGGGCGGCCCGCCGAAGCCGGAGTCCGCCCCGCGCGTGCCACACCCGCCCGGGGAGAGCGGCACGCGGGCGGACGTGGACGACGACATCCGGGCTGCGGAGGCCACGGCGGACGCCTTCGACAAGTCGAACGGGCCGGTGCTGAAGGCGGCCGACGCCCTCGACCGGGCGGCACTCGAACGCCGGGCGGGCGACCGCCCGACCGCCCTCGCCGTCCAGGCCGCCCGGGCCGACCTCGACCACCGCCGCTACCTCATCGAGGCCAGGCTCAACCAGGACCTCGGCCGGCTCCACGAGGTTCGGGTCACGCTGTCCGAGGCGGAGTCGGACCGCCACCGCATCAAGAGCAAGAACTTCTTCTACGTGATGCTCGTGGCCCAGGCCGGCGTGACGGTCGCCTCGGTGGCACTGGCCCAGCGGAAGAAGAGCCTGTTCTGGGTGCTGGCGAGCCTCGCCGGGGCCGTGGCGATCCTGTGCGGGGTGTACGTCTACCTCGCCATTTGAAGCGAACCCCACGCATGACCGGCACGGACCGCCTCCTCAGCGAACAACTCCACCACGACCGGCAGGCCGCCGAGCGGGCGGACTCGTTCCGCGAGGGGCGGGCCGACCTGCGGTTCGAGGACGCCGCGTTCCTCGACCACGAGACGTGGGTGCGGCCGGCGTTCGCGTCGCTCGGCGACCTGCGGGGGAAGGCGGCCCTCGATTACGGCTGCGGGCACGGCATGGCGGCCGTCGTTCTCGCCCGGGCGGGGGCGGCCGTGACGGCGTTCGACCTGTCGCCGGGGTACGTGGCCGAGGCCCGGGAGCGGGCGCGGGCGAACGGCGTGGCGGTGGCGTGCGTGATCGCCGACGGCGAGGCGCTCCCCTTCCCCGACGCCAGCTTCGACGCCGTGTGGGGGAACGCCGTCCTCCACCACCTCGACCTCGCACGGGCCGGCCGCGAGTTGAGCCGCGTGATGAAGCCGGGCGGGGTAGCCGTGTTCTGTGAGCCGTGGGGCGGCAACCCGGCGCTGGCGTTCGCCCGCCGCTTTCTGCCGTACCCGGGGAAGGACCGCACCCCCGACGAGCGGCCGCTCACCCGCCGCGACCTCGCCCCACTGTGGGCCGCCTTCCCCACGCTCACGGTCGAAGGCTTCCAGCTAGTCGGGATGCTCCGCCGCGTGTGGCCGAACCCGCGGGTGAGCCACACCCTCGACGCGGCCGACGCCCGGCTCCTGCGGCTGGCCCCGGGTTTGTGGAATTGGTGCCGGTATGTGGCGGTGACTTTGCGGAAAGGGTAAGATGGCCGCTCGGTGAGGACCGCCCCGCGTGCAGGCCCCCGGTATGGACTCGCCCCCGCTCATCCCCGTCGGCAGCCCGCCGCCCCCGCCGGGGCCGCCGCTCCCCTCGCGCCGGTCGGCCCAGGTCGCGCTCGGGGCTTTCTTCCTCCTGCTCGTTGGGTTGCTCGTCTTTCGCGGCTACGGCAACCGCCTCGGGGCGCGGCCCACGGACGAAGTCACCGTCCCGCCGAACCTCCGGCTCGACCTGAACACCTCCGACCGCGGCGACCTCGAACAAATCCCCGGCCTCGGCCCCAAGCTCGCCGGGGCTATTGCCGAACACCGCAAGGGCCGCGGCCCGTTCCGCTCGGTGGACGACCTGCGGCTAGTCCACGGCTTCGGCCCGGCGACGGTCGAGAAGGTGCGGCCGTTCCTCCGGGTGGACGGCACCCCGGCGGGGGACGCCGAGTTGGTCGTTCTTAGCCGCAAGGTGGTGGCCGCACCTACGGACGCCCCCGCGTGGACCGCCCGCGTGGTAAGGAAAGTGGGACCGGGCGAGCCGCCCGTGAACGTGAACGCGGCGTCGGTGGACGACCTACAACGACTGCCGATGGTCGGCCCGACGCTCGCCCAGCGGATCGCCGAGAAGCGGGCGGCCGCCGGCCCGTTCGCTACCGTGGACGACCTGCGCGGCGTTAAGGGTGTGGGCAAGAAGACGCTCGAAGCCCTGCGGCCGTTCGCGGCGGTGAAGTGAAATCAGTTCGTCATGGCAGCGGCGGCACTTCCGGCCTGTCGCTCGGGACGGTCGGGGGCGTGGGGATCGCCGGCCGCGTAGGTTCCAGTGGGGCCGCCGGCCGCCGCGACGGGACCGACACGCCGCCGGGCCGCACCGTGCCCGGGCCGGCACCCGGCTGCGTCTGCACCGCCTTGATCGCCGCCTCCGGCTTCTCCAGGTCCACCAGCACTTCCTTCTCGTACACGCTCTCGCCGGTGTTGGCCGCCTTGTCCGTCGCCCGGATGCGGACGAAGAAGTGCCACACCTTCTCGTCCGGCACGTACCACGAGTACCGACCCACCTTCACGTCCGGGTCGGCCCGGTTCGGCAGGAAGCCGTCGATCTGGAGGGCGATCGGCTGCCACTGCGCGCCGCTCCCCGCGGCCACCGACCATTCGAGACTGACCGGCTTGGCCATGAGGTTGCGGTCGGCCACCTCGTAGGTGATGTCCACCCGCGGCCCCCGGGCGTCGCCGGGCAGCACCTCCACGCTCGTGATCTTGACGCGGGGCGGGTCCGGGTCGACATCGACCAGCACCATCGCCGGGGCGTCCGGGACCGGGTCCGGGGCCCGCCGGCCGGCCCCGCTCTCGGGGATGACGATGAACCCGAACAGCCCCTTGTCGGCGGCCTCGTAGGGGATCGAAATGTTCTGGTCGCGGTCGTCGGCCTTGAGGTCGAGGTCCTTCTTGCCGGCCGCCTTCCACGTCCGCTGGTCCTTCGACACGAACAGGTGGGCGGCCTTCACCCCCGAGCGGCCCATGCGGTTGATCGTGGTCTCGACGTTAAAATTGAGCGAGTTCACGTAGTAGATCGGGGCCTGCGGCGACCGGCTGCCGAGCCCACCGCCCGTGCCCCCGCTTCCGGACGGGGGCCAGTCGGACGTCCGGCCGGTGCCTTCGCGGTTGAACGGGTCGGGGTTCCGAACCAGCCCGGCGCTCCCATCGGCCCCCGGGACGCGGACGACGCGGGAGGTGCTTTCGTGGCCGGCCCTGTCCTTGGCGATCAACCGCACGTCGAGTTGCTGGCCGGGCTTGAGCTGCCAGGCGTAGCGGTCGGAGGCGGCGAACGCCCCGGCCCCGCGGGGGGTGACGGCGGTCCACCGGCTCTCGCCCGGGAGCCGCCCCTGAAGGGTGATGCCGTCCGGATCGAGGTTTTCGTCGGCGGCGTTCCACTCCACGCCGTTGCCGACGGCGGCGACGCTCACGGTCGGCGGGACGGTGTCGAACACGACCCGCATCTCGGCCTGCAATTTGTCGTCCCGCGGCTCGACGCTCCCGCTCGGGTAGACGAACTGGACGGCGAACTCGTACTCGCCGTCGCGGTCCGCCTCGAACGGGATGCCCTTCTTCCCGCTGGGCAGGACCGGGAGCCGGCCGGCCTTGATCTGCGGGCCCAACTTGAACGGCCCGCGGTTGGTGGCGACGTACAGCCGGAACTCGGTCGGCTCCTCGGGGAGGCGGGCCAGGTTCTCGGCGATGAGGGGGAAGTTGAGCTGGCGGCGGGGCCAGTACCGGGCCTCGAGTTCGGGCTCGCGGTCCTGGCCCGGCGCGGGGGCGGCGGCAAGCAGGAGGCCGGCCAGACCGGCGATCAGCAGTAGGCGGGGCCGCCCTCGCACGCTCGCGCCTCCTTGCGCCGGCCGCCGGCGGTGGGAATCCGTTCCCCCGAAGGATCGACCCGCCGGCGGCCGCGGCTTGAGCGAAAGTGCCGGTCGGAGGGGTGGGGAAGGGGAAAGGGGCAACGAGAAAGCCCACCCGCTGCAACGGGTGGGCTTCGAGGGGTGCAATTCTTAACTCGCCGCCGTCGGCCGGCTTGGGCCGCCGACACCCCGTTTCGGCGGGGTCGGCTCCCCCCCCGCGGGAGCCGCAGGGAACATCACCCGCGTCAGCCACCCGCGCAGGCCGGGCAGCAGCAGGATCAGCCAAAGCCCCCGTAGGAGGCGGAGCGAGCCGGCGAGGGTGCCGAACGCCGCCTCGCGGGCCGCCGGCGTGCCGTCCGCGACGGTGAGAACGGGGGCGGCCGCGATCTCCCCGGCGGGGTCGAACCGCACAACGCCGTCGAGGTCGGCCGCCGCCACCGCCGCCGCCGCCCGGCCGCCGCCGGCCGAGCGGCCGTCGAACCGGAACCCGAGCGGCTTGCCGCCCACCTTGCCCCGAATCCACTCGCGGATCACCCCGCCGGGAATGTATGCGAGGAGCATGGCCATCATCATCAACTCGAAAAGATTGAGCCCCATCAGGACGCCGATGCCGGCGTGGAGCAGGGTGGCCATGAAGACCATTACCGGCCGCAGCCGCGTCCAGATCAGGAAGGGCAGACCGAGTTCGAGGAACAGGGTGAACCACGCCCCGCACGAGATGAAGGTGTAGTACACCGGCTTGGACCCGGCGATCACGTTCATCATCTGCTCGTACCACGGGTACCGCAGCAGGGTGAACTCGGGCACCACCATCACGTCCCAGATGGCGTTCCCGTTCCACCACGCCCCGCCCTTGAGCTTCGACATGCCCGACGCCATGTAGATGAAGCAGAAGTGGACCTGGAGCAGGCGGATGGCGAACCCGGCCGTGACCGACGGCGGCGGGGCGGCCAGGAAGGCCCGCGTCGGCTCGTCGATCCCGCCCGTCCGCCGGATGCTCGCCCGGGCCGCCCGGTACCTCTGGACCACCCGGTCCACGGACAGGGCCGCCCCGCTGTTCCCGATCATCAGGTAGAACAGCAAGATGCTCATCATCGTGTCCATGCCGAAGAGCACTTGCTGGGAGCGGTGGATGTAGCAGAGGGCGGACAGCCACGTGAGCACCGACGTGACCCGGGTGAACACCCCCAGGGTGAAGAGGACCATGACGGCGAGGATGCCGAAGTGGATGGCCGTCATCGTCGGCCGGTCGGAGACGTGGAACCAGACGGAGAAGATCGGGTGGCCGATCCGCACGGTCCGACTGGGCTCGGCGTGCCAGTACGCCAGGTAGCCGGTCAGGCGCTCCATCTCGGCCGGGTCGGCCGGGAGGGCGACGAGGAATCTCACGAACGCCTTGAGGCTGTCGTGGTCGCACTCGACGAGGTGCTGGAGGACGTACCGGGCGTCCTCCGGGTCGCGAGCCCGGCCGCCGGCCGGCGGGGGGGCGTACAGGAGGGCGATGAAGGCCCGTATCTCGTCGGCCACGGCCTGCCGCTCGTCCTTCGGCATCGGCTGGAACAGGGCCGGGACGGCGGCGTTCTCGTCGGGGGCCTTGGGGGCCTCGCCGAGGGCCGGGGCGTCGGCCACGAACTTGCGGAGGGCCTCCTCCCGCCGGTCGTCGTTCTCGAAGATCATCAGGAGGTAGCGGAGGCCGGCCCGCCCGGCCTCGCTGTTGTTCGTCATGAGGAGCCGGTTCAAGTACCGGAGGGCGTCGGCCCGGCGGGCGGGGTCGGCCGGCAGGCGGTTGATGAAGTCGACCACCGCCTTCTTGCGGTGCGGGAACTCGGGCACGTCGGCCGCCGCCGGCACGTCGTCCCACGTGTCGTTGAGCGGCATCGCCTGGGACGGGTACTCGTGCCGGTCCCGGTTCACGTACTCCTGCCCGTACCACCCGTACTTGCCGAAAAACCCGTACAGGTCGAAGGTGTAGCTCAGGTGCAGGTAGACGATCAGGATGCCGGCCACGACCCGGATGAACCCGAGGGTGGTCGGGTCGCCGGGGGCGAACCAGAAGTCCCGCCACTTGGCGGCGAACGACCGGGGCGGGGGCGGGGCAAGCGTCGTGCTCATCGCAGGCTCCTCCAGTCGAACTTCTGACCCGCGTGGAGGGAGAGGTAGTCCACGTACTCGTCCGGGTCGGGCGGGCCCGTCACCCCCGTCGCCGCCGACTCCTTCGGGTAGATCGGCATCTGCCAGTAGAGCATCGCATCCCGGGGGTTCACCAGCTCCCCGCTGGAGTTGTACTCCCCGAGGAAGAACGTCCGGAACGTGGACGGGGCGTAGGGGGCCACCGGGTCCCGCTTGCGGGCCAGTTCGTGGGCGGCCACCGTCGAGTGGACCAGCTTGTAGATCATCACCGTCGTCCGCGGGGCCCGCTCGTCGCCGCCGTTGGTCCGCTCGTGGATGACGTGCTTGGCGTACGACGGCAGGGTGTACCGGAGGGTGTTGGGGAACGGCACCCGGTACTGGGCGAGGGCCTGCTCGAACGGGTGGAACGGGATCGCCCGCTCCTCCTGGGCCGCCTCATCGTAGTACCGGGCGAGTTGCCGCCGCCGCCGGGCCTCGTCCGCCTCGAACAGGACGTGCCCGTACCCGCCGGGCACCGCCCCGGCCGTCTGCTCGGTGATCGAAAGCCGGCGGAAGTACGACACGGCCAGCGGGTCCTTCACGTCGTCCGGCCGCTTCGGGATGACGTACCACTCGCGGTCGTAGGTCGGCACCGTGATGCCGTTGCGGTCGATCCGCTCGCCGGTGTGCGTCTTGACCATGAAGGCCAGGAGGCTCGCCGGCCCCGGCTCGGGGGAGTAAAAATGGTAGGCGTTCCGCTGGTAGATGAACTGGAGGTACGGGTAGTAGACGCGGGTGAAGAGTTGGTGCGTCAGCCACGGGCTCGAGCCCTGCGTCTCGGGGCTGGTGGTGGCCATGAAGATGCCGCCGAAGTGGAGCAGCACCAGTACCGAGGCCACCCGAACCCGCCACCTCGGGGGGAGGGCAACGACCCCCGCCCCGGCGGCCGCGACCACGGCTAACACGGCGAAGAGCAGGCGGAACGAGTCCCAGGTGGCGGGCACCCCGACGACCGCAAGCCCGGCCGTGACCGCGGCGAGGAGCCAGACTCCCGGCAGCCCCGGCCGCCGCGACACGGCGTACCCCGTGACGACTGCCCCCAGCCCGACGAGCCAGAGGCGGGCGGTGGCCAGCGGCCACGGGGCGCGGTCGCCGATGAGGGTGACGGCAAGGCCTAAAAGGGCGGCCACCCCGATCAGGCCGAGGCCGGCGGCCGCCACCGAATACACGGCGGCCGGCTCCGGGGGTGGGACGACGTCTTCAAGGCGTGGGGGGACCGGAGGCGGGGCGTCCCGTTCCATGACGGCCTCTGCGAGGGGGACCGAGGGCCGCTCGGGAGGCCGCCGGTCATCGGGTAACAACGGACCCCATCAGCATACCCGACTGGGGCCGTTTCATCTGCTCGTTTGAACCCAAAACCGCCTCGCCGCCGGCCCCCGGGTCCGCCCCCACCGGCGCGAGCGGGGCAAACGGCAAAGTGTTGCACAAGATGCCCCGCTGTTTCCCCCGTGAAAACGGGTTGTCCGGGTGGGCCCCGTCCCGACAAGGCGGGGGCGGCGACACACGCCCGGCCGCTCCCCCTCACCGGAGGGGACCCGCCCGATGTGGGACACGACGCGGGTGAGCGCCACTCTTCCCTCCCGATAAAGTGTGGCTGCCTTGCGGGTGACGCCACTTATTCCAACTGGCCGACCCAAACTCCTCAGGGGTCGCCATCTTGCCCCATTTGCCATTGACGGCCTAAAGGCTGAAAACTACGATCCCCAACACACGCGACCCATTGCGTGCGAGCCAACCGGGAAGTCCGAAACCTACTGTGGCGGTACGGTTCCGGCCCTACGGCTCCACGGGCGGCGTGCGGTGGGGCGAGTGCTTCACGGGGTTGTACCAACACGGAACTGGGAGGCGGTCAGATGTACAGCATGGTCCTGATGGTGGCGATGAGTGGGTCGACCGACGTGGCCGCTTTCGGGCACAAGTCGTCCGGCTGCTGCGGCGGCGAGGTCACGAGCTGCTGCGGCGGCGACGTGAGCGGCTGCTGTGGCGGTAAGAGCGGGTTCCTCGGCGGGCTCTTCGGCGGTCGCAAGAACAAGTCGGGCGGGTGCTGCGGCGGCGAAGTCGTCAGCTCCTGCTGCGGCTCCGCCCCGGTGGCCCCCCCGGCCCCCCCGGTCGTCGTCCACCGCGGCTGCTGCGGCGGCGAGCCGGTGAGCGGCTGCTGCGGCGGCGAGGGCGGCCGCTTCAAGCTCTTCGGCAAGCACCACAAGAGCAAGAAGAGCTACGGCTGCTCGGGCGGCTGCAGCGGTGAGATCATCAGCACCGGCTGCACCGGCGGGTATTCGACGGGCTGCAGCGGCACCCCGGTCGA
>JANPKP010000313.1:0-5400 GCA_031426095.1 Gemmataceae bacterium
GGGCGGGCATGGCGACTCCGGGTGGGGCGGGCCGCGGCGTGCGGCCCCGGGAGTCATGAATAGCGAACGGCGGCGGCCGTGGAGGCCGCCGCCGTCGGGTGGCCGGGCGGAGAGGTGCCCCGGCGCGGTTGGCAAACCGACGGCCCGCTTAAGACTTCATGGGGGCCGGGGCCGGCATCGTCTTCGGGGCCGCCATCACCGGCGGGGTCGTGCCGGCTGGGGGGGCCACCATGCCGCCGTCGCAGCAGGCGGGGGGGGCGGTGTCACACCCGCCGCACGGCGGCGGGGGGGCGTAGCCGCCGCCGTCGCAGCAGGCCGGGGCCGGGGCTTCGCAGCCGCCGCAGTCGCCGCCCTTCTTCTTCTTGCGCTTGCCGAAGGCCTCGGCCGAGTCGGCCGTGGTGGCCAGGGCGAAGGCGGCCATGACGGCCACGAGCAGGAACTTCTTCATCGGATCCTCCGGAAGTCAAACAGGGTGAGGAACTCTGTCCCCGGTTCCGCCCGGGGTCACAACCCTTATCTACAGACTAACCGGCCCTGTCAACCCATATTCGCCAAACTTCCTACTCGTTCCACCGCGCCGGCTCGGCGGGCGTAGTGTCGTCCGCGGCGGCCCAGTCGCGCGGTTTGAGCCAGTAGTCGGTCAGTTCCGCCTCCGCGGAGCCGGGCGCGGGGCGGTAGTCGTAGACGTACCGCACCACCGGCGGCAGGCTCATCAGGATGCTCTCCGTCCGCCCGTTCGTCTTCAGGCCGAAGATGGTGCCGCGGTCGTAGACGAGGTTGAACTCGACGTACCGGCCCCGGCGGTACTCCTGGAACGCCCGCTGCTCCGGGGTGTACGGGGTGTCCTTCCGCCGGCCGACGATCGGCAGGTAGGCGTCGAGGAAGCGGTCGGCGGCGTCGCGGACGAAGGCGAACGTCGCCTCGGGGTCGCCCTGCAGGTAGTCGAAGAAGATGCCGCCGACGCCGCGGGCCTCGTCGCGGTGCGGGAGGTGGAAGTAGTCGTCGCACGCCGTCTTCATGGCCGGGTAGTCGGCGACGCCGGGGTGCCGCTCGCAGGCGGCCTTCCAGGTGCGGTGGAAGTGGACCACGTCCTCCTTCACGGGGTAGTACGGGGTCAGGTCGGCCCCGCCGCCGAACCACGCGGCCGAGCCTTTGGTGAGGTAGCGGAAGTTGGCGTGGACGGTCGGCACCCGCGGGTTGCGGGGGTGGACGACGAGCGACACCCCGGCGGCCGTGAACGCGGTCCCGTCGCCGGGCAGGCCGGCGGCGAATTTCGGGTCCATGTCGCCGTGGACGTCCGAGTAGTTGACGCCCCCCTTCTCGAACACGGCCCCCCCCTCGACCACCCGGCTCCGCCCGCCGCCGCCGCCCGGCCGCTCCCACGAATCCTCGCGGAACGCCGCCGCCCCGTCGGCCGCCGCCAGCCCGGCGCAGACGCGGTCCTGGAGCCCCTGGAAGTAGGCAATCACGCGGTCGCGCATGGTGAAACCCCGGGCCGGGTCGGGCGGTAGGGAGAGGGTGCGAGTGTGGGTGCGGAGTGTGGGGAAACGCCGAACGGCTTCGTCTTCCTTCACACCCCACACTCCCACTCACACCTTCTAGCAGCGCCTCGTATGATAGCGGGCGGCCGCGACACCCTCCCCGAAGGACACGGAGAATCCCCCATGCGTCACGGATTGTTGGCCGCCGCCCTGCTCCTCGCCGGCCTCGCGCCGGCCGCCCGGGCGGCCGACCTGCCGCCGGTCGTCCTCCAGATCGCCCCCCCGGGCAAGCTCCTCGACGACGCCCGCACCGTCGCCCGCACGGTCGGCGGCGAGGACGCGGTCAAGAAGCTCAACGACTCGCTCAAGGAGAAGCTCGGCGACAAGGGCCTGAGCGGCCTCGACCTCCAGAAGCCGGTCGTGTTCGGCATCTACTTCCGCCCGAACGCCGAGAAGGGGAAGGAGTCGTTCGGGTACGGGGCGGCCGCCGTCACCGACGAGAAGGACTTCCTCGCCCTGCTCGGCAAGGCCGGCGACGTGGCCCCGGTGGACGGGAAGAAGGGGCTCTACCGGATCACCGACAAGGGCAAGCCGGACGACGCCAAACCGGGCTACCTCCGGCTCGTGGACGGGGTCGCCTACGTCAGCATCGAGATGACCGCCGACGAGTTCGACCCGGCCAAGTTCCCCGCCTACGAGAAGCTCGTGGTCGCCGGCGAGGCGGCCCCGCTGTCGGCCCGCGTGTACGTCGAGCGGTTCCCGGCCGAGTTGCAGCAGCAGTTCGCCGCCGGGCTGGGCGGGTTCCTCGAGGGGCTGGATAACGCCCCCGTGCCGCCGGACGCCGAGAAGGGGGTGAAGGAGTTCACCCTGCAGGCCAAGGAGCTGATGAAGCGGTACACGGTCCAGCTCAAGGAGTCGAACGAGGCCGTCGTCCGCGTGCTGCTCGACCCGGCGACGGCCGAAACGTCGCTCGAACTCGGGCTCGTCGGCAAGCCGGGGTCGAGCCTGGCGAAGGACATCGCCGCCCGCAAGCCGACCACGAACAAGTTCGCCGGGGTGGTCGGCACCGGGACCGTGGTCGGGTTCAAGACGCGGCTGCCGCTGTTCACCCCGGAGCTGCGGGAGGGCGTGGCGGCCGCCTTCGGGGCCGGGCTCAAGCAGGGGCTGGGCACCGCCCCGCCGCCGGCCAAGGCGCTGCTGACCGAGCTGTCCGACGGGCTGGTGCGGACCATCAAGGGGGGCGAGTTCGACCTCGTCGGGGCGATCAACGGGCCGGACAAGGACGACCACTTCACGGCCGTGACGGCCGTCGCCTTCGACGACACCAAGAAGCTCGAAGCCGAGTTCCGCAAGCTCTACACCCAGGAGGCCCCGCCGCAGGCCAAGGAACTCGTGACGCTCGACGCCGACAAGGCCAACGGGGTGGCCATCCACACGGCGAAGGTCGGCGGGTTCACCCCGCCGGACGTGCAGAAGCTCTTCGGCGGGGACGCCGTCCTGGCGTTCGCCTTCGCCCCGAACGGGCTGCTCGTGGCGTTCGGCCCCGACCCCGTGCCGGCCCTCAAGGCGGCCCTAGCGGCCAAGCCCGAAGCGGCCCGGGTGCTGGACGTGGTGGTGAACCCGGCCCGGCTGGCGAAGCTGGCGGCGGCCACCGGCGGCGAGGCGGCCGGGGCCAAGGCGGCCGAGATGCTGGGGACGGCCGACAAGCCGTCGAGCGCCTTCTTCCTGGCGGTGGACGGCGGGGCCGAATTGAAGGTCCGCGTCGGGTTCAACCTCAAGCTCGTCTCCCGGGTGGGGGTGGGCTCGCCCCCCGTGCCCCGGTAACCGTCTTCGCCCCGAAAGCCCACCCGCCTCGACGGGTGGGCTTCGCCCTTCCCCTCCCACGAGGCCGCTCCCATGTTCGCCCGCCTCCTCGCCCCGCTGCTGCTCGCGGCGGCCGCCGGCCCGCTGGCCGCCGCCGACGCCCCGACGTTCACCGCCCAGGCCCAGCCCGCCGCCCGCTGGCTGGGCGACCTCCGGACTTTCGTCGCCGCCTTCGCCCGGCCCCAGGGCGGGAGCGACAAGGCGGTCGAGGGGTTCGACCGGGGGTTGAAGGACACCCTCGGCGAGAAGGGGTTCGACGGCCTCGACCTCGACCTCCCGCTCGCCGCCTACGGGACCGTGCCCGAGGACCCCACCAAGACGGTCGTCGTGTTCGTGCTGCCGGTCACGAACGAGATCGACTTCCTGGCCCTGCTCGACCGGCTCAAGTGGAAGGCGGCCGCGGTCGCCGGCCAGAAGGGGCTCTACGCCGTCACGCCGTCCGGCTACCGCCCGCCGCCGGCCGCCCTCCGCTTCGCCCACGGGCACGCCTACCTCGCCGTCAACGACACCGGCCCGGCCCTCGACCCGGCCGCCCTGATCCCGCCCGAGACGCTGGCGAAGCCGGGCGAGAAGGCCCACCTGGCCGTCCGCTTCGCCCCCGACCGGCTGCCGGCCAAGCTCCTCAAGGGGCTGTTCGAGAAGTACACGGAGATTCGGAAGCAGGCGTTCGCCGGGCGGGGCGGCCCCGGCGGTCGGCCCAATCTGTCGTTCGGCATGATGGAACTCCTCCTGATCGACCCGTGGCTGATGCTCGCCGGCCGCAACCTCGACGCCCTCACGACCGAAGCCCAGGACATCACCCTGCGGGTCACGGCCGTGCCCGACGCCGGGGACGTGGCGGCGGAGGTGACGGTGACGCCCAAACCGGGCACCCCCCTGGCCGCCGCAATCGCCGCCCGCAAGCCGACGGCCAACACCTTCGCCGGCGTCATCCCCGCCGGGCCGGCCGCCGGGCTGACGCTCGGCCTCGCCCCCGTCGGCGACCGCGTCGCGGAGCTGGCCGGCCTGCTCGAAACCGCGAAGGACGACGCCGGGCCCCTGCTCCGGCCCGTCCTCGGCGAATTGCTGACCGCCCTCACCCGGACCGCCAAGGGCGACGCCCTCGACCTGGCCGCCGGGCTCTCCGCCCCGGACGACAAGGGCCGCGTCCACGCCGTCGGGGCGGTCACGCTCGACGACCCCTCGAAGCTCGAAGCGGCCGTCAAGGAGATGGTGAAGGGGCTCCCCGCGGAGGTGAAGAAGGCCGTGACCCTGGACGCCGGCAAGGCGGGGGCGGTCACGCTCCACACGCTCGCCGTCGCCGACCTCCTGCCGAAGGGGCCGGACACGAGTACGGCACTCGCCAAGCTCTTCGGCCCGGACGTCTCCCTGTGCGTCGGCTTCGGCCCGAAGGCGGTGTACGCCGCGATGGGTTCGGACCCGGTGGCGGCCGTGAAGGCGGCGGCGGACGCCAGGCCGGGGCCGGCGAAGGCCCTCGACTTCTACGTGACCCGGGCCGCCGTGCGGGCCGTGGTTGCGAAGTTGCAGGGGGAGAAGGAGGCCGGCATGGTGGACGCCCTCCTCGGGCCGACCCCGGGGCCGCGGTCGGTGCTGGCGGTCGCCGTCGAGGGCGGGGCCGACCTCAAGGTGCGGCTGGCGGTCAACCCGGTCATGGCACCGCGGGGGTCGTCGTCCTCGACGCAGACGTTCGAGAGGGTCGGCCCGGTTCCGCGGGTGAAGTGACGCCCGCACGGCGGAGCGTTCCCACATTTTACCGCTTTTAAACGGTGCGTTTCGCCCGATCCCGCGGCGGGGGTGCGACTTAAGTTCTCCCGCTCCCACCCACCCCGGTAAAGCGGGAGTGGCGGCGGAATCCGGGCAGAATCGCCGCTCCGGGCTTCCTTTTCTTGTGGCACCGGCCTCTGGCCGGTGCGAGGCAAGCAGGCTCAACCGGCTCGCCCCGGGCTCCCGGGCGGGGCTTGCCCCGCACCGGCCAGAGGCCGGTGCCACAAAAATTAAACCCGTCCCACCCTTCACCGGAGGCTCCCTCGTGGACGCGAACCCGCTCTGGCTCTGG
>JANPKP010000314.1:0-1599 GCA_031426095.1 Gemmataceae bacterium
GGAGATCAGCTACTTGCACGCCGAGGGCTACCCGGCCGCGGAGATGAAGCACGGGCCGATCGCGCTGGTGGACGCCGACACGCCGAGCGTGTTTTTGGTGCCGCGCGGGAGCGTGTTCGACAAGGTGATGTCGAACATGCAGGAGATCAAGGCCCGCGGCGGCCCCGTGATCGCGGTGTGCAGTCCGAACGACCGCGAGGTCGGCCACCTGGCCGACGACGTGATCCCGGTGCCGGACGTGCCGGAGTACCTGCAGCCGATCATCGTCAGCATCCCGCTGCAACTGCTGGCCTACGAGATCGCCCTGGTAAGGGGCTGCGACGTGGACAAGCCGCGGAACCTGGCGAAGAGCGTCACGGTGGAGTAAAGATCTTGTTAGAGCAGGCTTCGGGCAAGTGTAGCGGTTGTGCCGGTCGCGGCTATAATGCCCCCAACTTCTAGGGGGCATGGCGATGCGGGCGTACTCGGTGGACTTGCGCACACGGGTTCTGGCCGCCTGCCAGGACGGCATGGGCACCTCGGAGGCCGCCGAAACCTTCGCGGTCAGCGAGGCCTGGGTGCGGCGGGTCAGGCAGCGCTTCCGCGACGCCGGCGAGAGTGCCCCCCGCACGCCCCGCCGCCCCGACCGGCCGCCGCTGGGTGGGCGGGACGCCGAGCTGGGCGAACTCGTCCGCGCCCACCCCGGCCGGACCGCGGCCGGGTACCGCGAGCTGCTCCAGACGACCGCGTCGGTGCTGAGCGTCTGGCGCGGGCTGCGCCGGCTCGGGCTGACCTACAAAAAAAGTCGGTCCGCGCGGCCGAGCAGGACCGGCCCGACGTGGCCGAGGCGCGCGACGACTGGCGGGCCGCGGTGACGCCGGCGATCGACCCCGAGAAAGTGCTGTTCCTCGACGAGACGTGGGCCAGGACGAACATGACCCCGGCCCGCGGGTACGCCCCCAAGGGCGAGCGCCTGCCCGAGGCGGTGCCGTTCCGGCGGTGGGCGACGCTCACCTTCGTCGGGGCGCTGGGGGCCGGCGGGCTGGTCGCCCGGCGGGTGCTCGACGGGGCGGTCAACGGGGCGCGGTTCCTGGCCTACGTGCGGGAGGTCCTGGTGCCCTGCCTGACGCCGGGGGTGACGGTGGTGATGGACAACCTCCGGAGCCACAAGGTGGCCGGGGTGCGGGAGGCGATCGAGGGGGCGGGGTGCCGGCTGCGGTACCTGCCGCCGTACAGCCCGGACCTGAACCCGATCGAGATGGCGTTCAGCAAGCTCAAAGGCTTACTGAGAAAGGCGGCCGAGCGGACGGCCGAGGGTCTGCGGGCGGTCATCGAACGGCTGGCCGGCGAGGTGACGCCGGAGGACGCCCAGGCCTACATCCGGCACGCCGGGTACACCGCTACACCCGACCGAAGCCTGCTATAGCCCGTCGGTGATCAGCTCGGCGACGCCCTCGCCCATCGCCTGGTCCGCCTCCGCCCGCTTCAGCGGCCGGCCGTCCAGGCCCTTCCGCTCGACCCCCTCGCCGACCCTCAGCAGGCCCCGCACGAACGGGGTTCCGCGCAGGCCGACCTCGGCCACCCGCCCGGCAGTATTCAGGCCGGGCCTCTCCGGCGGGT
>JANPKP010000315.1:0-11823 GCA_031426095.1 Gemmataceae bacterium
CGGCGAACTTCTGCCGCTCGGCCGGGGTCGCGTAGGTGATGAACTCCTTCCAGAAGGCCCGCCCGCCGAGGATGCCGCTGGCCCCGGCCTTCATCGCCATCTCCACCTGCTTCTTGTACTGCGGGTAGTCCACCCCGGCGCTCAGGAGCACCCACGGCTTCTCGCACACGTCGTTGAGCCGCTTCAGGTTGTCCATCATATGCGAGTCGGACTCGACGCCGGGCGAGGCCGGGAACTCGGCCTTGAACACGTCGCAGTACCGGCTCAGGATGCGGGCCGACTCGATCACCGTCTTGGCCTTGCGGGCGGCGACGGCCTCCTTCGACTCGTCCCCGTACGGGAAGTGGATCGGCTCCAGAAGGAAGAGGATGTCGTGGGCGACACAGTCCTCGTACACCTGGCGGGTGAACTCGAAGTTGTGCTCGGCCGAGTCCGGCTCTTCGGGCTCGAACTGGGCCAGGAGCTTGACCGCGTCGGCCCCGCACCGCTTGATCTTGGCGACCCCCCAGCCCGGCTCGACCTCCCCCTGCGGGGCCCCGGCCTTGTTCTTCGCCGCCCCCGACTTCTCGACGCGGATCAGCAGCCCGGTGCTGGACGGGACGGCCTGGGCCGCGACCGTGCTCCAGTACCCGTAGTACCCGTCCACAAGCAGGCCGGAGCAGTGCGGGGACAGGGCCCGAGAGAGCATCACTTTGGCGTCGGCCACCTCGGCGTACGTCGGCTCCTTCCCGGTCGCCTTCTTCATCATCGACATCATCGAGCTGTTCTGGTCGGTGGCGACCATCGTCAGCGTGCCGTTGCCGTTGCTGATGCGTTGCAGCCCGCGGAGCTTGCCGGGGGTCAGGCCGAGGCCGAGGAGGCGTGTCACCGACTGCGAAGTGGACATCGCGGTTCGTCTCCGGGTGGTGGAGAGGCGGGGGTCGGGGCCAATCTTACGGACCACCCCGGAAACGAAAAGGGAGCCACTTATGGCAAGTCTCGGGCCGGACTGGCTTGGAACGGCCCGAAAATGTCGCCGCTCCCCCTTTACCAGAGGGGGTGGGAGCGGTAACGCGGATGTCGTGAGTAGGCCGCGAGTTCCGCCGAAACGCGCCGTTTAAAAGCGGTAAAAACCGGGGGCGGCGTCAGGGCAGTTCCTTGACGAAGATGTTGCGGAACCAGAGCGGGTCGCCGTGGAACTGCAACTCGATCGGCCCGGCCTTCGGGAGAGGCTTGCCCTTGTCCCAGTAGTTCGCCAGTGGGGCCTTGTCGACCACCAGCTCGCCGTTGAGGTGGATCGTGACCTCGTCGCCGACCATCCGGATGTGAAAGCCGTTCCACTCGCCGAGCGGCTTGTCGGCCTTCTTGAGCGGCGTCTTGCCCTTGCTCCCGGCCGGGTTGTTCCAGAGCCCGCCGGAGCCGCCCCCCTTGTCGGCCCCCTTCGCGCCGGGCGAGTTGTCCGAGTCCCAAATCTGCACCTGCGGCTGGCCACGGAGGTAGAGGCCACTGTCGCCGTTCTTCTCGATCTTCCAGTCGATCAGCAACTCGAAGTTGGCGTAGTCCTTGTCCGTGACGAGGCTGACGCCCGACTTGGCCGACTTGTCCGGCGGCGTGAGGTGAACGGCCCCGTCCACGACCGACCACTGGCTCAGGGCCGTCTTCGTCCGCTCGGCCTGTAACGCGGCCAGCTTGTCGGCCGGGAGGGTGGCCCGCTCCTTCATGGTGGTGTGACCCTTCCAGCCGGACAAATCCTTGCCGTTGAAGAGGGGGGTGAACCCGACTGGGGTGTCGAGCGGGGCGGCAGCGGCCTGGAAGGTGCAGGCGAATATGACGACGGCAGCGACAAGGAGGCGGGGGAGCATGGGACGGATTCCGGCAGGGTGTGGGAAGGGGGAGGGTGGTCTCAAGTCGGTATAGAAGTGGAGTGGAAATGGGCAAAGCCCACCCGTTGCAACGGGTGGGCTTTCGGCGGAAGTCTCGGTGATCGGGGGACCCTTTAGCCGTGAATCTCGGCCAGGGCGAGGTAAAGGCGGGCGAGGGCGTTCCACCCGCTCGTCTCGGCGATCTGACCCGCGGCCCGGGCCAGCAGCGGGCGGGCGTCGGCCGGGCGGTCGAGGAACAGCAGGGCCATGCCGCGGTTAAACAGAGCCGGGGGCGTTTCGGGCATCGCCTCCCAGGCGGCGAGGGCGGCCTCGCCGTCGCCCCGCTCCCACAGAAGGGCGGCCCTCTCATTCTCCCACGTGGCCCACAGGTCGCCGGTACAGCTCACCTCTGCAGTCGTCAGCAACTCGTCCGCCGCGTCCAGGTCGCCCGCCGCCCGGGCCAAACCGACGGCCCGCAACACCGCCTCGGGCTGGTGCTTCGCGGCGGGCGTGCGGCTGGAAACTCGCGGACCGTGCGAACCGAGCGGGGCGTTGGCCGACCGCGGCCGCGGACCCGACGGGCTGAAGTCGGCGAGGAGCGGGTGCAAGTCCTGGACACGCTGCGGGTGGTTGCCGGCGGCGAACGGGAGGGCCGACACCGGGCTCAGGGAGCCGACGAGGGCGGCCCACTCGGCCGGGGCGGGGCCCGGGTTGGCGACGCCCAGGGCGGCGTTCGCGTCGACCCAGGCCGCCCGCGGATCGACCCGGAACCCGGCGGCGACCTGGTGCGGCTCGACTTCGGTCCCGGCAAGCTCGACTGCCGCCGGGGCGGCGTCTGAGCGGGTGGCCAGGAAGCGGAGGGTCAAGTCCTGCAGCGAGGGCTGGCCGTTCGGGCGGGTCGTGGCGGGTCGGGTCATGGGTCGGGCTCCGTTAATCGTCCGTCCCTTCCGGGCTCACCCCCCAGACGCCGAACGCCGGCCGGCTTGCGCCCGGGACGAAAAAAGCCTGCCCCTGAGCGGGGCAGGCTTAACTGTAGCGGGCGGGACGTGTTCGGTATACCCGGCGAGTCTGATCACGGGGCCGGCGGCGGGGCGGGCGGGGGGGCCGGTGCCGGGGCGGCCGGGTCCGCCGGGGGCAAGGCGACCGGCTCCGGGGGGATCGTGTATTGTTTCAAGTCGTTCACGAACGCCCCGCCCTCGGACGCCAAAAGCCCCTTCAGGACGACGAGCCGGGTCCGCACGTCGGGGTTGGTTTCCGCCGCCGCCAGCGGCACCAGGGCGTCGATCAGCGTTTTGGGCGTCATCTTGCCGTAAAGCTGGACGTGGCGAACGGCCGCGTCCGCCGCCCGCACGCGGATTGGGGCCGGCCGGCCGCCCGTGAGGGCGACGTTCACGAGGGCCTGTTGGGCGTCGGAAGTCTTGAGCCTGGCCACGGCGTCGATCGCGGCCGGGGCGAGGTCGTCCGAGCGGAGGGCGGATCGCAGATCGGCCTCGGCGGGGGTCACGTCATACCCGGTCAGCTCGCCCGTCGCCATCTGCCGCAGCCACTCGACCGCCTGTTTCGCCGCCGCCTTTTTCTCGGCCGGGTCGCGCGGGGCCTGGGCCGCGTCGGCGAAGGCCGCCCGCACGTCGTCCTCGAACCCGACCCGCGAGAACGGTTCCGGCACCACCGTGACGGCCGGGAAGCCGCGGACGACCCGGGCCGCGGCCGCCTCGGCCGCCAGGTCTCGCGTCGCCCCCGGGTCGATTCCCAGGCCGCCGACGTCGATCGCCGACCGGATCGTGTCGTACCGCTTTTTCACGGCCGGGTTGTCGTCCACGTCGGTCTGGAGCCGCTCGATCCGGTCGCTCAGCCCGCTGATGCCCAGGCCGGCGTATGGCGGGACCGCCCCCTGCGCGGCGAGCAACCGCTGGAACTCGACGAGGTAATCGACGGTCGCCGGGGCCGACTCCCGGGTGATGGGGTAGTCGGCCGCGAGGGCGGCCCACGTCACCTGTTCGATGCGGAGCTTGAGGAAGGCCCGCTGCGGCTCGGTGAAGACGAGGTTTGAGGCGGCGAGGACCCGCGTCAGGCGGTCCATCCTCGACCGCGACAGGGTGCGGAGGACGTTGTCCCGCTGCTCGATCACGGCGGCCCGGAGCCTGTCGTTGTCCTCGGGGGCCCGGCGGATGTCCGGGGTGTAGGGGAGCGGGATCGCGGGCGTGTCGGTTTCGGTGGCGGCGATGAGGACGGCCAGCCGCACCAGCAGGCCGTCGAGGGAGGGCGGCCGCACGGTTTCGGCCGACGCTACCACCAGGATGGGGGCGCGGGCGGCGTTCAGGTCGGCCCGGAGTTGCGAGAGGAAGTCGCGGAGTTCCGGGTTGACGACGTGCCGGTCCACGAAGATCACGTCGAAGTCCGACGACCGGGCCACGCGGCGGAACACGTCCCGCCCGGCGGTATACTGTTCGACCGCGTACCCGGAGCCGCGGAGCAGGGCCGCCAGCGAGTCGCCCCGGAGCTTGTTCGGGTCCACGATCAGGGCCTGCCCCTTGGCCTCGGGCGGAACCCCGGCGTCGATCGCGGCCGCCCGCCGAAGCACCTCGAGGACGCGGCCCCGCACGGCCGGATCGACCGGCACGCCGGACCGCAACAAACCGTTCGCGGCCGCCAGTTGCAGCCGCACGTCGGGCTCGTCCAGCATCCGCACCAGCAAGGCCGGCCGGGCCTTCGCCCCGCTGCCGCGGGTCGGCTGGGCGACGGAGCGGTCGGCCCGGTCGCTCAGTGCCTGCGTGAGGCCGAGGGCGAGGGCCGTCCGCCTCTGGGCGAGTGCCTCGTCCAGGATGTCGGCCAGGAGCGGGGAGGGGGCGTCGGCGAGGAGCTTGTACGTCGTGGGCGAAGTCTGGCTCAATTCCCCGAACTTGCCGCGTTCGACAGCCCGCTCGGTGGCCAGGGACAGGATGAGCCGCTGGGCCGCGTCGTCGTCCGCCTTGCGATCCAGGGCCCAGCGGGCGTACTTGAGGCCGTAATACTCCTCGACCCGGCTTACCGGAACGTTTTCGGTTTTTACGAGTTTCTGGCCGTCGCCGTCCCAGGCCCAAAGGGTGGCGGCCACCGGCGACCCGTCGGCGTTCGCTCGGGCCGAGCGGAATTTGGCCTTCTTTTCGTAGAACGACCGCGCCACCCGCACCAGTTCCACTTGCGGCTCCCGCTTGTCGATCGAACCGGGGTAGAGCCGGCCGAGGGCCGACCGGGCGAGGGTCCGCAGGGTCGGGGCCTCGTCGGCCGGGAGGCCGGCGTAGTACCAAAGGTACGGGCTGTAATCCGTCTCCGCGAACGACGGCAGGGCGAGGGCGTCGGGCCGGGCGAAGAGTGACGTGAAGACCCCGTACCGCTGCTCGGGCGTCATCCCGTCGAGGGCGGCGACCCACCCGGCCACGGACGCGGGTTCGATCCGGGTGAGCATCCCGAGGATGGCGGCCTGGAGGTTGGCGTTCGGGTCGGTCCGGTAGGCGTCCACCAGGAAGGGCACGGCGAACTCCCCGGTCCGCCGCAGCTCGTGCTCGGCGTACACCCGCTCCTCGTAGCTCGCCCCCAGGTTGCGGACGAAGCGGGCGATGCGGGCCGGGTCGCGGAGGATTTTGTCGTTCGCCGCCCGGACCCGGGCGACGAGGGCGGCCACCGTCTCCTTCGCGGCCTTGTCGGCGGCGGGGTTGTCAGACCACTTGGGGACGTTTTCGAGACTCTGGAACGTCCCGCCGCCGTTCTTGCCCTCGACGGCGAGGAGTTCCTCGTCGCTGGGGTTGGCGGCGAGGTACGCTTTCAGGTACTCGGCCGCGAGGTCGTACTTGCCCTGGCCGAACACCTCGCGGAAGGTGGCGTACAGTTCGTCGGGCTTGGACGGGGGGGGCTGCTGGGCGGGGGCGGGGGCCGCGACCAGGGCGGCGACCGCCAGGACGAGGGGGGCGAGTCGTCCGAACGGCGGGGGGAGTTTCACGGGGGACGCCTCCGGGCGGTCGGACTGCGGGCACCAATGGGTCTACGCCCGGCCGGCGGGCCGGGTTCGTCGCCCTCCATTGTGCCCCGGACCGCTACGCCGGGCAATCGTCCTCGCACGCCACCAGGTCGCGGAACGTCTCCCGGCGGCGGATCAGGCGGTGCGTGCGGCCTGTAACGAGGACTTCGGCCGCCCGCGGCCGAGAATTGTAGTTCGACGCCATCGACATCCCGTAGGCCCCGGCCGAGAAGGTGACGAGCAGATCGCCCCGCTCGAGGTCCGGCAGGGCGCGGTTCTTGGCCAGGAAGTCGCCCGACTCGCACACCGGGCCGACCACGTCCTGCTTGAACGTACCGGGGATGCCCTCGGCCTCGAAGTCGTCCGGCCGCTCCGGCACCTCGGCCCGCGGCTGGGCCGGCCAGATGCGGTGGAACGAGTCGTACAGGGTCGGCCGGATGAGGTCGTTCATGGCCGCGTCCTGGATCACGTAGTGCTTGCCGCCGGTGGACTTGGTAAACACCACCCGGCTGACCAACACCCCGGCGTTCCCGACGATGAACCGCCCCGGCTCCAGCACCAGCTTGCACCCCGTCTCGCGCACCGCGGGCAGGATGGCTTCCGCGAACGTGCTGGCCGGCAAGGCCTCCTGCTTGCGGTAGTGGATGCCGAAGCCGCCGCCCATGTTCAGGTAGCGGATGTCGTGTCCCTGCTTCCGGAACTCTCGGACGAGGGCCACCGCCTTGTCCGCCCCCGCCTTGTAGGGGTCGGCCTTGAGGATCGGCGATCCCAGGTGCATGTGCAGACCGACGACGGCGAGGTGCGGGTGGCCCACCACCGACTTCGCCACGTCCAGCACGGTTTCGATGTCGAGCCCGAACTTGACGCCCTTCACGGAGGTGTCGGTCTTGGCGTGCGTCTTCGGCGGCAGGTCGGGGTTCACCCGCAGGGCGACCGGGGCCTTCACCCCCAGCCCCTTCGCCACCTCGCCGAGCGCGTGCAGCTCGGCCTCGCTCTCCACGTTGAACAGGAAGACGCCGTTTTCCAGCCCGTACTTCATCTCGGCGTCCGTCTTGCCGACCCCGGCGAAGACGATCTTCGACCCCTGCGACCCGGCCTTGAGGGCCCGGTAGAGTTCGCCCCCGGAGGTCACGTCGAACCCGGACCCGTGTTCGGCCATGAGCCGGCAGAGGGCGAGGTTTCCGTTCGTCTTCACGCTGTAGCAGACGACCGGGTCGGCCTCCGCGAACGCCGTCTGAATCTCCCGCAGGTGGTGGAGCAGGGTCGCCCGGCTGTAGACGTAGAGGGGCGTGCCGTACGTCTCGGCCAACTCGGGCACGGGCACGTCTTCGCAGAACAGGGTGCGGTCGCGGTACTCGAAGTGGTCCATCGCGGTCGTCCGGGGAGGAATGGGGAGTTTTCAACGGGCGGCGGCGAATCGCGTTACCGGATTCCCCCGCTTTTGCGTGTTGTACTTGTTGTAAGGATCGGGGCGGCAGCGTGTTGCGATTCCCGTGGGAGAGTTTGCGGTAAAGTTGATTTTCCCGCTTGACTCGGGGAAGCGGTAGCGGCTGATGTCGAGTCAGCCTAACCGCTCCCGCCACTCCCGCAGCTGCCGTTCGACCTCCGCCGGGGCCGTCGAGCCGTAGCTCCGGAACGCCGCCAGGCTGTTCGCCACGCCGAGGACGGACCGCACGGCCTCCCCGCTCCCGGGGGCGGCGGCGTCGAGGTCGGCGGCCGACAGGTCGGCCAGCCGGCAGCGCCGCTCCTCGCACAGTCGCACCAGCTTGCCGACCGCCTCGTGGGCCGTCCGCATCGGCACGCCGGTGGCGATGTACCGCTCCATCAGCGTCGTCGCGTCGAGGAAGCCGTCCTCGATGCGCGACGCGATGACTTCCCGCCGCAGCTTCGTCTGGCGTACCAGGGGTGCCGCCACCGAGAGGCAGCCGGCGACCGTGTCGAACGAGTCGAACAGGGCCGACTTGTCTTCCTGGAGGTCGCGGTTGTAGGCCAGCGGCAGGCCCTTCACCAGCACGAACAACTGCGTCAGGCAGCCGATCACGCGGCCGGACTTGCCGCGGGTCAGCTCCAGCACGTCCGGGTTCTTCTTGTGCGGCATGATGCTCGACCCGGTGCAGAAGGCGTCCGGCAGGTCGAGGAAGTTGAACTCCGTGGTGCTCCAGATGACCCACTCCTCGGCCCACCCGCTCAGGTGGGTGGCGACGAGCGACAGGACGAACACGAACTCGATCACGAAGTCGCGGTCGCTCGACACGTCCAGGCTGTTGCGGGCCACCGACGCGAACCCGAGCTTCTCCCGCACCGACTCGCGGTCGATCGGCAGCGACGTGCCGGCCAGGGCGGCGGCCCCGAGGGGGAGGACGTTCACCCGCGACCGGCAGTCGGCGAGGCGGTCGCGGTCCCGCTGGAACTTCTCGGCGTAGGCGAGGAAGTAGTGGGCGGCCAGCACCGGTTGCGCCCGCTGCAGGTGCGTGTACCCCGGCAGCACCACGCCCCGTTCCCGCTCGGCCGACTCCACGAACGCCTTCTGCACGTCGAGGAGCAGTCCGTCGAGCAGGTCGATGGCGTCGCGGACCCAGAGCTTCACGTCGGTGATGACCTGGTCGTTGCGGCTGCGGCCGGAGTGGAGCTTGCGGCCGAGGTCGCCGGTGCGGGCGATCAGGGCCCGCTCGATGTGCGTGTGGATGTCCTCCAGCGAGATCGAGAAGGCCATCTTGTCGGCCTCGATCTCGGCCCCGATCACGTCGAGGGCGGCGGCGATGCGGTCGGCCTCGGCGGCGGTCAGCATGCCCACTTCCGCCAGCATCCGGGCGTGGGCCTGGCTGGCCCGGATGTCGTGCCGGTAGAGCCGCTTGTCGAGGGTGATCGACTCGGCGAACGCCTCGACCCGCTCGTCGGTGCGGCCGGTGAACCGGGCCCCCCACGTCCGCTGGGGCTTGTCCTGCGAATCGGCCATGTCGGAACCCCGGAACCGCCGTATGTATACCGACCGTTTTACGACCCGCCCCTACCTGCGGAAACCGGCCCGCCGTTGACACCTTCCCGCCGGCCGGCGGGTATGCTCGCTCGTGACGCCACTCCCGGAGGTCCGCCCCATGCGCCTGTTTGTGCCGCCAGTCCTCTTACTCGCCGCACTCGCCCTGCCCGCGGCCGCCCAGGACCCGAAGTCTGCCGGCCCGGCCCTCGAAGTCCGGGTGCGGTCGCTCAACGACCTGCTCGACCGGGCCGAATACCTCGCCGGTCTGGCCGACAAGGAGGACGCCGCCAAGCAGTTTCGCGGCGTCGTCGCGGCGTTCAGCAACGACAAGGAGGGACTCGAAGGGCTCGACCCCGCCCGCCCGTTCGGCCTCGTCGCGGAGATGACGGCGAACGTGGCCGACAGCCCGACGGTGTTGATGATCCCCGTCGCCGACGAGACGCGCTTCCTCCGCACGCTCAAGGAGCGGTTGGAGTTGGCCCCGGAGAAGGGGGCCGACGGGGCGTACAAGTTAACGGTGCCGAAGGTGAACGAGCCGGTCCACCTCCGCTTCGCCGACGGCTACCTGTTCGTCGCCGCCCGGCCGGCGAGCCTCGACCCGGCCGCCCGCCCCGTGCCGAAGGCGTTCTTCGACGCGGTCGACCACTCCGTCGCCTCGGTCCGCGTGCGGCTCGACCGCATCCCCGACGACCTGAAAGCGGTGGTTCTCGGGCAGGTCGAGCTCAAGCTGGCCGACGCCCGCAAGGCGGAGGCGGAGGGTTCACTGGCCGAGCGGAAGCTCAAGGCGCTGATCCACGACGGCATCCTCAGCACCTTCAAGAGCCTCGCCGACGACGGCAAGGAGCTCGCCTTCCGTTTCGCCGTCGATCCGAAGTCCGACGAACTCTCGGCCGAACTCACCCTCTCGGCGAAGGAGGGCTCGCCGCTGGCGGCGGCCTTCAAGCGTGCCGGAAGCCGCACCAGCCGGCCGGCCGCCGTCGCGGCCCGAGAGGGAGCCGTCGTGCGGGCCGCGGTGTCGCTCGAAATCCCGACCAACTATGCCCGGCGGTACGAGGCGGTGGTCGATGAGGTGCTGAAGGAAGCCCTCGACAAGACGGACGAGAACAGCCGGCCCGCGGTCAAGCGGGTCATGGACGCCGTCGCCCCGACGCTCCGGGCCGGGATCCTCGACGCCGCGTTCTCGCTGGCGGAGGGCCGCGAGAAGGGGCAGTACGCCGCGTCCGCCGCGGTGCGTGTCTTCGAGGGGAAGAAGCTCGAACAGCTCCTCAAGGACTTCGCCGCGTTCGTGCCCGGGGCGGTCGCGGCCGTCACCTTCGACAAGGAGACGGTCGCGGGCTTCGCGGTCCACTCCGTCGATCTGAAGGTCGCCGACGAGGAGTTCGTGCGACGGTTCGGCTCCCGCGCCCTCTGGCTCGCCACCTCGGCCGAAACCTTCGCGGCGGGCATCGGGTCGCAGGGCGTGCCGTCGAAAGATGCCCTCGGGGCGAAGCCGGCTAACCCCCCGCTCGTGGGGATCGAGGTGGACGTGGCCCGTCTCTTGCCACTCGCGGAGAAGGGGTTGGAGCCGGCCCGGGTTCAGGAGGCAATCAAGGAGGTGTTCGGTGACGGCCCACTCGGCGAGCGGGACTCGGTCGGCCTGGCCGTGGAAGCCGGGGACAAGCTGACCCTACGCCTCACCGCGAAGGGGAAGGCCGTGCGGCTGGCGGTCAAGCTCGAAGAACTCAAGAAGCGGTGACGGCACGGGGCATTATTCCCGCCGCAGGGCCGGCACCAGCGGCACCCGCAGGATGCCGGCCGTGGCCACCGCCGCGACCACCAGCCCGACCACGAGCGCCGCCCCGAGCAGCGCCGCCAGGCGGACCCACGGCACCGCCGCCCCGCCCGCGACGTGCGGGGCGACGGACGCCAACGCCGTGACGACGCCCGCCCCCAGTCCGATCACCAGCAGTAGAGCGTTCTCGGCCAGCACCAGCACCTGGAGCGCCCGGGTGCGGTAGCCGAAGGCGCGGAGGAGGGCGAGTTCGGCCAGCCGCTCCCACACGCCGCGGAGGATGACGACCGCCAGCCCGAACACGCCGAGCAGCAGGCCGAGCCCGCCGAGGACCTGGAACGTCGAGAGGTACGCCCCCACCACCGCCTGATAGGCCGCCACCTTGTCCCGTGTCGGCGTCGCCCGGAAGCCGTAGCTTCGCAAGCCGATGTCGAGTGCCTTCGCCACCGCCGCCTCGTGCCCGGCCGGGGCGCGGATCAGGAACACCCGGTCGCCGGCGTCGTTCGGGTAGAGCTTGCGAAAAGCGTCGTCGGCCATCAGCAGTTCACTTTGAAACGGGCTATCGACCAGCGTGCCGACGATGCGGAGCTTCGTGTCGCGGCCGTCGCCGTCGGGCACCGTCACCTCGCCGCCGACCGCGACCTTGAGCATCCACATCGCCGTGTTCTGTTCCACCACCACCGGCACCGCCCCGGACGGCGTCGGCTTCCGGAGCAGGAGCCACGGGTTCGCCTTCTCCTCGGGCGTGGCCGTTTCGGTGTCCGAAAACTGGAAGCCGCCCCGGGCGATGAGGTTGTCGGGCACGCCGAGCAACCGCGGGCGGCCGGCCTGGAACAGGTTGAGGCAACTCGCGTCGTCGCCGGCCCGGAGCTTGAGCGGGAACACATTGGGCGTGCCGTCCGGCCCCGGGGCGAGGGCGTCGATTTCAACCTTCGCGGCCCGGAAGCGGGGGTCGGTGTTTGTGCCGCCGAACGCCCGCTGCAACCCCTGTTCGAGGTCGGCCTGCCCGTCACCCGCGTCGAACCGCTGGAAGATCGGCACGTCCGACTCGGCCACGAGGTTGAAGCCGCCGCTGCCGCCGGCCGGGTCGAGGAAGTCGCGGCCCGGGGCGCGGCGGAAGCTCTCCACGGCCACGAGCAGGAACGCGGCGGCCGCCAGGAGCGACGCCGTGAGCAGGCTCCGCGTCGGGAAGCGGGCGGCGTTCCGGGCCCCGAGCCGGCCGAGGGCGGCGGCCCCGCGG
>JANPKP010000316.1:0-22297 GCA_031426095.1 Gemmataceae bacterium
CGGCCCCGGGGCGGGGCGGCCGGGTCCGCCTCTCGCTGGAGGCGCTGGAGGCCCGGGAGGTCCCGTCCACCACCCCGGCCGCCCTCCACGGGGGGACCGTCCGCCAGGTCGGCACCGACCTCACCGTCACCCTCGCCAACCAGACCGGTGTCGCCTCGGCCTTCACCCTGACCGCCGGGCACAGGTACATCATCCAGGTCGAGGGGACGGCCCGGATCGCCGCCGCCAGCGACGCGACCGGGGTGACGGACGGCGAGTTCGTCCGGTACAACGACCCGGCCAACCCGCCGAAGGACTCGTCCACCTTCACCCCGATCACCAACGTCGGGGTCCGGGTCGCCGGGGTGCCGAACGCCGGCGAGTCGGGCACGGTGGTCGGGGCGACGGCGGTCGCCGGGGGGACCTGGGGGGAGACGGTCAACAACTTCTGGGGCGCGTACCAGTCGTCCCACGTGTACTCGCAGGAGGTCACCGGGTACGGCCGCAAGGTCCGGGCCTACTACCGGGACGTGCCCGGGAAGTACTCGGACAACTCCGGGTCGCTCACGTTCTCCGTCTGGGAGGAAATCCCCACCGTCCACGTCGCGGCGTCGCAGCCCGACGCCCCGGAGGGCGGGGCCGCCGGCCAGTTCGTCGTCTCCCGCACGGGGCCGACGGACCGGGCCCTGACCGTGACCCTCCAGGCCCCGGTCGGGGCGGCGACCGAGGGGACCGACTACACCTCGCTCTCGCGGTCGGTCACCATCGCGGCCGGCCAGACGTCGGCCCACGTCTCGGTCGCCGCCGCCGCCGACGGGGCGTTCGAGAACGACGAGGACGTCGTCCTCCGGCTCGACGACGGGGCCGGGTACACCTACGACCCCGAGGGGTACGCCACCGTCACGATCCACGACCCCGGGTCCGTCCCCGAGTACACCACCGAGGACCCGTGCGGTTGCCCCTGCCCGACCAACGTCCTCTCCGCCGCCGACCAATCGACCGTCGACGCCATCGCGTCCATCTTCCGGGCGGCCGTCGAGAAGGTGTCCGGGTTCCCCGTCCGGTACGCCGACGGGGTCGTCAAGCTGAACGGCTTCGACCTGGCGTCGGACGGCCCGGGGGCCGCCTGGGGGCAGACCCGGAGCTGGACGAACGGGGCCGGGTACGCCTCCGGCCAGGCGGCCGGGTCGGGGTGGGTGGTGTCCCAGACGCCCCGCTTGGTCAGGACCGGGACCGACTCCCTGGCGGTCGTCCTGGACGGAATGACCGCCCTCTCCTTCGACGAGGTCGGGGGGGCCTACGTCTCCCCGTTCGGCGGGGCCGAGACCCTCGCCTACGACGCCGGCGCCGACCGCTACACCCTAACCGCCGGGGACGGCACCCGGGTCACCTTCGGCGGGTTCGGGGCCGCCCGCCCGCAGTTCCGCCGGGGCCAGTTCGAGTCCCTGACGACGGCCGGCGGCCTCGCCACCGCCGTGACCGCGTGGACGTCCGCCGGGCGGGTGGCCGAGGTCCGGGCGTCGGCCGGCGGGGTGACCGACTCGTACACCTACGCCTACGTCACGGCCGGGGCGAACCTCGGCCGCCTGTCGGCCGTCGGCCTCCGCCGGAGTACCGACGGGGGGACCACCTGGACCGCTGTCCGGGGCGTCGCCTACGCCTACTACGGGGCGGCCGAGGCCGGCGGGAACGTCGGCGACCTCAAAACGGCCACCGTGAAGGACGCGGTCGGGGCGGCGATCTCGACCGACTACTACCGCTACTACACCACCGGCGAGGCCGGGGGCTATCAGCACGGCCTCAAGTACGCCGTCCTGGGGGCCGCCTTCGACCGCCTCAAGGAAGCCTCCGGGGGGACCGACGCGGCCGCCTTCGCCGCCGCCGACGCGGCCGTGGCCCCGTTCGCCGACCACTTCTTCGCGTTCGACGCGGCCGGGCGGGTGACGGCCGAGGTGGCGGGTGGAGCCGGGTGTTCGGCCTGCGCCGGCGGCCAGGGGGCGTTCGCCTTCGCCTACACGGCGAGCGGCAACCCGGACGGCCCCAACTCGTGGAAGACCAAGACGGTCGAGACCCTGCCCGACGGCAACCGGAACGTCGTCTACACGAACGCCTTCGGCGACATCATGCTGAGCGTCTTCCAGGACGTGGCCGCCGGCCGGGAGTGGGCGACCTACTACCAGTACGACGCCCGGGGGCGGGCCATCCTGTCGGCCGACCCGTCGGCCGTGGCCGGGTACGACGAGAGCCACGCCGACCTCGTCCACTTCGCCGGCGGGAACGCCCAGTACCTGAGCGACGCGGCCGGCCGGCTGACCACGTACTCGTACCACGCCGCGACCACGGCCACCGCGACGGCCGCCGGCGGGGCGGCCGGGTACTTGGCGGCGACGGCCCTGCGGCACGGGGAACTAGGGGCCGATGTCCCCCAACAGGCGTGGACCTACTACTCGCACGCGGCCGGCGGGGCGACGGTCTTCGCGGTGGCGACCGACACGGTCTACCGGAACGACGACGGGACCGGGGCGATCACCACGTCCTACGCCAACACCTACTTCGCCGGGACGAACGCCGTCCAATCGGTCACGACGACCCTGCCGGTCGTCTCCGCCGCCCAGAACGGGTCGGGGGTGGCGTCGGCCTCGACCGTCGTCTACGACGCCAAGGGGCGGCCGGCGTGGGCGCGGGACGCGGCCGGGGTCATCTCCCACGCCGCCTACGACCCGGCCACCGGGGCGGTCGTCAAGGCCATCGCCGACGTCGACACGGCCCTCACGTCGAGTTTCGCCGGACTCCCGAGCGGGTGGGCCACGCCGGCCGGGGCCGGCCGGCACCAGGTCACCACCTACGAGGTCGATTCGCTGGGGCGGACGACCAAGGAGACGGGGCCGGACGGGATGGTGACGTACACCGTCTACAAGGACGCCGCCCACGAGGTCCGGGTGTACGCCGGGTGGGACGCCACGACCCAGATGCCGACCGGGCCGACGGCCGTCTACCGGGAGGACCGGGCCGGCGGGTACACCGAAGTCCTCACGATGACCGCCGCCCCGGCCGTAGACGGGGCCGGCCGGCCGACGGGCACGGAGGCGGTTTCCGGCCTGCAGTCCCTCGCCCGGTCCTACGTCAACGCGGCCGGGCAGGCGGTGCGGGCGGACGCCTACTTCGACCTCGGCGGGCTGACGTACTCGACGGGCGCGGTGGGGGCGAACGGGACGAACTACTACGAGACGACCTCCGCCTACGACAAGCGGGGGCGGCTCTCGAAGACGGTCAGCCCGACGGGCACGATCTACCGTACCGAGTACGACGGGCTCGGCCGCGTCGTGGGCCAGTGGGTGGGGACCGACGACACCCCGACGACCGGGTTCTGGTCGACGGCCAACCTCGCCGGCACGGACATGGTGCGGACGGCCGCCTACGAGTACGACGGGGGGCTGGCCGGGGACTCGCACCTGACCCGGATGACGGCCTTCACACACAGTTCGGCCGCCCCCGATCAAGTGACCGAGTCGGCCTACGACTGGCGGGGCCGGGTGGTGGCCGTCAAGGGCGGGGCGGAGGTCACCGAGGCCGGCGGGGTGAACCGCCCGCTGACCGCCTACGACTACGACAACCTCGGGCAGGTCACCCGCACCCGGACCTACGACGGGGACGGCCTGGCCGTCACCCCGCCGGCCGCCGGCCCGCTCGCCCTGGCGGTGGGAGGAGCCGGCTCGGACGGCGCCGATGCGGTCGCCGCCGACGCGGCCGGGAACGTCTACCTCCTCGGCACATTCTCCAGCACCGTCGACTTCGACCCGGGGGCCGGGTCGACAACGCTGAACTCGTCGGCCGGGGCCACCTACCTGGCCAAGTACGCCGCCGACGGCTCGCTGCTGTGGGCCCGGCAGACCGCCGGGGCGGCCGTCGGGCTGTCCGTCGACGGGGCCGGGAACGCCTACGTCGCCGGGTCGTTCACCGGCTCGGCCGCGTTCGACGGGACGACCCTCGCCTCGGCCGGCGGGGCCGACGCCTTCGTCTGGAAGCTGGACGCCGCCGGGGCCACGGCCTGGGCCGTCCGGGCCGGCGGGACCGGCTCGGACGGGGCCGTCGGGGCCGGGGCCGACGGGGCCGGGAACGTGTACGCGGCCGGGTCGTTCGGCGGGTCGGCGGGCTTCGGCGGGACGACCCTGACGGCGGCGGGCGGGCCGGACGTGTTCCTCTGGAAGCTCGACGCGGGCGGGGCCACGGCGTGGGCCGTCCGGGCCGGCGGGGCCGGGTGGGAGCTGCCGGCCGGGGTGGCCGTCGACGCGGCCGGGAACGCCACCGTGGCCGGGTCGTTCGACTCGGCCTCGGCGGCGTTCGGGGGCACCACCCTGTCGGCCGCCGGGGGCGGGTTCGACGCCTTCGCCTGGCGGGTCGGGGCGGCCGGCACCACGGCCTGGGCCGCCAAGGGCGGGGGCTCGGCCGGGTGGGAGTTCGCCACCGGGGTGGCCGTCGACCGGGACGGGGCGGCCTACGTCGTGGGGACGTTCGACGGGGCCGGGGCGTTCGGCGGGGTCACCCTGACCCCGGCCGGGGGGCAGGACGCGTTCGCGTGGAAGCTCGGGGCCGGCGGGGCGACGGCGTGGGCGGTCTCCGGCGGGGGGACCGGGTCGGACGCGGGCAACGGGGTGGCGGCCGACGCGGCCGGGAACATCCACGTCGCCGGGTCGTTCGACCGGGCCGCGTCGTTCGGCGGGGCGACACTAACCCCCGTCGGGCCGGAGGACGCCTACGTCTGGCGGCTGGGGTCCGACGGGACGACCCGGGGGGCGGCGGCGGCCGGCGGGTCGGGGGTGGACTACGCCACCGGGGTGGCGGTCGACGGGGCGGGGACCGTCTACGCGGCCGGCAGGTTCAACTCACCCAGCGGGTCGTTCGGGGGCGGGTCGGCGTCGCCGGCCGGGGGGTACGACGGGGTGGCGTGGCGGGTCGGGGGGCCGACCCCGGGCCGGCTGCGGGCCGAGAGCCGGTACGCCTACGACGACTGGGGGCGGGCGTTCAGGACCGAGGTCGACGCCGTCGACCCATCGACCGGGGCGGTCGGGGCGAACCCGCTCACGTCCGAGTCGTGGTACGACGAGCGGGGCCTGCTCCGCAAGCGGACATCCCCGAAGGGGCCGACCGCCAAGTACGCCTACGACTCGCTCGGCCGGCTCACGGCCGCGTACACCACCGACGGGGCGGACGACGCCGGCCACGCGGACGCCCTGTCGGTGGCCGACGACACGGTGTTCGAGCAGGGGGAGTACGCCTACGACGGGGCCGACCGGGTCGTGCAGACGACGACCCGGCAGCGGTTCCACGACGCCACCGCCCTCGGGGCGCTCGGCGACCCGTCGTCCACGACCCAGGCCAAGGCCCGGGTGTCATACGTTGGGAGCTACTACGACCTCGGCGGCCGGCTGACGGACGCGGTGGACGTGGGGACCAACGGCGGCACCGCCTGGACCCGGCCGGGCACGGTCCCGGCCCGGTCCGACACCGCCCTCGTCACCAGCCTCGCCTACGGGGCCGACGGCATGGTGGCGGACGTGACCGACCCCCGGGGGGTCGTCACCCGGACCACCTACGACCGGCTCGGGCGGACCCTCTCGGCGGTCGAGGACAACGGCACGGGCACGAAGAACAAGACCACGACCTACGCCTACAACTCGGCCGGGATGACCTCCCTGACGGCGGTCAACCCGGGCGGGGCCGACCAGACGACGGCCTGGGTGTACGGGGTGACCACCGCATCGGGCAGCGGGATCAACTCGAACGACGTCGTCGGGGCGACCCGCCACCCGGACGCCGCGACGGGGGCGGCGAGCGCGTCCGAGGCGGACGTGGTGACCGTGTCGGCCCTCGGGCAGACGCTGACCACGACCGACCGCAACGGCACCGTCCACTCTTACGGGTACGACGCCGTCGGCCGGCTCGTCTCGGACGCCGTCACGACGCTGGGGACGGGGATCGACGGGGCCGTCCGACGGCACGAGTTCGCCTACGACACCCTGGGCAACGGGGTGCTGTTCACGGCGTTCGACGCGGCGGCCGCCGGGGACGTGGTGAGCCAGGTGGCCCGCACGTTCAACGGCTTCGGCCAGTTGACCCGGGAGTACCAGGCGGCCTCCGGGGCGGTCGACACGGCGGCCACGCCGTGGGTCGGGTACGCCTACTCCGAGGGGTCGGGCGGGAACCACAGCCGGCTCACGTCGGTGACCTACCCGGACAGGCGGGAGGTCGAGTACGCCTACGGGCCGGCCGGGGGTGCGGACGACCGGGTCAGCCGGCTGACCGCCATGACGGACGCGAGCGGGACGCTGGAGGGGTACGCCTACCTCGGGTGGGGGACGGTGGTCGAGCGGTCGCACCCGCAGCCGGGCAGCACCCTGACCTACGTCAAGCTGGTGGGCGAGAGCAACGGGGACGCGGGCGACCCGTACACCGGCCTCGACCGCTTCGGCCGCGTCGTGGACCAGCGGTGGGTCGACGGGTCGGGTGCCGACACCGACCGCTTCGGGTACGGGTACGACCGGCAGGGGAACCGCACCTACCGCGACAACCTCGTGGACGCCGCGTTCGGCGAGGTGTACGCCAACGACGCCCTGGGCCAGCTCACCTCGTTCGCCCGGGGCACCCTGAACGGGACCAATACCGGCGTCACGGGCACCCCCGGCCGGACGGAGGACTGGACGCTCGACGCCCTCGGGAACTTCGCCGGGGTGGCAGTGGACGGGGTGGCGACGGGCCGCACCCACAACGCCCAGAACGAGGTGACCGGGGTCGGGTCGAGCGCCCTGACCTACGACGCCGCCGGGGCGATGACGACCGACGAGCAGGGGCGGCAGCTCGTGTACGACGCCTGGGGCAAGCTGGCCGGGGTGGCGGACTCGTCCAGCGTAGTGGTGGCCGAGTACGAGTATGATGCCCTGGGGCGGCGGACGACGCGGACGGACGCCGCCGGGACGACCGCGTCGTTCTACTCGGCCGGGTGGCAGGTGCTGGAGGAGCGGGACGCCTCGACCGGATACACCACCGCCCAGTACGTCTGGTCCCCGGTGTACGTCGATGCGTTGATCGAGCGGGACCGGGACACGGACGCTAACGGCACCCTGGACGAGCGGCTGTGGGTCCAACAGGACGCTAACTGGAACGTGACGAGCATTGTCGATGGCACCGGGGCGGTGGTCGAGCGCTACGTCTACGAGGCGTACGGCAGCGTGACAGTGTACTCTGGGGATTACGGGACGGTGCGGGCGGTCAGCGACTACGATCAGCAATACCTTTTCCAGGGGCTACGGCGTGATGAGGCGACGGGGTTGTACCATGCCCGGAACCGGGAGTTGAGTGCGACGCTGGGACGGCCGATCACGAGCGATCCGTTGCAGTTCGGGGCGGGCGACACGAACTTCTATCGGTGGGAAGGGAACGGGCCGACTGGGCGGCTGGACCCGAGCGGGTTGGTATGGCGACCGACAGAAGTACTCAAGCCTGGAAGAGTCGTTCAGGAAGGTGGTCCATACACGCCCTACCGCCGTGGAAACAGTGAAGCGAGGCTTCGCACACCAAATGGTAAGTGGCAAGCCTGGAAGCAACTTCCTCCAACCCAAGCGTCGGTTCCAATGCATTACAGGCTATCTTATCAGTCTGCTGATCGTGTGTGGTTTCGAGAAGATATAGGAGAAAGCAGTGAGAGCCGGGTGATCCCGGCGCGTGTTGCGGATGGCCCGCCGCCACCTTGGGTTTGGCGGTTGTGGGTTAACGACAATCCTCCTGCAGCACCCGTGCCCGTGCCCGTGCCCGTGCCTGGCACAGGTCTTGTGCCTGGGCGTGATTACACTTACAGGCAACTGTTGGACACAAAGCCACGCTCTTGCATCGACGGCCGTCCTAATCGAGAGCCAATCGATTTTTCGATGTTCGACAGGCCCGATCTGAGGGGATCGCCCAAACCGAAGCCGGTTCCAGTACCCCCAAGCGACGGTCCCGGATTTAGCTGGAACGATTTGGTTCCGAGCCGGACGACTGTTGGTGCAGTTGCTACTGGGGTTGCTCTCGGCGGTCTTGGCATCGCCGCATACACTGTTGGTGCCCCGCTGGCAGCTCCAGCCACGATCATTATCGGGTTGGGTGTCTCCTTGTCGGACTAAAACAAGCCTGGCTTGTAGAGGTACTGACAAAGTCCCGAGCCCAGAGTGTTCCGTAGGCTATCGTGTGGAATTTGACAACAACATGTAGGCGATGTGATATGAGATCAAGCGTTGATGGAGAGCGTGCAGATGCCATACCTTTTTCATCATTAGTGTACACTATTTTCATCGTCGGCTTTATGGCGGAGATGACATGCACCAGATTGCCTTCCAATCAGAATACTATTTTGGCGACCTCGTAGAATATACGAGTTATTCAGAAGGCCCGTTCTGCGGTAGGATCACGAACATAACACTGTCTGATGACGGAGCCGTACACTACGCAATCTTATGCGATGACGAAACGGCTCATTTTGGTGTTTATCCTGATGAGATGAAACTCGTCGAGAAAGGACCTAATAAGCAGAGTGGCTGATTAATTGGGTACCACCCTGTCCCTACACCCATTTAAGCACCTGTTTTGCCACCCGCTCCCCCGGCCCCGGGCGTTGCCGTCTCGCTCCCGGCGGCGACGCACGAAGGGAGTAGCGGTCTACCCGCCAAGGCTCCGAGGCGTTGAGGGCCGGTCGTCACGCGGAGGACGGGCCGGGTTGATGGCTCTCTTCGCCCACCAACGCATCCATTTCGGGCCCGCATTTTCACGTCTCGTCACAGTCTGATCCCTCGTCACACACGGACCCGCCTTACCTCGTGTGGCCACTCACCCATCCTGGCGATGAACGCGCGCTCCTCGCCTCGGGGTTCGCGTCGCCTTGCAGTCGTCCCACGGACAACGCATGTTGTCGGGCACGGGCCGCCGTCAGCTTTCGCCCTGCGACGGGCACCGCCCGCGACCACGATCCCGGGACGCGGGAACACCCCCGGCCCGCCCCCGACGAGGACCGTTGCCGTGAGCCCAAGCGGACTCGGCGGCCTGAGTGGCCTCGGCTGGCTCGCGTGAGAACCGCCGAACACCCCGCCCCCGCCGCCGACGGCCGTCTTCTCACAAGTTCACCCCCGTTCGCCTGAACCCCAGGAGACCCCCGTGGAGCACACGGACGAGAGCATCACCGTCCTCTCCCCGGCCGCCGTCGGGTTCGGAGGGTGACGGGGGCTCTTGATCGGGGCGTCTGGGCGGCGGGCTGACGGCCGGTGCCGTTGGTGCCCGTATGGGGTTCGGTCCCGGCCCACCGTCGGAAACGGCGGCGGGTGGCGCACGCGGCGGCCCCGCGTCCGTCCCGACCACCCCTCCTCGCCTTGCCTCCGCTCCCCGGAGCCGCCACCCTGTCGGACGCGGGCGGTCACCCCCTCGCCCCCGGCGGGCATCCGCGACCCCCAGTCGGGCCTCCGCCTTCCGCCTTCCGTCATTCGGCTGCGGCGGCCCCCGGCGGGGCTCCCGCCACCCCCGTCAGTTCCTCCGAGGGCGTTCGGCCATGTGTCTGAGCGGACTTAGCGGCTTGAGCGGTTTGGGCGGGATCGTCGGCAACGTCGCGGCGTGGACCCCGGCTGCCATCACCGACGCCGACATCTATGCCCGTGCCCTCCTCGGCCGCTCGTGGGTCGACCGCTCGGCCACTCCGACGATGCTCGCGGGCCTCGGCGACCCGGTCGGCACCGAGCGACAACTGACGGCCGGCCGGTCCTATGACGTGGCCCCGGCGGACGACCGGCGGCCGGTGCTGACGGACGTGGGCGGGGGTCGGCTGGCGTGGGTGAGCGCGGGGCAGGCGGCGTTCGTACTGGGGTCGCCCGTCTCGTGGGCCGGCGAGTTCGAGATCGCCGCCGTCGTCTACTCGGACGCCGGCGGCAACGGCGTAATCCTCCTCGGCGGGTCCGACGCCGGGGCGCTCATCCTCGGGTGGCCCACGTTTTACGGCTTCTTCCTCAACACTGCCGGGGACTTCGTGGGCGGCGGGCACCCCCTGCCGGCCGGCCTGAGTGCCGCCCGCGTCCGCCGGGACGCGGGCGACGACGTGTACCTGCGGATCGGGGCCGGGTCGGACACGCTCGTCGGCAACCTGGTCGGCACGGTCGCGGCCGCGTGGATGATGGCCAGGAACGGGGCGGCGGACAACTACACGAACGCGGGCAGCGGCCTCGCCTACATCCTCGGCACTGGCCGCCAGCGGACGAGCGGACCCGCGAGAACGCCTGGATGGCCGCGAGCTACGTGGTGGAGGTGCCGGCGTGAACGACTACCTGTGGACCACGCTCGTCGTCCCCGAGGCCCTGGTGCCGGCCGCCCGGGCGGCCTGGGCCGGGATGAGCGAGACCCCGGCCGGCCCCGGCCGTGTCCTGACGGTGCCGCTCAACGCCACCGGCTCGCCCGCCGACCCGCCCACCCACCGGGTGTCCTGGACGGCCGTCGGGCCGGAGGGGCGGGCGACCCTCCCGGGGCTCAAGGCCGACCTGCCGGGGAGCGACTACACCGAGCCGGCCCCGGCCGCCGCGATGACGGCGGCCGGGGTGGCACTGCTGAATGCGGTGGGGTTGAAGCCGGTCGACACTACCATGCCAACCCCCTGACGGCCGAGTCCCGAGGTCGCAATTCGGCCCGGCCGCCGGACCCGTGCCGGGGGCGTCGCGGATGCGGCGGTGGACGTGGCCGGCGGCCCCCAACGGTCCACCGGCTTGTCATTGCCGCAACTCAAGGGGTCGACTCGTGTCTCGCTCGGTGGCGAGCCCCGGCGACCCCCGACGCGGCTCAGAACTCGTCGGTCACGCCCGCGTAGGCCATGTCCTCTTCCAGCCGGTCGCCGCAGTCCTCGGGCGTCAGCGGGCAGCACCCGCACTCCTGCCCGCTCGGGGCCTTGCGGGGCGCGGCCGGGCCGCACACCTCCCGCAACAGCCCCCCGACCCGCGCCACGAACGCGGCGTCCACCTCCTCGGCAGGGATGAGGGCGTGCCGGGTGTTGTACTCGACCCGGCCCCGGAGCCGCACCCCCGCGTAGGCCGGGTTGGCCCTCGCCAGGGCCCACATGTAGAGCATGACCTGGGCCCGGTCGGACGCCCTCGGCTGGCCGGTCTTGGCGTCCACCACCCACCCTTCGTTGCCCCGGACGGCCACCACGTCGGGGCGGCCGGCGAGGGTGCCGAGCCGGCCGGCGAGGGTGAACTGGTTCTGCCGCTCGGTGAACACCTTGTAGCCGTCCGCCGCGAACGCGGCGACCGTCCGGCCGACGAGGGCCGCGTGGTCCGTCTGCCAGCGGTCGAGGTCGAAGTCGGAGTCGACCTTGGCGTAGTGGTGGTGGGCGCGGAACCACGCCGACCAGACGCAGGACGACTCGCCGGCGAGGAGCTTGGTGAGCCAGGTGGCCCAGACGTAGGGCTCGGGCCGGGGCTTGGTGAGCGGGTGCATAGTCGGCTCCGAATGTTCGGGTGAGTGACAGGTACGGGGGGCGCTCGGGGCCGGCACTCCGGCCCGGGGTCGGGGGTTGACAGTGAACCCCCGGGGGTGGCATCGTGTCAGTGACGTGGCGAGTGTCGCGGCGTCACGGTTTCAGTGGCGGTCCCCAACGAAACCGCCCGGCGGGGATCCCGCCGGGCGTGCGAAGATGTGGCTACGGTTCGCCCAACATGGCCTCTTCGATGAGGCGGCGGAGGCGGTCGTCCATCTGGGCGACGGCCTGGGCGAAAAGTTCAACCTGAGTCGCCTTCTTTCCGCCTCCCACTCCCCGCCCGCGGAGACCGACGCATGGCCGGCCCGCTCCTCGTGTCCGTCCAGGTCGGCCTGCCGCGGTGGCACGGCACCCCCGGCTCGGCCGACCCGCTCGACCGGCCGTGGGCGTCCGGCTTCTTCAAGGAGCCGGTGCCCGGCCCCGTCCGCGTCACCTACCGCAACCTCGACGGCGACGGGCAGGCCGATCTCGTCAACCACGGCGGCCGCGACAAGGCGGTCCTCGCATACTCCGCCGACCACTACCCCCACTGGCGGACCGAACTCGGCCTCCCCGACATGCCCTTCGGCGGCTTCGGCGAGAACCTGACGCTCGCCGGGGTCGCGGAAGCGGACGTTTGCATCGGCGACGTGTGGCGGATCGGCCCCGTGGTGCTGGCCGTGAGCCAGCCGCGGCAGCCGTGTTGGAAGCTCGCCCGCCGCTGGCACCTCAAAAACCTGCCGGCACGGGTGGTCGAAACGGGCCGCAGCGGCTGGTACTTCCGGGTGCTGACCGAGGGGGTGATCGAAGCCGGCTTGGCCGCCGAGTTGGTGGCACGGCCGAACCCGGCCTGGACGGTGGCGCGGGCGAACGGCGTCCTGTACGCCCAGCCGCCCGACCCGGCGGAGTCGGCGGCGCTGGCGGCCGTCCCGGAGCTGTCCGCAAGTTGGCGGGAGACGTTGCTGCCCCGTACCGGGTCAGGATAACGGCCCGTCAGCCCGACCGGGCGTTACCCGATTTTACCGCCAAAACGCGATTCGATCGGCCGCATTCCACGGCTCACGAACGACATCGGGAAACCGCTACCAGATTTTGCGGTAACGTGGGAGCGTCGGCCGATTCCGTGTGGAACCGCACCCATTCGCTTGCATTCACGCAAGGAGTACCCCGGGATCAAACCCGCGGGCTGCCGACGAGGGAGGTGAGGAACCACCCCACGGACAGCACCCCGAACGCGGTCATGAGACCGGTCCGGTACTGCTTGTACCCGCGGGCGGCCTTGAGCTTGGCGTCGGACACGGCGGCCCGGAACCCGGCCGGGTCGGCCGCGACGCGGCGGTCGCACCCCTTGCACACCCGCAGCGGCCGGCCGTTCACGGTCGGCAGCTTGCGGAGTCCTTCCCGCACGGCCGGCCCGTGTTCGTTCGCGGCTTCCACCAGGTAGCGGAATTGCTGGACGGGTTCGAGGGCGTTCCCACACAACTGGCAGTGGCATGACGTTGCGGTCACGAGGCTCCTACCGCGCATGCGGACCGGAAGACCCATCCCTGGGCCGTCGGAAGGGAAAAATGCACCGTGTCGGGTGATCGAGAGGTTGCTTTTAACGTAGGGCGTGAAACGCCGGCCGTCAAATCGCGGGAGGGATTGGACCGGGTTTGCCGTGTCGTGTCAACCCGAGGTGGAAAGGCGGCTCAGACCCGGTCTTTCCAGTCTAACGGGTCGCGGCTGGCGTGGAACACGGAAAGGACTTCGACAAAGCCCGGTCGGACAGGGTAGTAGACACAATACGGGTAAGGGCGGGCGACTGCCTTTCGCACGTCATCGACGACGACAGCGTGCATGGTCGGGGTAGCGGAAAGACCGGCCAACAACCGCTCAATGCGGAGGGCGAACCGTCGCCCCTCGCCGACCCGTGCCGCGTTGTACCGGTCGAACGCCTCGTCGTACTCCCGAAGGGCGTCCGGCGTGAGGACGACAGGATGTTTCACCCGTTGGCCCTCGCCAGCGAGTCGGCGAGCACCGTTTCCCACGGCACCCCGGCCCTCGGGTCGGCGTCGGCCGCCGCGATCCGCCGTCGGAGTTCGGCCTTCTGGGCATCGGTCAGGTCCGGAGACGGTTCTGCCCCCGCGAGCCGGTCCTGAAGCCGGTCGATCAGTTCGGCTAGTTCGTCGGCCGACATCGCCTCGGTTTCCTTCAACACGGCGTCCACGCTCATCGCTTCCCCTCCGGGTGAATGCCCCACTTTACTCCGTCAGTGCGGCCCGCTCCAAGATCAGGCGGAGCCTCTCCCGCTTGTCCGCGGGCAGCGGGGCGATGGGCGAACGGTTCGGGCCGGCCTGGCGGCCGAGGAGGGCCATCGCCTCCTTGATCGCCCCGTTCCCGGTGCCCATGGCCATCGCCGTCCGTACGGGGTGGAGCCTGGCCTGGAACGCCCTCGCGGCCCCCAGGTCGCCGCGGGCGAAGGCCTCGTAGATGCCGACGCACAGGCCCGGGGCGACGTTGCACGACGCGGGAATGGCCCCCGCCGCCCCGCCCTGGAGCGCCGAGAGGATGAGCGTGTCGCGGCCGTTGAGGACGGCGAAGCCCGGCGGCACCAGCCGGAGGATTTCGAGGGTGTTTTGCAAGTCGCCGGACGAGTCCTTGATGCCGACGACGTTGGGCACCTCGGCGAGCCGTGCGACGGTGTCCGGCTCGACGCCCAGCCCGCCGCAGGTGGCCGGGTTACTGTAGAGGACGACCGGCAGGGCCGTGCTCTCCGCGACCCGGCGGAAGTGGTCGATCAACTCGGCCTGCGACGGCTTGATGAAGTACGGGGTGATGACCGACACCCCGCTCGCCCCCTCGCGCTCGGCCATCTTGGTGAGCCGCACGACCTCGCGGGTGGTTTCGGCCCCGGTCCCGGCGAACACCGGCACCCGCCCGCCGACGTGGGCGACCGCCGCCGCCACGACGGCCTGCTTCTCGACCTCGTCGAGCGCGTAAAACTCCCCGGTGGTGCCGAGGACGAAGACGCCGTGGACGCGGTGGGCGAGTTGGAAGTCGATGACCCGCCGGAGGCCGCCGAGGTCGATCTCCTGGTCGGCCGTCATCGGCGTGACCACGGGCGGGATGATGCCATGGAGTTTCACCGGCCGGTTCTCCGTGCGGTTGATGATGCGGGCCAGTGTACCGAAATCGTCCGACGGCCGCCGCACCGACCCGGTGTGGAAAGTGCTCCGATGAGCCGGGACGTGACACGCCTCCGCGGTCCGCCCAGTCCCACCCCACGAGCCGGACGGCCGAGCCCTCTCGAAAGAGACACCCCGATTTCAACGTTCGTGCGTTGCACCCGGCGGGCCGCTCTGTCACGATGGGGAGTGCCTCGCCTACCACCCCGGAGCGGCCCATGTCCGCACCGCCCGTTTACGACGTGCCACCGCCGGCCGGCGGCCGCGTGCTGGTCGTCGACCCCGACGCCGACACCGTCGCCTCCCTCGGGCTGATGCTGGAGATGACCGGGTTCCACGTCCGCGGCTTCCAGAACGGGGCCGACGCCCTCTCGGCGGCCGACGACTTCCACCCCCACGTGGTCGTCACCGACCTCTCACTCCCCGGGCTCGACGGGCACGGGTTGATCGCCCGCCTCCACGCCCGCCCGGCGGCCGACCGGCCGGCGGTGGTGGTCGTCACCGGGTGGGCCGACCCGGCCACCCGCGACCGCCTCTCCCGGGCCGGGGTCGGGGCCGTCCTCCTCAAGCCGGCCGAGCCCGACCGCCTCACGGAACTCCTCCGGGTCCTCTGCGGCGAGTGCGTCGTCGCCCACTGAATTCCCTTCCGCCCGCCGCCCGCCTCGTGTAGGTTGAACCCGCCCTCCGCGCCCCCGTCAGGAACCCGCCCGTGCGCACCCGCCTCGCCCTCGCCCTCGGCCTGCTCCTCGCCGCCGGGGCGGCCGGGCACGCGGCCGACCTCGACCTCGCCCTCGGGAACCCGAGCCGGGCGACCGCCGACCCCGACAAGAAGACCAACTACCTCGACCTCAAGAAGCACTTCGCCCTGTCGTACAACAACGACACCGGCACCCCCAACTGGGTGAGCTGGCACCTCGCCAAGACCGACCTCGGCGAGGCCCCCCGCAAGTCGAAGTTCACCACCGACGCCGCGCTCCCGGCCGGCTTCCACCGTGTCACGCACAACGACTACACGGGGTCCGGGTTCGACCGCGGCCACATGTGCCCGCACGGCGACCGGGCGGCCGACAAGGAGATGAGCTATTCGACTTTCCTGATGACGAACATCGTCCCGCAGTCGAACGAGAACAACTCGGGGGCGTGGAACCAGCTCGAACTCTACGGCCGGCACCTCGTGGAAACGAAGGGCAAGGAACTGTTCATCGTCGCCGGCCCGCACGGGGTCGGCGGCGAGGGCCGCGAGGGGGCGGCGAAGTCCCTCGCCAACGGCCGGGTGACGGTCCCGAAGGTGACGTGGAAGGTGATCGCCGTCCTCGACGCCGGGGCGGGCGACCCCGTCAAGCGGGTGGACGCCAAGACGCGGCTCATTGCCGTCGTCATGCCGAACGACCGGACGGTGCCCAAGAACAACTGGTGGAAGTACCGGGTGAGCGTGAAGGCGGTCGAAGAACTGACCGGCTACACGTTCTTCGACAAGGTGCCGGCGGCGGTCATCGACCCCTTGAAGAAAGTGGCCGACGGCGAATACATTCCCGTCCTCGAACGCGAACGGGACCGCGAATGACGGCCGACCCCCTCCTGGCGAAACTCACGGCCGCGACGAAGGGCCTCCTCTACCCGAGCGAGAGCGACGCCCCGCTGACGCCGTTCGTGTGGGAGGCCGGGCCGAACACCGCGGCCGCCGCCCGCCGCCACGCCGGCCTCCCCGCGAAGGCCCGCGGCAAGGCGTCGTCGGCCGCCGACTTCTTCGAGGGCGTCGCCGACGTGGACGGCTTCCCCGCGTTGCAAGCGGCGCTCGGCGAGCTGCTGAGCGACGTGACGGTGTACCGCTTCGGGGCGGCGAACGTCTCGCTCGTCGTGGTGGGCACCGCCGCCGACGGCCGGCGGGCGGGGTTCACGACGACGGCGGTGGAGACGTGACCGCCGCTCACGCCAACTCGTCGGGCATTTCGCCGCTGTAGCTCGCCCACAGGGCGTCGATCGGGTGGGCCACCCACAGGTCCGGGTCGACCTCCTTCAGGTGGCGGGTGATCTGCATCAGGCAGCCGACGTTGCCGGTGAACACGGCCTTCGCCCCGGTCGCCTTGATGTTGTCCCGCTTGCGGTCGCCCAACGCCTCGGCCATCGCCGGCTGGGTCAGGTTGTAACTGCCGGCGGCCCCGCAGCAAATCTCACTCTCGGCCAGCGGCACCAGCTCCAACCCGGGGATCATCTCCAACAGCGCCCGCGGCTGTTTGAAGATTTGTTGGGCGTGCCGGAGGTGGCAGGCGTCGTGGTACGTGGCCTTGAGGTTGAGCGGGTACGTCGGCTTCACCGGGCCGAGTTCCATCAGGAACTCGCTCACGTCGCGGACCTTCGATTGCAGGCGGGCGGCCGCGTCGGCGTCCGGGGTGCCGTGCATCATGTGGGCGTAGTCCTTCAACTGGAACCCGCACCCGGCGGCGTTCACCACGATCGCGTCGAGCTTGTCGAAGTCGGGCAGGTCCGCGCCGAACGCCCGGCAGTTCTCGGCCGCGAGGTCGCGGGCTTCCGGCTCCTTCGCGGCGTGGTAGTGGAGGGCCCCGCAGCACTTCTGGGAGCGGGGAATCCACACCTCGCAGCCGTTCTTTTGCAGCACCTTCGCGGTGGCGTAGTTCGTCTCCGGGTAGAGCGAGTCGGCCACGCAGCCGAGGAAGAGGGCGACCCGGGCCCGCCGCGGCCCCTCGGCTTCGAGCACCTCGGGCAGTTCGCCGTAGTGCGGCTTGAGCTTCGGCAGCATCCCGTGCATCGTGCGGAGCGACTTCGGCAGGAGGCCCAGCGCCCCGCTCTTGCGGAGGAGCCAGTCGAGCCCGGTCCACTGCATGAGCCGGGCGGGGGCGAGGGCGACCCGGTTCCGCCAGCGGGTCGGGAAGACGTGGAACAGGAGGAACCGCTGGAGGGCGTTGAGCGACGACACCTGCCGGCCGGGTTCGCGCTCGTCCATGTACGCCCGGAACGGCTCGATGAGCCGGCCGTACTGGACGCCCGACGGGCACGCCGTCTCGCACGCCCGGCAGTTCAGGCACAGGTCGAGGTGCTGCTTCACGGTGTCGTCGAGCGGCAACACCTCGTCGATGACCTGCCGCATGAGGTAGATGCGGCCGCGGGGCGAGTCGGCCTCGTTCCCGGTCTCGACGTAGGTCGGGCACGACGCGGTGCAGAGCCCGCAGTGGACGCAGTCGAGGAGCAACTCGTAGTCGATGGCCGGGCCGTGAGAGCCGGTGCCGTGGGCGTGCGGCGGGGCGGCGACGGCGGTGCCGGTGCGGGTGTGCGGGTCGACGTTCGCGGGAAGCACCGGGAGGGCGGTCTTCTCCGAGTCGGCCATGTCGGGATCGACGGTGGGCATATGTTCGATGGGTTGGTGTCGGGAGGGTGGCGCGAAAGCCAACGGCCGCTACGAGTCGCCGAAGAGCCGGCCGGGGTTGAACACGTCGTCCGGGTCGAGGGTCCGCTTCACGTGCCGCATCAGGGCACGGTCGGCGGTCGGCCGGCCCCACACGGGGAGGGCCGCCTTCCACGCCGGCGGGCAGCGGCGGACCGTGAGGTTGCCGCCGGCGTCCGCGGCCGCGTCTGCCAGTTTGTTCACCATCGCGGATACGTCGGCCTGGGTCAAGGCGGCCGCGACGTGGCCGTGGACGATTCCGTTGAGCGCGTGGGCGTGGAGGCGGACGTTCGGGCCGGCCGCGGTCGCCAGGAACGCGGCGACGCGGCTCGGGCGGACGCCCGCCTTCCACGACAGCGGCGACCCGGCCGGGGCCTCCGCCGGTGCGAAGTCCGCCCCCTCGCGCTCCTCGGGGCCCGCCGTCAGCCCGGCCGCCTTGAGTTCGCCCCGGAGCGTGGAGAGCTGCCAGCCGAGGGTTGCCTTCTTCTCCTCGAACGCCACCGTCACGGCCCACGCCCCGCCGGCCGCGGTCGAAACGTCCGCCACCACGGGCCGCGACATCGAGGCGTGGAGCAGGTCGAGGACGCCGCCGAGCGCGGCCGGCTCGCAGCCGAACGTCACCACCGCCGCCGCCTCGGGCTTCGGCTTCACCTTGAGCGTCACCTGCGTCAGCACGCCGAGGGTGCCGAGCGCCCCGATGTGGAGCTTCATCAGGTCGTACCCGGCGACGTTCTTCACCACCCGGCCGCCGGCCTTCACCTCGGCCCCATCGGCGGCCACGAAGCTTACGCCGATCAGGTAGTCCCGCAGGGTGCCGTACCCGAGCCGGCGGGGGCCGCTCGCGTTCACCGCCAGCGCCCCGCCGACGGTCGCCCTCTCGGGCTGCGGCACGTCCACCGGGAGCCACTGGTTCTCGGCCGCGAGCGTCCGGTTCAGCTCCGCGACGGTGACGCCGGCCTGGACCGTGATCGTCATGTCGCGGGCCGGGTAGTCGACCACCTTGTTGAGCCCGCGGAGGTCGACCGCGTACCCCCGCTTGGTGGGCGGCAGTCCGAGGTCGAGCGTGGTGCGGCCGCCGACCGGGTAGAACCCGGCCCCCGCGGCGGCCACCTCGCGGACGAGCCCGGCCACCTCGGCGGCCGTGCCCGGCGTGCGGATCGGGAGTGGCTCGCAGTCGTCCACAGAAAGCGTGAGTGGGTCCATCGGGTTCGTTGTATGAACGGGGATGTCGCGGTGGCACGCGGATCGGGACGCGGGATTGAAGAGGATCGGAGGGCAGCAAGGACCGGGGAAATCCAGCTCGTTGACCGGAAGACGCGGACGACGGCCTCGATACGCGTTCCGACCACGGCCCCGACGCACGCGGCAACGAACTCGGCGTCGGTCCGGTCGCGTGTGGCGTGGCCGTCCGATGCCCGTAGCCTGGTAGGAACCGACACCCCGCCGCCCGCTTCTACAGTGCCGCCCGCCGGCCCGGCTTGGTGCGGGCGATCGGGGCGCTCGGCTCGGCGCAGCCGCCGGCCGTGGGCAGCATCTTGCCGGGGCTGCACCGGCCGTCGGGGTTGAACGCCGTCCGCAAACGCACCATGAACGCCAGGTCGGCCGGGGCGAACAGCTTGGGCATGAAGTCGAGCTTCTCGACGCCGATGCCGTGCTCCCCGGTCACGCTCCCGCCGAGCCGAATGCACTCGTCGAGGATGTCGTGGCTGGCGTCCAACACGAGCCTCACCTGGGCCGGGTCGCGCTCGTCGAACAGGAGCACCGGGTGGATGTTCCCGTCCCCGGCGTGGAAGACGTTCGCGATGGCGATGCCGTACCTGGCACTCACCGCCTGGATGTGCCGCATGATCTCGCCGAGCTTGGTCCGCGGCACCACCCCGTCCTGGGTGCAGTAGCTCGGGTAGCCGAGCCGGCCGACGGTGCCGAACGCCCCCTTCCGGGCCTTCCACAGGGCCAGCCGCTCGGCCTCGGTGTTCGCCTTCCGCACCTCCCGGGCCCCGTTGCGGATGGCGATGGCCTCCACCCGGTCGGCCTCCTCTTGCAGCCCGTCGGCCAGCCCGTCCACCTGCATGATGAGGACGTCCCCGGCGTCGAGCGGGAAGCCGAGGCGGTACGCCGCCTCCACCGAGCCGATGAACGTCTTGTCGAGCAACTCCAACGCCCCGGGCACGATGCCGGCCCCGATGATGTCGCTGATCGTGGCCACGGCGTCGTCCACCGAGTCGAACACGCCGAGGAGGGTGCGGTACGCCTCCGGGTTGCGGGTGACGCGGACCCACACCTTCGACACCACCCCGAACGTGCCCTCGGAGCCGACGATCACGCCCGTCAGGTCGTACCCCGGGGTGTCCTCGCACGGCCCGCCGGTGGTGACGACCGAGCCGTCCGGCAGGACGAGTTCGACGCCGAGGACGTGGTTGACGGTGACGCCGTACTTGAGGGTGTGCGGGCCGCCGGAGTTCGTGGCCACGTTCCCGCCGAGGGTGCAGGCCCCCTGGCTCGACGGGTCCGGGGCGTAGTGGTAGCCGAGCGGCTTCAGGGCGTTCGAGAGCCAGACGTTCACGACCCCGGGGTCGACCACCGCGTACCCGTCGCGGACGTTGATCTCGTGGATGGTCTTCATGCGGGAGAGGGCGATCATGACGCCGCCGCCGACCGGCACGCACCCGCCGGCGAGGCTCGTCCCGGCCCCGCGGGCGATGAACGGCAGGTCGAGTTCGTTGCACGCCTTGACGATGTCGACGATCTGGGCCGTGGTGGTCGGGAAGACGACGACCTCGGGCTTGTTCTTCTCGATGGTGAACCCGTCGCACTCGTACACGGCGAGGTCGGGGGCGGCGGTCAGGACGTTGTCGCGGCCGACGATCGCCCTCATGCGGGCGAACAGGTCGGCGGCCGCGGCGGGCGGCTTTATGGGGGCCGGTGAGGGAACGGGCGGGAGGATTGTGGTGGTGCTCATATGGATTAGTGTAGCAGCCGGCCGTTTTCGGGGATGGGCTTTGCGGCGGGGCGGCGGGGCGGTACGCTAATGCGATCCTCGCCGCCCGCGGCGTGACCTCCCGACATTGCCCACCTTGCCCCCGGCGTCCCCAGCGCCGGGCGGGCCGAGACGCCCATGGCCGACGCCCCCCCGCCCGAAATCCAGCGGATGCTCCGGCTGTTCGTCGAACAGTCCCGGGAGCACTGCGTCCTGTTCCTCGACCCCGCCGGCAAGCTGCTTTGGCTCAGCCCCGGTGCCGAACACGTGACCGGGTTCCGCACCGCCGACGTGGCCGGGCGGGGGTTCGCCGAGCTGTTCACCCCCGGCGACCAGAAGAACGGCATCCCCGGGCACGAGCTGGAGGTCGCCACCAAGAACGGGGCGGCCGAGAACGACCGCTGGATGGGCCGGGCCGACGGGTCGCGGTTCTACGCCGCCGGGCTCCTCGTGGCCGTCCGCGACGAGACCGGCGGGGTGCTCGGGTACGCCAAGCTGTTCCGCGACCGGACCGACACCCGCGAGCAGCTGGAGACGCTCAAGAACCAGGTCGACGCCCTGACGGAAGCGGGCAGGCGGCGGGAGGTCTTCCTGTCCACCCTCTCGCACGAGCTGCGGAACCCGATCGCCCCGGTGTCGAACGCCGTCCACATCCTCCGCAGGCTGGCCCCGACCCACCCGCAGATCGAGTACCCGGTGGGGGTGATCGAGCGGCAGTTGGACAGCATCCGCCGGCTGGTGGACGACCTCCTCGACGTGACCCGGATCGGGTCGGGGAAGCTCCACCTGACCACCGCCCCGGTCGACCTGCGGGACGTGATCGGGCGGGCCGTCGAGACCGTCCGCCCGCTCCTCGACCGGCGGAAGCACACCCTCGAAGTCCTGCTCCAGCCGGCCCCGATCCGGGTCCTGGCCGAGCGGCCGCGGCTCCAGCAGGTGTTCGTGAACCTCATCACGAACGCGGCCAAGTACACGCCCGACGGCGGCAAGGTGTGGGTCAAGGCCCACGCCGAGGCGGACGAGGCGGTGGCCCGCGTCGAGGACACCGGCCAGGGCATCCCGCACGACCTCATGCCCCGCATCTTCGACCTGTTCACCCAGGCCGACGAGAAGTCCGTCCAGGGCGAGGGCGGGCTCGGCATCGGGCTGGCGCTGGTCAAGGAATTGGTGACACTCCACGCCGGCAGAGTGCAGGTCCGCAGCGACGGTAAGGGCAAGGGGAGCGAGTTCACGGTCCGGCTGCCGCTCCACTTCGAGTGACC
>JANPKP010000317.1:0-5140 GCA_031426095.1 Gemmataceae bacterium
CGGCGGTCCGCGTCTCATCTCGCGTCTGCCGGACGGCCCGGGCCAGTTCCCGCTGAAGGGCGACGAGTTCGGACGCCCGCCGACCGAGCGCGTGGGCGTCGCGGGCCGCCAGCGTCGCCAGGGCGTCCCGAATCGGCGGGCTTTCGGTGGGTAGGACGGCGAGGCGGTCGAGAATCCGCTTCCGCCCCACCGCCGCGTCGGCCGGCGGCGCGTCGACGAGCGCGACGACTTCGGCGGCAAGGGCGGCGAGCGTGCGGCGGTCGAGCCGGTCGCGGGCGAGGCGGTCGTTGCGGGCGGACAGTTGTGCGAGCCGGCCGGTAGCGTCGGCGAGGTCGGCGGCCGCCCGGGTCAAAGCGGCGTCGCGGGACGAAGGCGTGTCGGCGGCCGCCCCACGGATCGCTTCCTCCGCACGGGCGAGCGGCCGGCGGGCCACGTCGAGCAGGTCGGCCAGCAGGGGTTGAACCTCGTCCGGAAGGCCGGGGTCGGCCGCGAGTGTGGCCCCCCCCGCTGCCGCCGCGTGGGCCGCCGCCGCGGCGTTTTCGAGGCGAACGATCTGGTCGGTGGCGAGGGTCGCCGAGCCGGTCGCTTCCGCCCGCACGATGGCGACTTCCTCGGTCGCCCGCCGGACCCGGGCCGTCGCTTCTCCGGCCACTTTCGCCAGCGCTTCCCGCTCACCACCGATGGCCTGGTGGTCGAGAGGCGGTGCCGCCGCGGACACGGCTAGTTCGACCCAGCCGGCGCTGGGATACGTGCTCGCCTGGGGGCCGAGCGGCGGCTCGGTCAACGTCCGGCCGTCGGAGACGCGAACCCGCAGTCGCAGCCGATCCCCCTCGCCGAGCGAGCCGTCGAGCCGGAAGGCGAACCGGCCGGCGGCGTGCGGCGTTCCCGGCCCGACCAGCGGAATGACTTCGCGGTGAACCACGGGGACGTGGCTGTTCGCCCATTCGATCCCGACCGACCCGACGCCGATGTCGTCGGCCGCCCCCACCTCGACCTCGAGAACTTCGCCAGGCCGCACCGCCGTCGCCCACCGCGGCAGGCCGGTCACCCGCACCAGTCGCGGCGGGGCGTCGGGCACGACCCGCACGGGGACCGAAGTTTCGGTCTGGAACCGCCGCCCGCTCGCCTCAGCCACGGTAATGAGGCGGAACGCCCCGGCCCGATCGAGCGGGGTCGTCGCCGTCGCGTTCGCCCGGTCTTGGGCGAATAACAGCGGGAGTTGGACGGGCGGGCCGGCCCCCGGCTCGGGGCGGAATTCGAGGAAGGCGGCGGCCGGGGGGCGGGTGAACGCGAGGTGCAGCACCGCCGTCGAGTGGGACAGTCCTTCCACGGCGGCGAGCGGGCGGACGGTCTTTTTCGGCACCGCGGACGCCGCATACGCCGGCGGAACGACCTCGGCCCACGACCCCTCCGCGAGCCCGGCCGCGTCCACCACCGTGATGGTGTGGCGGTCGCTCGCCGCCGGGCCGACTTCCACCCGATACTCGGCGTCGGCGGTCGCGGCCGGGAGCGTAAGGTGGAAGGCCGTGGAGCCGTCGCCGGCCATCGGTAGCCGCGCCTCCGCCCCGTTGGGAAGGGACCGCAGCACGAGTACGGCGGCAACCGGCGGACCGACATCCGGCCCGGTCGGCTCCACGAAAGCGGAGAGCGTGACCGGGTCGCCCCGGCGGACGAGCGGGTCGCCGGACGACACGACGACGCGGTAGGCGGGTGGAGGGGGCGAGGGATGCCACGGCCGGGCGAGGAGCAGGAGCCCGCCGGCCGCGAGGGCGAGAGCGGCGGCCCCCAACATCCCGCGACCGCCACGCCACCGGGCCCGGACGTGGGGGCCGGGCGGCGGTGTGGGGCGGCGAGGGTGTGGGGCGGCCGACTCCATTAAGGTGAGGCCCCGGGGTGCGCATTATGAGTGGTCGCCCACGTTGGTGGCGGCACGTAAACTATATCGCGACCCGAACCACGGGGGCAAGGATGCTCCCCCGCGGCCCGACCACCACACCCGCCCCGGACCACCACCGCTCATGGTTTCGCCAGAGAAGCACGACGCGCTCCAGCAGTCCTGGGTACGCCTCATGGCCCGGTATGGGGTCGCCCCGGCCGACGCCTACCCGCCGTTCGACCTGCTCGCCGCCAGTTACTCGTCGGCCGGCCGCTACTACCACGACCTCGAACACCTGAGCGAGGTCTTCAAGGTCGCCGGCCGGCTCGCGCTTTTCTGCGACGACCCGCACGCCCTCCAACTCGCAATCTGGTTCCACGATGCGGTCTACGACACCCGGGCAACGGACAACGAGAGCCGCAGTGCCGACCTCGCTGTTCTCCTGCTCGGACCGATCGGCGTGCCGGCCGGCGTACTCGACCGCGTCACCCGCATGATCCGGCTCACCGCACACTTGTCGGCCGACACCCCGCCGGGCGACCGCGACACGGCCGCCCTCCTCGACGCCGACCTGGCCATCCTGGGAGCGTCCGAGGAGCGGTACAGGCGGTACGCGGCCGACGTGCGGAAGGAATACGCCTGGGTGCCGGATGCCGAGTACGCCCGCGGGCGGCGGGCCGTGCTGGAGCGGTTCTTGGCCCGCCCCCGGCTGTACTGGCACGACCTAACGTTCCAGGAGGGCGAGGAGCGGGCCCGCGAGAACATGCGGGCCGAGTTGGCGGGGCTTTAGCTCCCTTGCGCCTCATTCACCCCCGGCCGGTGGACGTGGGGTTGCGGCCGACGTTTACGGTGCGCGGCCGCGACGGACAGGGTCGCCGCCGGGCCGTCGTCGGTCTGGGGGGTGCGAATCTCGATTCGTGCGATTCTCGGGCGTGGGGAATTGTGATCGACGGCGTGGCCCGCTATCCGTTAACTGCGGATTCACCCACCGGGCTTGCGCCACCTGTGGGATCGTCCCGGTCGGGTAGTCCGGTTCCCATTCTGCGGCGGGCGGGTGCGAGATACTCGGTCGAAGGATGAAACGACCGAGCCCCGCCCGGGGGTGCCGGGCGGGGCTCGGGTGGGACGGCGAATCTCGCTTACGACAGGGCGGGTGCCCCGCGGCCGTGGCCCAGATTTCCGCCGCGGACCGTCCCGACGCGGAACAGGTGTAAGGTCGGGCCGGCCCCGACGTACCCGCCGGCGGCCGCCGCGAGCATGGACACCAGGGTGCCGAGGAACGTGTACCACGTCACCCGGGTGGTGGCGTCGGCCACGGCCTGCCGGTTGGCCGGATCCTCGGCCGCCTGGCGGGCGGCCGCCGGGGCGTTCTGGGCCGCCTGCCGGTACTCCTCGATCTTGGCCTGCGGCACCCCGGCCCGCTGGGCGGCAGCGGTCCAGTCGCCGGCGGTCGTGTTCTGTGCCGCCGCGTTCCCGGCCGACGCCATCCCGACCATCGCCCCGAAGCCCGTGCGGACGGTGCTCGCGGCCAGCCACACCAGCATGGCGAACACGACCGCCCACACCATGAGGCCGTAGATCGCCCCCTCGGTCTTGTTCTCCCCGGTGGAGAGCTGGCTGGCCAGACACCCGCCGGTGAACAGGCAGGCGGCAGTAATGAGGATGGCCCAGATCGCGGCCGAATTGCCGAGCGTGTCGGCGCTCGTCCGGTCGCTGATCGACAGCCCGATCGCGCTGCCGAGGAGGGTCAGCAGGAGGTACAGGGCCAGGGCCATGACCGAGCCGGCGGCGATGGCCGACCAACTGATCCGGCTGCGGACGGGATTGACGTCCTCGTGGTGGACGGTGTGGGTGGTGTCGGCCATGGGGTGGACTCCGGTGGGGTGACCCGCGGGCCGGCCGCGAAGCGCGGCCGACACCCGGCGGGGTGAGACGCTTTCTCACAAGCACCTCGCGTACCAAGAATGCCGCCCACGGAATCCGTCCGTCTTCCGGCACACTCCAATTGAGCAACGGGCTGCGCCCCGATCGGTCGACCGCACACGGGAGAACCAATGGACCTCGACAAGTACACCGAGAAGGCTCAACAGGCGCTAGCCGGGTCGCAGAAACTCGCGGTCCGGATGAACCACCAGCAGATCGACGCCGAGCACGTCCTGCTCGCGTTGCTCGACCAGGAGAAGGGGCTGGCCGCCGCCATCCTGAATAAAGCCGGCGTGTCGGTTGACGCGCTCACCATCCGCGTCCAGCGGGACGTGGAGAAGCTGCCCCGCGTCACCGGGCCGTCCGGGGCACCGGAGAACCAGTACGCCTCGGGCCGGTTCAACAAGCTGCTGGCGAACGCCGAGGACGAGGCCAAGAAGCTCAAGGACGACTACGTCTCGGTCGAGCACCTCCTCCTCTCGCTCACCGACGACAGGGGGGCGGCCGGGGCGGCGTTCAAGGAGTTCGGCATCACCCGCGACCGGTTACTCAAGGCGTTGCAGGAGGTGCGCGGCCGGCAGCGGGTCTCGACCCAGAACCCGGAGGAGACGTATCAGGCTCTCGAAAAGTACGGCCGCGACCTGACCCAGCTCGCCGGTCGCGGCAAGCTCGACCCGGTCATCGGCCGCGACGAGGAGATCCGCCGCGTCGTCCAGGTGCTCAGCCGGCGGACGAAGAACAACCCGGTGCTGATCGGCGAACCCGGCGTCGGCAAGACGGCCGTGGTCGAGGGGCTGGCCCAGCGGATCATCCGCGGCGACGTGCCCGAGGGGCTGAAGAACAAAAAGATCGTGGCCCTCGACATGGGCTCGCTCATCGCCGGGGCCAAGTTCCGCGGCGAGTTCGAGGAGCGGCTCAAGGCGGTGCTGAAGGAAGTGACCGAGTCCGAGGGCGAGGTCGTCCTGTTCATCGACGAGCTCCACACCATCGTCGGGGCGGGCAAGGCCGAGGGGGCGATGGACGCCGGCAACCTCCTCAAGCCGATGCTCGCCCGCGGCGAGCTGCACTGCATCGGGGCGACCACGCTCGACGAGTACCGCCTGCACATCGAGAAGGACGCCGCCCTCGAACGCCGCTTCCAGCCGGTGCAGGTCGATCAGCCGACGGTCGAGGACACGATCTCGATCCTCCGCGGCCTGAAGGAGCGGTACGAGGTCCACCACGGCGTCCGCATCAAGGACGCGGCCCTGGTTGCGGCGGCGGTGCTAAGCAACCGGTACATCGCCGACCGGTTCCTGCCGGACAAGGCCATCGACTTGATGGACGAGGCGGCGGCCAAGC
>JANPKP010000318.1:0-14962 GCA_031426095.1 Gemmataceae bacterium
CGTGGTGGGGGTTGTCCCTGGGTTAGTGGTGTTGTTCGGCGCGGCGTTGCTCCCCCCCCCGGCGGTCCCTTGCGGGGTCTTGAGTGCTGCGGGCCGGACGCTACACCGGCTCTCGATGCTACCCTCAGGGTCAAGTCTGCGCAGACAATCGCACCCGTTACGCTCGCATCCCGCCGCCTTTCGGCTCCGTGTCTGGCGCGTGTCTGCTTTCCACGCCGCCGCAGCAAGCCGAGGATGGCAGGAATCGAGGGAAGTGGCAAGTAAATTAGAATTGCGGGCCTTCGTCTTCGGTGCTGTAGACCGGGATTTCCTCGCATACCACCTTCTCGCCCTTGTCGATTCGTCGTTGCATTTCCCGCTCAGCAAACGTCTCCGCCTGGGTTTCGTAGGCCCTGACCCGCAACCAGCTCATCGCTTCTTCGGGGTCGCCGGTGAAGTGGCGGTTCACCAGCGATAGGAAGCCTCGACGCCCAATCTCCCTGAAATGCTCCGGGCCGTGCCGCCGTAGCGTTTCGCGGCCGCCTTTGCTGCCTGCCGCCGCTCGGTCCACTCAAGCAGCCGAGCCTTATCGCTCGTTCGTCTGGCCGCGTTGCTTCTTGTAAGCCTCAACCGCCTCGGTGTACCCGGCCCGTCCCTCGTCACGGGAGGCCGGCGGGTTGTTCCCAACGCGCTTCTCCCAGGCTCCCTTGCCCAGCCAGCGGAAGCCTTTACTTTTCAACGCTGCCGTCGTGTCGGCGTTCGGCTTCTGGCTGGCGTCGGAGATGTCGAAGGTGACGGCAAGACCGTCGCGGTTGCCGCGGTCGTGGAGGCTGACACGCACCCCGTCAACTTCGTGGGCGTCGATGGTGCGGCGCTTGTTCTCGTGCCGCTCGTCGTGGCCCCGTGCGGTGGCCGGGTGCGGCTCCTGGTGGCCGTTTTGTTCGTGATGGGCTTCAGGCGGGCGGGTGTGTTCTGCGACCGATTCGACTACCTCACGCACGGCGACTTCGGTGGAAGGCGTTTTCAGCTCCTCGGGGGTCAGCCGGCGGGGCGTCTCCCGCATGAGCCGCTCGGTTTCGTCCATGAGGGCTTCGCGTTCCGCCTCAGTCTGCGGCTCGGCGCGCAACAGGTCCGCCGCATCGTGGGCGGCGATCTGCGAATCGTAAGTTGACGGGTGTTCCCGGGCGTCGGCGAGGATCGCCTGGGCGGCCTCCTCGGCTCGTTCGGGGGTGACTTCGGAAGTGGTGGATTTGCGTTGCGAACGAGATTTGGCCATAAGCGCTCCATAGCTGGTTGAACCAGGTGGAGCATTAATCCAAAATCCGAAGTCGCGCAAGTGTCGATTAGACTCCGGCGAAGGGGGCCGTTCTAGTTACTCTAGCAATGTCATTCTTGAGAGTGAGATGAGCGTCTTGGGTCGCGATCTCAGCAACCGCGTTGTTACCTAAAGTAACCGTGTATTTGTTGAGAATGAGTGTCGGGCAAGCTCCGATGGGGGCCCCCGGTTGCCATTCCGATGAAACCCTTGTGCTCACTTCCCCGCCGTCGGGGAGCCTGACAAACCCTTGGCCGTTCCAGCGACGTTTGAGTCGTGCCAGGACACGTCTCAGGGTGGCGTCGGACACCTTGATTCCACCCCACCGCCAAAGACAATCCAGGAGCTTTGTAACGTTCCAGCCGATGCCGTCACCGGCGGGACCAGAGTCGCTCACGAAGTCGCCGAATATATCATCATCCGCGTCAGGGTTGACGTTGTCCTGCGCGTCATCGGAATAGCCGAAAGCGGACGGCCGCTGTTTCAGCGCTCGAATCAGAAAACCGACAGATTCCCTTGAGAGAGCTGTGGGCCTCCCGCGCTGGTGCTTGGGCATGGGAAAGTCCCCCAGATATCGCTCCCACTTGATTGAAAGATAGGACACGGCCTCGCGTACGGCGTCCTCAGTAGAGGGCTCCTCATGAAAACCCATGTCATCCAAAGTTAACTCAAATTCGTCGTCATCTCCTTCGACGTAGGGGACGATCGCGCCCGCCGCTCGTGACTGCGCGATGATCTGCTCGATGAGCTGTTCAGAATTGAAAGGTGGCGACTCGGCGATCATTGACGGGGCAGCGAAAGCTTTAAGCTCGGAAGGAATATCGAAGTCAGTCTCGAAAATGTCATTCTCGGCAGTGTTATTGTGCCCCAGAAGCTCGCCGACGATCTCCGCTTCCGTCTTCCCGGCGAGGTACATTTCGAGAATCGTCGCTTCCCCGTGATCGAAGTAATCGTCAGGCTGTTTGGGAAGTTGTGGCGATGCCATCGGCTGGTCACTCTATTTTTGCTGACCCCACTCCCGGCTGCATCTGCCGCACTTTCAGACAGTAGCGGCTTGTCCGACAGCCCTCAGCCGGTTGAACAGGGGTCAACAAAAATCGTATCCGACCCCCCGGCGAATCGCAAGAATTTTTTTCCGTCGTGATCCGTCTGGCCCGCAGATCAAAGCGCCTCGCGTCGCGATTCCCCGATTATTGCTGACCCCGCTTTGGGCCGTCTTTCGCAATACACCCCGATCGCGTTAGAACCGGCGGTACTGCACCCGCCGGCCACGCGACGAGTTCCCAGAAAAACCCCGCCCCCCTCGGCCGCACGCCTACGGCAGGTCGGAGAGGTTGGGTGAAAGGAGTCCTGTGCCCCCCGACGACGCACTTCCGCGCCCCGACCCCGACCAGTTAGCCCGCCTCGCGGACGACGGCGCTCCACTGCTCCCAGACGACGACCAGTCGGCCTAGCAAACCCCGCCTTTATTTTCACCACCCCGAGCCGCTCACCGCGAGCGGCGAAGCACCCCCACGCGCCTGCCCTGGAGGAATCGCATGTCGACCGCCGTCGCCACCGCCGCCCCGGACCCGGAGCCGAACCGGCTCAAGGGGTACGCCACCGTCGCCCGGCGCGTCCGCCTGGCGAGCATCACCGAGAGCCCGCTCCTCGACCGCCGCCGGCCGCTCGCCGTCATCGAGGAGATGGTCGACTCGATCCGCGAGAAGGGGCTGCTCTGCCCCCCGATCCTGCGGGACATGGGCAACGGCACCTACCGGATCGTCGCCGGGGCCACCCGGATCGCCGCCCTCCGCTACCTCGGCGAGGAGGAGGTGGACGCGAAGGTCGTCCTCGGCGACCTGTCGGAGGCCGCCGAGAAGGCCCTGACGTTCACCGAGAACGAGAAGCGGAGCGGGTGGACGGCCCGCGAGCGGCACGAGATCATCGTCTCGTTCGTCGTCAAGGACGGCCTCAGCCAGATCGAGGTGGCTCAGAAGCTCGGCATCGCCCACTCCGAGGTCTGCAAGGCGTGCAAGATCGACGCCCGGCTCCTCCCCGAACTCCGGGACCGGGTGTTCGACGGCACCCTCCCCACGTCCAACGCCTACCAACTGTCCGCCCTCCCGCCGGACGTCCAGCGGGAACTGCTCGCCACCGCCCACACCCTCACCCGGTCGCAGATCACGGACCTGGTGGTCCGCCACGGCAGGAAGACGCCGCCGCCGGAGTACGTGGAGATCGACGTCGGGTTCGGCATCACCATCCGCGCCCCCCTCGACAAGCTGGAGGTGCTCCGGCAGGTCGGCAAGCACCTCCCGAAATCCCTCGACTGGATCAAGGACGGGGGGCAGCCGCCGGCCGCGCTCAGCGAGTACTTCAAGCAGCATTTTCGCCCGCAGCCGTGACCCCCGACCCGAAACCCTTCTTTACGCCGGCGGCTCACCCCGCCGGCCTTTTCGTTGGAGGCACCATGCGAGCGATATGGAGTTGGTTCCTGGCCTACGTCCTCGGCCGCGACCCCGGCGAGTTCCTGATCCGCTGGGGGGACGGCCCAGATAAAATCACAACCCATGATATGTACACGGGTTGCATCCTGCTCGGGGAAACGGGCAGCGGAAAAACGAGCGGCCCCGGCCGGGCCCTGCAGAAGGCCCTGCTGGCCAAGGGCTACGGCATGCTGGTGATCCCGGCCAAAATCTCGGACGGCCCGGCCGTGGTCAAGATGTGTTCGGACATGGGCCGCAAGGTGATCCTGTTCGGCCCCGGCCACCCCCACCGCTTCGACCCGGTCGGCTACGAGCTGTCCCAGGGCGTGCCGGTGGAGGCGGTCGCCGCCTACATCAACACGCTGGTCCGGCTGGCCGCCCGCCAGTCCGCCGGCGGCACGGGCGACGACGGCTACTGGCAGACGAGTTGCGACCGCGCGACGCTCATGCAGCTCTCGCTCGCCGTGCTGGCCAGGGGCACGGCCTCCCTCCGCGACCTCTACCGCCTGGTGAACTCGCTCCCCCGGGCGGCGGCCGACTTCCACGACCCGGCGTGGCTGAAGTCCTTCTGCGCGCGGTGCGTGCTGCGGGCGGACCGGCGGGCGAGGGGGAAGCCCGACGCCCAGCGGCGGCTGCGGCTCGTGACCGACTGGCTGGAGGAGTGGGCGGGGCTGGCCGAGAAGACCCGCACCATCGTCCAATCGTGCCTGTCGAACACCTTCTTCCGCCTGGTGGCGACCGAGTGCGGGGAGCTGCTGTGCGGCGGCACCACGGTGAGCCCGGACGACCTGATGGGCGGGGCCGTGCTGGTCGTGGCGACCCCGTACTTGCAGTTCCGCGAGGCCGGCCAGCTCACCCTCCAGGCCTGGAAGCTGGCCGTACAGCGGGCGGTGTTACGCCGGAAAATGACCGCCGCGTCCGTCCCCGTGGTGGTGTGGGCGGACGAATGTCAATTCACCGCCAGTGAGGAAGACAAGGCGGTCCAGACGGTGGCTCGGGAGTCGAAGCTCATCAACGTCAACATCACCCAGAACATCCCCGTCCTGTACGACTCGCTCGGCGGGCAGAAGGCCCAGCACATGGTGGACGCCTGGCTCGGCTGCCTCGGGTTGAAAATTTTTTGCGCGAACGCGGAGCCAGCGACGGTCGATTTCGCCGTGAAAACGTGCGGCCAGCGCTTCCAGGCGGTCGGCGGCGGGACCATCGACACGGCGAAGTGGAACCCGGTCGACCACCTGCTCGGGTCCGCCCGCACGGGCACGCACAGCTACAGCATGCAGCTCCACCCGAACGTCCCGGCCAGTACGTTCGGCCGACTCAGGAAGGGGGCGAAGGAGAATCACTACCTCGTGGACTGCATCATCTATTACGGGGGGAAGACGTTCAGCAACGGCAAGCCGTACACGAAGGTCACGTTCGACCAGCGAAGGTAGAATCTACATTCCCCACCTGTGAAATAACGGCGCTTCCCAGCCGGTGAAATTACACACGGCTCTTTCCCCTACATTCTCGACTCACTGACATGTCAACGCCTGGACTTTCCACGCGGCGCGGGGATTATACACGCACCACCCGACCGCACGATATGGAGACGAGCATGGGCGAGGAGGAGGGGAGAGAGCCGCGGTCCTTCGACCACACGCGGACCGTCGTCAACGTCCTGCTGTACGCCTCCGCGGTGCACGCCAAGCCGCTGGAGGCGATGTTCCGGGAGAGGGGCTCGCCGGGGGGCCGATACCTCGGCGGGATGGCGGCCGCGTTGGCCGTGCCCTACGTCCCGCTGTTCGTCGGCCTCTCCCGCCTGCCCGACCCGCTGGGGATCACGCCCGCCTTCGTCGGCTTTTACCTCCTGTGTCTCCTCGTCCACACGATCGGGCGGGCCCGGCGGCGGGGGCGTGGGGAGGTGACGCACCGCTACTTCATCGGCGACCCCGCCTACTTCCCCCCCCGGTTCGGGCTGCGGGTCGGCGAGCCGCTCCTGGCGGCGGTCCTCGGCGGGCTGCTCGCCCCACTGAGCCCCGCCCTGGGCCTCTACTTCCTGGTGGGCGGCGGTTGCCTCTTTATCAACCACGCGGTGCTCGAGTCCCGCGATCAGGCGGTCATCGACGACCAGCGGGACGCGGAGTTGGACGCGGGGTACTACGCCGAACGCCGGCAGGAGCAGCCATGAAGAACCGGTTGATCGCGGGCATGAACGCGGTCCTGAAGGCCGCGAAGGAGAACGCCAAGGAGGGCGTGGCGAGCGTGGCGTTCACCGCCGGGGCGATGGTCCGGCAGACGGCCAACGAACTCTCGGTGAACGTCCTGCCCGCCTTCCCGGACAGCGCCAAGCCCATGCACGAGCTGGGCATGCCGGGGGTGCTGACCCCGCAGGAGGTGGACCGCGAGAAGCACCAGCAGCCCGGTCTGGAGCCGGGCGAGTAACGACCCCTTCACCCCAGTCAGGAGCGAGGCCGTGCAAGACTTTATCGTGATCGTGTGCGTGATCCTGTTGGCGGTCAAGTGGTTCGGCGGCTCGGACGCCCCGCCGCCGGAACCCAAGGGCCCGTCCGCCGGCCGGCAGGTCGCGGGCGGCGCGGCCAACTGGGCGGCGAAGTACGCCCTCAAGCGTTGGTTCGGGAGCTGATTCGTACCCCCCTCACCCGAGGAGAATTCGATGGAAGGCGGCGTCGTGCTGTTCCTGATCGTCGCGGGCTTCTGGACCTACAAGATCTCGTCGTTCCTCAACGCCCACCCGGCCGCCAAGCAGGTCGGCGGGCGGGCGGCTTCCGGCCTGTTCCGCAAGTTCTTCGGCGGCTGACCCACCCGGGGGCACGGACGCCCCGCTTTCTCACTTGGAGTCTTTTATGTGTGACGCGGGCGTGTTCGCCGTCGTCGTGACCTTCTTCCTGTTCCTGGTCCACCAGGCGCGGAACAAGGGCGACCGGCTCCTTCCACCCAACTGAGGAGGGCTTTCGATGGCAGACTTCCTGTACATCGCGTTCAACGTCGTCGCGTTCATCGGCCTCACGGTCTTCAGCAAGGCCAAGAAGTTCGACAACCTCGAATCGCTCGTCACCGTCCTCGGCGGCGGCCTGCTGCTGAGCTACGCCTACTGCCTGTGCTGGAACGCCGCGTGCGACGTCGCCCGCGCGAGCGAGGACGGGAAGCAGCAGCGCAAGGCCGAGGAGGCGGAGGCCGAGGCCAAGCGGCGGGAGGAGGAGTTGCACCGGGCGCAACTGGAGTGGTTCCGGCGGACGACCCCCAAGGAGCACCAGCCGTGAGGAAGAAGACTCAGTTGGCCGTCGGCCTGGCGATCCTGTCCGCCCTGGGCTGGTACTACACCCGTCACAAGGGTTCACTCCCGCCTCTCGCGGGCAAGTTCGCCGAGGCCTCGGCGGTCAGGCCGACCGAGCCGGCCGCCGACCCGCGGGGCGAGTTCGTCAACCGCGTGGCCGCGCTGCAGGACGGCAGCCGCATCCTGTTCTCCACGCCCGACATGACCCCGGAGTACGTCAGTTACTTCGGCTGGCTCGGCGACGACGCGGACGCCGGCGGGTCGTGCGGGGTCATCTACCGCAACCCGGAGGCGGTCGAACTCATGGTCTTGCCGGATTACCGCCTGCCCCCGGCGGCGGTTCGGCGGGTCATGGAGCGGCCGGCGACCGTCGAGGGCGAGCGGTGTGGCTGGATGGATGACGGGAGCTGGCAGGCCCCCACGCTCGGCCTGCACGCCACCATGCCGCTGTCGCGGTTCACCCCGAAGCACGCCTTCGACGTGCTCAAGGGCATGCGGGCGGAGGTCGGGCGGCGGGTGAAGGAGGTGCAGCCGTGAGCATCGACGTCGATCACCTGATCGCGGAGCAGTTCGCGGCCGAGGCCGTGGCGGAGATCATGGGCACCTTCTTCCGCCACCTGCCGCCCTCCGACGTGCCCCTGGTGCAGCAGGCGTTACGCGGCCCGATCCTGACCGCCGCCGTCGCCGCGGTGGCCTGCACCCGGCCGACGGGGTATCGGCGGCTCACCCCGTCCGTCAACTGAGGAGGGCGCGATGGGGAAGAAGTGGTGGGGGCGGCCGGCCAACGACAACCACGACCGGCACCGGGAGGAGATGGACCACCGCCGGGCGCTGACCTTCCTCCGCCTGGACGAGTTGAACCAGGGGATTCGATTGACGCTGGAATACCACGACGTGCCGCCCGCCGTCCGGTCCGAGGTGGGTGAGTTCCTCCGGCAGGCGGAGGCCATCCACGCCGAGCTGTACCGGGACATGGCGGAGCTGGCGAAGCTGCCCGGGGCGGCGAAGGCCGTGGGGTACGGCAAGGAGAAGTGCGGACCGGAACCCGAAATCTGAAACGGAGGTGTGTCGTGGTAGACGCGGGCGTGACCTTCGGCGAGCAGCTCGACCGGATCGAGCAGCTCCTGGCCGCGCTGCTCGGCCGGCAGGCGGTCAAGGACTGGTACACAACCGACGAGGTGGCCAAGCTGGTCGTGAAGGCGGAGTTCACCGTCCGCGAGTGGTGCCGGCACGGGCGGGTGCGGGCCGCGAAGCGGAAGTCGGGCCGGGGGGCGTTCCCGGCCTGGGTCGTCAGCCACGGCGAACTGTTGCGGTACCAGCGGGAGGGGTTGCTGCCGCTCAATTCACGCTAGCCGAACACCCGGCCGATGGCGTCGCTCTGGGCCGACGGGTACAGGTGGCGGTAGCGGCGGGATGTCTCCTCGTCCATGTGGCCGGCCCACTCCATGACCAGCCGCTGGTCGATCCCGCGGGTCGCGCACGCGCTCACGAACGAGTGCCGGAGGGTGTGCAGCCCCCGGACGTTCTCCCACTTCGTGTTCTTCAACACGCGGCGGAAGTGGTCGTGGATTTCCGTCCGGGTGAGCGGGGCGCGGGCCGGCTGCTCCCGGGCGGTCACGGCCCCCGCCCTGCCCTTGAGCGTCCCCGCCCGGGTCTTCTCCCCGAGGTGCCCGGTGGTGGGGCTGCGCTTCTTGCTGCGGGCCACGGCCCCGGCGTGCCCGAACAGCGGGCCGCCCGGGTGGCCGCGCAGCCAGTCGGTCAGGATTCCCTTCAGGAACGGCGTGAGCGGCACCCGGCGGGTCGTCCGCTGCCCGCGGCTCCGCTTCTTCTCCCGGACCGTCACCACCCCGGCGTCCAGGTCCACGTCGTCGGCCGTCGCCCGCATGATCTCGCTCCGGCGGGCCCCCGTGTGGGCGGCGAAGGCGAAGAGCGGGTAGAGCCACGGGTGGGCCGCCCGCCCCCGGACGTGGGCGAGCAGCTCGGCCACCTCGTCGGCGGTCAGGTACAGGCACTCCCAGACGGCCTTCCCGTCCGCCCCGGCGGCGACCCGCCGCCCGACCTCGGCCAGCGTCATGAACGGCGGCTTCTCGTCCGTCTTGGGGTAGCGGAGGCCCCGCGACGGGAAGGCCCCTTGCGTCAGCCCCATCGGCCCGCCCCAGTTCCACGCCGCCCGCAGCGTCGCCACCTCCTTGCGGACGGTCACCGGGGCCACCCCCGCCGCCGCCCGCTTCGAGACGTACTCCTGCATCCGGGCCAGGGTCAGGTCGGCCAGCGGCAGGCCGCCGCCGAGGACGCGGGCGGCGTGCGACAGGTGGAGGTCGCAGGTGGCGAGCGAGTTGGCTTCCAGCGTGCCGTTGCCGTGCGTTACCAAATATCGGTCCTTGAGGGCCGAAATGGTAACGGCCCGGCGGGGCGACTCGGGGAGCATGGGGGCCGGTTCCGGTGGCTTCCCGTCGTGCTTGAGGAAGGCGACGACGTCGGTGCCCGGCGGCAGCGTGACGAGCCGCTGCTTGAGGCGCATGAGCAGATACTCGGCCTGGGCGGCTTTCGCCTCGGCCTCGGGCCGGGACACTTCGCCGATGGTGAAGGTGTGCTGTTTGCCGTCGTAGCGGAAGAGGAGTCGGAAGCTGCCGTTGCGGTCCTGGAGCGCGGCCATCGTCGTCACCTCGGGGGCAACGTCTCCGCAATGTCACCGGGGCGGTGTTACCAGATTGTTACCAGGGGGTCGGGGAAAGCAAAGGGGCAAGGGCCGGGCTTTCGCCGCAAACCCTTGCCCCTCTTGCAGTGCCGGAGACAGGACTTGAACCTGCACCCCCATGACAGGGACCAGGCCCTCAACCTGGCGCGTCTGCCAATTCCGCCACTCCGGCGTGTCCAAGGAATTATGGGAGCCCGGCCGCGACTTTCAAGAGTCTTTCCGCCCGGCGAACGGTTTCCGGGGGCGAAGCCGGCCGGCGCGGAGTCGCCCTCGATTACCCCTCGAACGCCATGCTGGCGAAGCTCACGCTTTCGTGGCCACGCGGGTGGACGTACTGCTGGTAGTTGAGAACCCGCCCGGAGCGGGGGCGGATGGTTTGGAGGGTCAGGTAGGTGGGCGGTAGACCGCAGATGCGGCGGGCGTCCCCCTCGGCGGCGATGGCGGCGAAGTAGCCGTCGGGGTCGGCGGCGGCCGCTCGGGCGAGGAGTGCTTCGTCTTTGGCCCGACTGGCCTTCAGGAACGGGGCGGCCACCGGCTGGCGGTCGCCGAACTTCGGGCCGACGTGGGCGAGGTCGCCGCTGATGAGGTAACACACTTTCTCGGCGGAGGCCGCCTCCGCGTTACGGAGGGCTTCGATCATCCGCCGCACGTCGGCTGCCTCACGCGGCGGGGTGCCGGCCTCCACGCAGTCGCCGAAGGAGCCCACGAGGAGCGGCACGATGCGGATCGGTCGGCGACCTTCGTAGAGGTACTGGAGGAGGACGACTTCGAGCTCGATCGAGTGTTCCGGGGCGTGGGCGAACGGGTCGTCGAAAAGCCCGTCGCCGTAGGCATCGGCGATGGCATCGACGTAGCTGCGGTCCGTCTCGACTACCCCCAGAGGCGTTTCGAAGTGCTGCCGCGTGAGGGTGAAGCGGTGGGCCGAGTAGTGCGAGGTGGCGACGATCACGAACACGGTGGCGTCGGCCCGCTCGACCAGTTCCTTGAACCCCCACCCGTAGCAGACGTTGCCGCGGGCGTAGTCCATGTGCGGGAGCAGCACGGCCCGGAGGCGTCCGCCGTCGGACGGCACCGGCCGCCCCGCCGCGGGCATTCCCGGGCCGCCGGGGGACGTGAACAACACGGCGAGTTGGGCCCGTAGCTCGTCCGGGTCGGCGTCGTAGCAACCGATGCACGACGGCGGGCGGACGGGAGTTGTGAGCCGGTCGTGGAACCGCGGGCTGTCGAGGAGCAACGCCTCGTCCAACCCGCGGGCGAGGTCGGCGAGCGTGGTGAGCGAGACTTCGGCGTCGAGTTCGCCGTGGATTTGGCCGAGGGTGCGGTCGCCGTCGAAGTAACGGGCGGCGAGTTCGAACCCCGCGGCCGAAAGCCCGACGGGCCGGCCGACGCGGTGGGGGTCGTGCAGGACGAACTGCTTTCCGTCCCGCTCGACGGCCAGGTCCGAACGGAGTTTCGGTCGCCCGTCCGCGTTCCAGGTCGTGCCGTGTGCTGTCATCACCGCATTCTGGCGGCCCTCCCCGCCCGGGTCAAGCGGGCGGGGGCACCGGTCAGGGGCTCCGCGGGCGGGACGGGAGTGGGCGGACGTACTTGAGCCAGGTGTCCGGAACGATCGCGAGCCCGCCCGGGGCGACCGCGAGCGACCGCAGGATGTCGACGGACGGTGCCCCCGACTCGATGAGCGTCGCCGACAGCCCGGCGACGAACCCGGCCGCGACGCCGGGGCCTTCCGCCGTCCCGTCGCCGGCCGGGACCGCACCGGGTGCGTACAGGTCGGGCTTCGCCAGGAGCGCCACGCCGGGGCCGCCGCCAAAGAGCCGCGGGCCCGTGTCACCGGGCGGGCGGGCGGCATCGACCGTCAGGGCCGACTTGGCATCGCCGGGGACGCCGACGCCGGCGGTGGGCGGGGTGAACGTCGTGAACAGCGGCCGGCCCTTGTCGGGGGTTGCGTTCACGAACTCCGCGATCAACCGGGGCCGGACCTCGATCTGCTGGCGGAGCGCCGGCAGCGGCGACTCGTACCCCGTCCCGCCCTCGACACGCACGGCGTACCGACCGTCTGCCGGCAGCACGACCTCAACCGTCTGCTCGTAAATCCCGTAGGTCGGCTCCGTCCGCAACCGCACGGGGACGCCGGCCGAGCGGGCCACCTCGTCGAACTCGTCGGTCGCCCGCCTCGTGCCTTCGGGGTCGAGCTGGCGGAGGACGCGGAGGTTCAGCGGGAAGACGGCGTCCGGGCCGATCGTCGCGTCGGGGTTGTGCGGCTCCCGCCACTGCACCGCGAGCCGCAGGCGGACGCCGGCGGGAAGGTTTTGGGGCGTCGTCCCGTCCGCCCCACGCAGCCCGAGGAAGTTCAACTCCCGCGTCCACGTCCCGGCCGGCAGCCCCACGGACGCCGGGGCGAACTCCATCACCGCGTCGGCGTCGGCGTCGTGGTACGGCCCGCCCCACGCGGCCCCGGCCGAACGGCTCGCCGCCTGCACCCAGAGCGGGGCGTTCGGGGCCGCCCGGCGTGTAGCCGACCGCGTCGGGATGGGGGCGATGGCGTCGCCGGCGTACCGGAGGTTGATCGCCTGGGCCAGCTCGCTCAGCCCGTCCACGGGGTAACCCGACTCCCACACGAGGGTGTTGACCACCACCGTCGTCCCGCCGGCCAGCGACTTCAACGCGGCCTGGAGGGCGGTGAAGCGTTCGACCGCCCCGGCGACGGCCCGCTCCTCGTCGAGCAGGTCCTGGAGCCCCTTGCGGGCCCGCTCCCGCCGCTGGCGGGGGGCGTCCTCGTCGCTCAGGTCGCGGAACGCCCGCAGGTACTCGTCCGTCGCCGCGGCCTTGAGCCGGGTGGCGTCCTCGCTCCTCAACGAGAACTCGGCCAGCCGCGACTGCATGGCCTCCGTGTACCGGCCGTCGCCGGTCACGAACCGGGCCACGGCGGCCGGCTGGAAGTGGGCGTCCCGGGAGACCCGCACCAGCACCAACTCGGCGTCCGGGGCGGCGGCGGCGGCGGCCCGGGCGGCGGCCGTGGCCCCGAGGGGGGCGGCCGGGTCGAGCGGGGCCGGCCGGATCGCCGGCGTCAGTTCGGCCGTGAGGTCGATCACGCGGGTGCCCTTCGGGAGTTCGCTCCCGACCAGCCCCTCGACGCCCGGGAAGCCGGAGCCGATCACGACGACGCGGACGCCCTTCCCCCGGTGGCCGAGGGCGTGCAGGCGGTCGAGGCGCGTCGCGGCGAGGGCGGCGGGGACCGAGGCGTCCTTCGCCGCCGCGGTGCCGACCGTTTCCGTCGCCGCCCGCGGGAGGCGGATCGACGTCACGCCCGGCTCGAACGCGAAGCGGTCGAGGTCGGCCGCCTTCGGGAACGACAGGGCGAGCGTGGTGCCGACCGCCCCCTCGACCGCCGCCCCGAGGAAGAGCGCCCGGAACCGGGTCCGGAAGTCGTCCGTCAGTTCCTCGGCCGGGCGGTCCATGACCGCCTCGACGCGGATCGGCTTCCCGCGGGCCGCCTCGTCGGCCATCACCGCCCGCAGGACGGGGGCGAAGCGGGCAAAGCTCGCCGGCACGGCCGGCTCCGCGAGCGGGGCGAACTCGGCCTCGGGCAGAACCTCGACCCAGCGGACGGGCAGCACGTCGCGGAGCGGGGCCGGCGGCGCTTCGGCGACGCCCTCGGGGAGGAACCACCCGGCCGGCTCGCGGCGGAGGTCCTTCAGCAGCCGCGCCACGTTCCCGGCCGGGAGCGACCCGCGGGCCAGGGTGAAGCCGCGGTGGTCGTACCCGAGCGCCTCGCGGAACCCGAGCCGGTCGAGCTGCGCCACCGCCTGCCGGTGAAACTTCCGCTGGTCGGACGGCAGGAACCCGGTGGCGAGCGCGACGCGGACGGGCACCGGCTTCTCCGGGTCGTCCGGGTAGGCGTACCCCTTCGGGGCGAAGAGGATGGTCTGCACCCGCGGGTCGTCGAGGGCACTCAGGACGCCGGCGGACGGGATCGTTCCCACGAACCGCTCGGCCGTCGGGTCGAGCACGTCGAGGTCCTCGTCCTCCCGCGGCGGGGCGACGAAGCCGAGCCCCTTGAGGTGTGCGGCCAGGACGCGGAACTGCCGCACCCGCTCGTCGCGCTCGGCCCGGATGCGGTAGCGGATCTGAACGTCGAGGGTTTCCGCACGCGGCGGGTACTTCACCTGCCCGAAGGCGGCCCGTGGGGGGACCAGACCCGTCGCCAGAACGGCGAGCGCGAGGAGCGGGAGGCGTCGTGCGGGGGTCATGGGCTTCACCCGGGGGCGTCCGTGTCGTGCGGCGAGCGCGGTCGTCGCTCGGACCGCAAACAATAGTATTCCCGACGGGCGGGCCGGACCGGGGCGAACGCCGCCGACTTTCGGGCGAATCGGCCGCGGACCCGTGCCGGTCGCACCGCCGGAGGGGACGGGGATGAGTTTCGCGGGCCGGACGGCCGTGGTCACCGGGGCGTCGAGCGGGATCGGGCGGGCCCTGGCGGTCGCACTCGCCGCGCGGGGTGCGCGGGTCGGGGTGACGGCCCGGCGAACCGAACTCCTCGCCGACCTCGTCCGCGAAGTCCGTACGGCCGGCGGCTCCATCGAGGCCCGCACCGCGGACGTGGCCGACCGCGAATCGACGCTCGCCGCGATCCGCGAACTCGAAACCGTTCACGGCCCCACCGACCTGCTCGTCGCGAACGCCGGCGTCGGCCACCCGACCGGGGCCGCCGAGATGAACGTCCCGCTCGTCGAGGCCACGATGCGGGTCAACTTCCTCGGCGTGGTCTACGCCGTCGAGGCGGTGTTGCCCGGGATGCTCGCCCGGGGCCGCGGCCACCTCGTCGGCATGTCCAGCATGGCCGCGTACAAGGGCTTGCCCGGGTCGGCCGCGTACTCGGCCAGCAAGGCGGCGGTGAACGCCTACCTCGAAGGGCTCCGCATCGAACTCCGGGCGAAGGGCGTGGCCGTCACCGCCGTCTGCCCCGGTTTCGTGCGGACGCCGATGACCGCGAAGAACCCGGCGATGCCGTTCGTGATGGACGCCGACGAGGCCGCCCGCCGCATCCTGAAGGCCCTCGCCCGCCGGCCCGCCGTGTTCAACTTCCCGTGGCAGATGTCGCTGCTGATGAAGCTCGCCCGCTGGGCACCCGACCGGATCGTCGCCCGCAAAGTGCAGATTCAGCAACCGGGCGAGCGGGGGGCGTGAGTCCCCCGAGTCTTCGCCAGAGTGGAACCCACGCCGAG
>JANPKP010000319.1:0-2083 GCA_031426095.1 Gemmataceae bacterium
GTTCACGCGCCCGCGCTTCTCGAACGACCCGCGGCCGTTGATGCCGATCAGTTCGCCTTTCATGTCGAACAGCGGGCCGCCCGAGTTGCCCGGGTTGATCGACGTTTCGATCTGGATGCAGTCGGTGTACTCCAACAACCCCTTGCCCTCGGGCGGCTGGTAGCGGTTGACGCCGCTGACGACGCCGTAGGTGACCGTGGGCGTGAAGTCCATCGCGAGCGAGAACGGGTTGCCCATCGCCAGCGACCAGTCGCCTGCCCGCACCGCGTCGCTGTCCCCGAGCTTGACGAACGGGAACGGCGTACCCGCTTTCTTGGGGAGGAGCTTGACGAGGGCCACGTCCCCGACCTTGTCGATCCCGACGAGGACGGCGTCGTAGAGGACGCCGTCGGCGAGCCCGCACTGCATGACCGGGCCGGTCGGCTGGACGACGTGGAAGTTGGTCAGCGCGTACCCCTCTGGGTCGATGAGGACGCCCGAACCGACCCCCTGACCGCCGTACATGCAGACGGCCACGACGGCCGGCTCGACCTTCTTGCACACAGCGACCGTCGCAGCCTCCTCGTCCTTGACGCTCTTCTCGACCTCCGGGTCGGCCGACGCGGTCGGGCCGAAGCCGGCGAGCAGGCCGAACGCGAGGAGCAAGCCGAGGGCGGCCCGGCGGCGGACGGAGTATGTGAGGCGGGACGCGGCGGACGGCATGGCGACTTCCAGGGTGTTCACGCGGGCCACGAGTGTAGACGAGCGGCCGGTCATTTTTGAACGCGGGCTTCGGCGAGAACGAGTTGGTTGCCGTTGTACGGCACGTCGGCCTCGACCGTCAGCTTGAGTTGCTTCACGCCCTTCACGTCGAGGTTCAACGCCTTCGGCTTGTCCGTCCGCTTGAACGTGCCGGCGTACACCACCCGGCCGTCGGCCTCGACCGTGAGCCGGACCTGTGTGGAGCCGTTCGTGATCGACTCGTCGGTGCCGACCACCGCTTTGAACTCCCGGAAATCGTCCCCGATGGGAAACGTCAGGGTCGTGTCCGCGTACACCCAGAGGCCTTTGGCAAAGGTCGCCCCGTCGAGCCGCAGCGGCTCGCTCAATTGATTCTTGTCGCGCCGCCAGGTGTACCTCGGCTCCAAGGGATCGGACTCGGGGGCTGTGACCTCGGGTTCGAGGTCGGACAGGTACGTGATGTTCCCCTGGGCGTAGTCGAGCTTGGCGACCCCCTGAAGCGAGGGGTATGTCACCGTGGCCCCGGCCACCGTCTTGACTTTCATCCCCGCCCCGGCCAACTCGACCGACTGCGCGAACAGCGTGTTGCCGAACACGTCGACGACTTTACAAAGCGTCGGCGGCAGGACCGCCTGCGGCGGCTGGTTGAACACGAGCCCGCCACTCGCACGTGAGAGCCGCAGGTTCGACCGCTGGCCGTCCTCTCGTTCGAAGACGACGGCGTCGCCGGCTTCGTTCCCCTCGATCAGTGTGCCGGGCAGGAAGTTGAGCCCGTCCGCCTGGCGGATCACGTAGAGGTCACGCTTGCCACGGCCGGCGAGCATCTTCTTCCACTCGTCCCGGCTGCGGGCCTCGTCCGCTCCGCGGAGTAGGCTGAAAACCGCGGTCAGCGGCACCTCGAACGTCGGGGTCACCACGCCGGCCGGGCCGGGCAGCGGGGTGGGATCGAACGTCTTCCCTTTGATGAGTACACGGGCACAACGGACGGCCGACCCGTCGGTCAGTTCGACCTCGTCGTACTTCGCCCCGGGGGTTGAGACGACCTTGTTGCCGAGGTCCACCGCGAGAACGTCCTTCGCCGGCACCTTGACCTCGGTGCCGTTGGCGCTGAACGTCACCCCCTTGGCATCGACGGCGACGAGCTTGCCGGGCGTCTTCTTGTTCCCGGCGGTGGTCAATTCGTCGGCGGGAGATGTGGCGACGGACGCGGCGACGAAGGCGGCGGCGAGCAGGGCGGGCTTTTGGAGGCGCATGGGGCTGGCTCGCGGGCGGGGCGGAACGGCGGGGGCGGCGGGCGGGGGGGGCGGCGCCCCAGACGGGCGCGGCCGGCGGGTCACGGGGGGGGGGCGCCGGGGGCCCCGGT
>JANPKP010000320.1:0-8119 GCA_031426095.1 Gemmataceae bacterium
GCCGTCGAACCGCACGACGATGTCCGGCTGGAAGACCTGCGGCGAGCCGGCCGACCAGGCCACCTCCCAACACGGGTGCACGTCCACGGCCAACCCGGGCAGTGTCGATACGAATTTTTTCAGACCACCCGCGACGTATCGCTCGAACGCCCGCCCGAGGTCGAGGAGGAAGCCGTGTCCCACCCCAAAGCCGGCGGCCCGCTGGCAGTCGGCGACGAGCCGGCAAAGTTCGAGGAGTGGCCTGTAGGTCGCGGCCCGCGGCTCCCGCGACGCGGCCTCGAAGTCGGCGTCCGTGACCGGGCGGGCGGGCAGATCGAGCAATGGCGCGAGTGCGGAGCTCAGGTCAGTGCGAACTGCGGGATCGAGCCCCGGCGTGGCGGCGAGGTCGGCCGCCACGGACCGCGGGACCGCGTTCCAGGGCGTGTCGAGTTCGAACACCGACTCTTCGACGTGGAACAAATTCGCGCGGCGGTTGCGGGCCGCGTCGCGCAGTTGGTCGGCCGTCCGGAGCCGGCCGCGGAGGAAGGCGGACTGGTGCTCGATGTCCGAATACCCCCGCACGAGTCCGCCGCGTGTCACCTCACGCAGTGCCGACGCCACCTCCCGGGCGAGCAGATTGAGGAGGGCGGTTTCGACCGCACCATCCGCGTCACCCGCCGGCGGTTGCTCGGCACCCAGGAGCAAGGCGACGGTCGGCCACGGCACCTTCGGGCGGATGGTGATGCGCACGTTCGGCGTGCGGAGGAAGCCGACAAGCCCGCGGGGCGTAAGGCGGTAAACGCCCGGCTCGAACGCGGGCACAATGTCGAGGACGTGGCGGGCGTGGGCGAACAGGTACTCGGCGTCTGCCCGCGGCAGGCGGACGGCCCGCGTGCGGCGTTCCACGAGTACGATGTCGTCGCGGCCGGTGTGCGGTGTCACGGCGTCGCCCGGGGTGGTGGGGCCACTTCCGCCGGCGAAGCCGGGCTCGCCAGTGGGGGTAACCCGCGTTGGTCCGGACTCCAGAGCCGGAAGCCGAGATCGACGTTCGGGTCGCGGAAGTTGTCGGTCGGCGAAAGGTGGCCACCGTCGTCGGTACGATTCGGTCCGATCGAATAGACTACGACACCATCGTCCACCACCCGGTAGCGGAGCGGTTGTCCGTCGAAGGGGTCGAGCGGGACGGCAGCGAGGAGATTGACCGGGATGTCGGCGAGTGAGACCGGCCAGCGGCCGGAGGCGAGGCGATGGCGTTCGCAAGCCAGGGCCACGACGGCACACCGCATTTCGGCGGTCGAACGGACGTGCGCGTCGGAAACCTTGTCGATGGCCGGGAGCAGGTTGCGAGACAGAATGTGATACTTGTCGTCAGGCGGGAGGGGGATTGAAGCGATGGCGGCCGTCTGGAGGTGGATCGGTTGTTTCGCGGCGGCCACTGCTTGGTTAAAGTACCGCAACGTGCAAGCGTGGTCGCCCGGGAGGCGTCCGCGATACAGCCACCAGCCATAGCGGCCGAGAAAGTCCGTGGCCGCCATCGGTTTACATTCGGCGATCTGACTGAGATCGACTACGCCGGCTGTCATGTTGTCGAAGAGGACGTGCATCCCGGCCCGCTCGCCGCGGACGCCGAACAGCAGCAGCGGTTCCTCCGCCTCGGCCGCCCACGCGACCTGAAGTTGGGATAGGTCCGCCACGCTCTTGCCGCTGGCGAGCAACCGTTCGAGGTTTCGCGTGGCGATCCGCCGGCAGGCGATCCGGACCAACTGTGAGATTAGCGTTGGCTCGTCACCGAGGGAGCGGGCGACGTTGAGCGATGCGAGTACCGCGTCCGCAGTTCGGGAGCCGTCGCCCCTGTGGAGGAGGGCGACGACGTGCCACCTGAGCAGTAGGGCGACTTCGCGGGTGTATTGCGTGTCGGTCAAGAGAGTTGAAACGTAGTCCGCGGTGAGTGGGAGGTCGCGGCGACCGTTCGGAACGTCACGGAAATGCTCGGCGTCATTTACCGCGGCGGGCACAAGTGTAAGTTGCCGGCGGACGACGGCCAACGCCTCGGGCGGGTACAAATGATTAGCGGGCGTGCCCTCCGTCTGCGTGTCAAACTCCGGTGTCCCGAACGGCCGGTGCCAGTCGGTCGGCAAGTGACGTTTGATCTCGGGGATCAGGTCCGCGCCGTTCGGGACGGGCTTCGGCCGGCGGACGGACTGGTTGAGTTGGTCCCAACGCCAGTCCGGTTCGGCCGCGTCCGCCTCGTCCACGGCGGCCGCGAGGTCTTTCACCCCCTCCGCGCGGTCCCACTCCCGCTCGCCGGCGAGCCACACGGTCCGGACCAAGAGGCAGACGGCGACCGAAATAGCCGTCCGACGGAACCACCGGAGTACGCGCCGAGAGCTCATGGGCCGTGGTCCTCATTCACGACAGACGATCTTGCCGGCCGCCGGCCTTCGCCAGTGAGGAGCTTGTCGAGCGAGTACGCCCCGAGCCGCTCGGCCCGGCCGCCGAGGTAGTCGAGGAGCAGCGGGCGGACGTGGTGCTCCCACACGGCGGCGAGCTTGGCGGCGTCGAGGCCGGGGACCATGAAGAAGCTGTGCCCGACCTGCTTGTCCGGGCCGAGGTCGCGGGAGAGCCGGCGGTTCAACTCCTCGAACGCCCGCACCAGCCGGGGGCCGAACGCCTCGTCCGCGTCGGCCGGCGGGTGGGCGTCGAGCCAGCCGGCGAGGAGGGCCGCGTCCGGCGGCATGTCCACGAACGAGAACCGCCGCCGGAGGGCGTGGTCGAGGGCCGCGGCCGAGCGGTCGGCGGCGTTCATGGTGGCGAGGACGAGGAGGTTGTCCGGCAGTCGGAAGGCCCGCTTCGAGTACGGCAGCGTCACCTCCTTTTCGCGGTATTCCAGGAGGTACAGCAGTTCGCCAAAAACGCGTGGGAGGTTGCCGCGGTTGATCTCGTCGATGACCAGGACGTGAGGTTCACTCGGCCGGGCGGCGGCCCGCGCGGCGAACTCCGCGAGGACGCCGTCCTCCACGGGGTAGGTCACCTCCGACTTGCCGTTCACTTCGGCCGCGCGGACCTTAATACCCTCGACGAATTCCTCGTAGCTGTACGACGGGTGGAACTGCACGAGTCGCACGCACTCGGGCCGGCCGCCGGTGAGCAGTCGGGCGAGGCTCTGGGCGACGTGCGTCTTGCCGGTGCCGGGCACGCCTTGGAGGATGAGCTGTTTCTTGAGCGCGAGCAGGCCGCGGACGCGGTCGATCCACACGTCGGAAAGGAACGTCTCCCGCCGGAACGCGTCGCGGTCGAATGGAGGCTTCCCGTCGGCCCCGCCCGCCCGCCGGTGGAGGACGGGCCGCGGGTCGTCGTCGGCCGCGCAGGCGTAGAGCGGGAGGAGGCGGTCGAACGCGAGCAGGACTTCGCCCACCAGTTCGTCGCGGCGGAGGAGGGCGTCGGCCGGGGGGCGGCGGCGGCCGGCGACGAGCGTCTTGCCGGCCGCCCACGCCCGCAGGTCGGCGGCCGTGCGGACGGCGACGGGCTGCGAGCACGCCTCGTCGGCCCAGAAGCGGTACTCCTCAAACACCTGCCCGGCGGCGAGGGCGTGGTGGAGGGCGTCGGCGTGGGCCTGGACGTTCGCGCGGAAGCGGCGGCCGGCGTCGCGGGCGCTGCGGCCGAGGTGGAAGCCGTAGCCCACGCCGTCGGCGGCCACGCGGAGGAAGAACTGGGCGTCGGCCCGCTTGTTCGCCTGGGCCTTGCGGTAGAACGTCACCCACTGCACCGGCTGGTACGGCCCCGACCGGCCGAAGTCGTTCTTGCAGATGCTCGTGAGCGCCCGCCCGGGCTTGGCCCCGCACTCCAGGTCCCACCCGTGTTCCCGGTTGAGCACCGGGCGGACGTACCGCTCGGCCAGCGCCCCACACAGCTCGGCCAGCGGCTCGCGGAGGACGAAAGCGTACCGCCCCGCCTGCGACCGCATCCAGTCGCGATTGTTGTTCGCCTCCAGGTCGGCCAGGAAGCGAAAGGTGTCGGTCGCGAACCCGTGGAACACCCGCCCGCCGACCGACGACTTGCGTTCGACGTCCGCACCACCGCCGGCGAGGACGCGGAGCACGTCGGGTACTTCGAGCGGGTGGACGCGGAAGCGGTCCCGCAAGACGCCGACCACGTCGGCCGCGAGCCGCTGCCGGTCGATTTCGTCCAGCGAACGGTCCCACCCATCATCCAAAGGGCGGAAGTCAGTGTCCGTTCTCCCTCCGGGGCCGGCCTGACGCAACCGCTTTCGCAGCGGCGTACCCGTGCGGACTTGCCGCACGGCGTGGGCGACGGCCGCCGGACCGGGCTGCCACGCCCACGCGGCGGGGTCGGGGTTCACGTCCGCCGGCAGGTCGCGGCCCGCCGTGCGGCCGACCCGTTCGAGGAAGTCGTCGAGGGCGGTCGCCGGGAGGTCGGGGGCGAGCAACCGGAGGCGGGCGTAGGCGGTTTCGAGGGCCGCGAAGCGGTCGGCCACCGTGTCCGCCGGGGTCATCGCCGCGAAGACCGCGAGGCGGGCAACGCCGCGTTCGACCGCGGGGCACCAGAGGGGGATGTGGTCGGGGTCGAGGGCCTTCGCCACCGCCGCCCAGAACGTCGGGCCGAGGCCGGGCACGGCGTAGTTCGCACCCGTGGCGACACAGCGGCCGAGGCGCACGGCCAAGGGGTCGTGTCCGCGTAGGAGGTGGACCAGCGCGAAGCGAACGAGCCGCACCCGCCGGACCACCGTGCCGGCGTGCAACGGCACGGGTTGTATGCCGGTGTAAAATGTCGTGACTTCGTGGCCGAGGCGGGCGTCGTCGGCCGTGTCGAGGAAGTCGTCCGTGAGCCACGTCTGCCGGGCCGCACGGATAGCGAGAGTGCGGGGCGTGTCGGCGACCAAATTTGTGCGGAAGCAGAGCGCGAAGGTACCGAGCAACGGTTCGGCGGGGAGGGGGGCCCACGGGTGCGACGCGGTCATCGAGACAAATCCATTCGCGCGGGGGGCGAGCGAAGGATTCGATCTTAACAGATTCAACGACTCGTGGACGCTGAAAGACTTGGAATTAAGAGAAAGTGAATAGCAGAGAGGTGAAGAAAATGTCCCGCTGGAGGTCCCTTCTGCGTCGCCCAGTCACAGAAGTTACCAACCAGCGGGACACTGGAATAATAGTAGGCTGGGCCCGGGGTTGCAAACGAACACCGCGCGTTTTTCGGACGGAATTGGTTCCCCTGTCGAGTTTCCCGACAAGTGTCACTTCACTCCTCAACAACCGCCCGGCGTGATAGTGTACACGGGACCACCATCCACCCACCTGCCAATCGACGTCCGGACGCCACCCGACGGTTGTCTCAACCCACGTCGCGATATTCGCTAGCGTTTGGAACCCTACCTACATCTTCATCGCCCCCTCACGGGACCGACACGCAGAGCGTGTATCACATTCGTTGTCTGGCAAGAGGGTCGAGTGGCATTCGTTCCGGGGGGCACCGTGTACGACGCCATTGTGATTTCGGACATCCACCTCGGCAGCGAGAACTGCCAGGCCAAGCGGCTCGTCCACTTCCTCGAAACCATCCGCAAGGGCGAGCGGCCGACCCGCCGACTCATCCTCAACGGCGACGTGTTCGACTCGATCGACTTCCGCCGGCTCCAGAAGTCGCACTGGAAGGTGCTGTCGCTCTTGCGGAAGCTGTCCGACGAGCTGGAAATCCTCTGGATCAACGGCAACCACGACGGCCCGGCCGAGGTCGTGTCGCACCTCCTGGGCGTCACCTGCACGGACGAGGCGGTGGTCGAGAGCGGCGGGCGGAATGTCCTGTTCCTCCACGGCCACCGCTTCGACCAGTTCATCACCCGCCACCCGATTCTGACTTGGTTCGCCGACCGGGCTTACCACTTGCTCCAGAAGATCGACCCGTCGCACCACTTCGCCCGGCTGGCCAAGAAGCGGAGCAAGACGTTCCTCCGGTGCGCCCGCAAGATCGAAGAGGAGTCGGTGCGGTACGCCGCCCGCAAGGGGTGCGACGCCGTCTGCTGCGGCCACACCCACCACGCGGAGGCCGTCGAGGGCGGCCCGGTCGCGTACTTCAACAGCGGCTGTTGGACCGAGAAGCCGTGCCACTTCCTCACGCTGCGGGACGGCGTCGTGGAGGTCAACGCCTACGCCGACGCGGCGGCCGAGACGGTGGCCGACGGCGACGGCGTGCCGGTGGTCGCGGTGCCGGCGTAGGGCGGTAACGGGTTCAGACCGTGTCCGCGGGTTCGTCCGCAACGACGGGCCGGGTCGGGTCGATGAACAGCCACGCCACCACGCCCAGCCCGTACACGAACGCGAAGAGCGTGAAGCAGACGAGGTAGCCGTCGGTCTGCACCACTCTGTCCACCGTGTACGCCTTTAATACCAAGCCCGTGACGAGGTTGCCGAGGGCCGCCCCGAGGTTGCCGACCATGTTCATCGCCCCGGACACGATGGCCGAGTACCGCCGGCCGATGTCCTGGGCCGTCGCCCACGCCGGGGCCATCATCAGGTCGTTAGCGAACCCCACCAGGATCAGACAGCCGGCGAACAGGACGAGGTTGTCGGCGAACGCGGCGGCCAGGAGGTAGCACACCCCCGCCAGCCCGTAGCCGAGCATTCCGTAGGTCCGCCGGGCCCACTTGCGGTCGCCCGTCCGGTGCAGGTGGCGGTCGGACAGGACGCCGCCCAGGAGGCAGCCGAACATGCCGATGAGCAGCGGGGCCCCGCCGAGGAGGGCCAGCAGCACCTTGCCGCCGTCGTCCTTGCTGGCGTCCGGGAACTGGTCTTTGAGGGTCCCCGGCAGGTAGTACATGAGGAAATACCAGTTGAAATTCGTCACCGTGTACATCAGGCATAAGGCCCAGACGTTGCGGCTCGTGAAGATCGCCCGCCACGGCACCCCGTCATGGCCGCCGGCCGTCCCCTTGCCGGCGTTGATGATCGCGGCCTCCCCCGCGTTTACGGACGGGTGTTCGTCCGGCCGGTTGCGGAACCACGCCAGGAAGGCCACGCTCCACGCCGCCGCCACACCGGCGAAAATCCACAGCCCCTGCCGCCACGTCAGCCCGCCTATAGTTACGAGTAGCACCCAGATGACCGGCGTCAGCCCGCCCATGAAGCGGGCCGACATCCACACCGCCCCCTTGGCGAATCCCCGCTGTCCGGCCGGGAACCAGTTGTACAACGCCTTCGAAATGTTCGGGAACGCCCCGGCTTCACCCATTCCGAACAGGAATTGCATCCCGACCAGCAGCCCGAAGCCGATCACCACCACTTCCGTTCCCGGGAAGGCCAAGCCGGCGCACGCCGTGAGGGCGACGAACGCCGACCACCAGACCACGATCCGCAGGAGGGTCGTCCGCGGCCCGAAACGGTCGCCCATCCAGCCGGCGGGAATTTCGAACAGGGCATAGGCGAGCTGGAACGCGACGAGAACCCAGAAGAAGTCGCCGACCGGCCGGCCGACGGACGCCATCAGGTCGCCCTTGGCGCTGCCGTACATGGCCCGGTCGAGGTAGGTGATCATCGCCAGGGCACACAGCAGCGCCAGGATCGAATAGCGGACGTGGGTGGGGGCCGGCATCTTGGCGGACGGGTCGGCGGCGGGCGTGGCGGGGCCGTGCGGCGTCATGGGGAGGGACCGGGGGTGCGGGGGAGGGCGGGCGGCTACAATGTAGCCACGCCCGGCGGCCGCCGCAACGGGTGGGTCCGCGAGAAAGTATGGAAGTGATTGGCGAGGAGGATTACTTCTTCGGCGTCGGTGCGGGCGGCGGGGTCACTGTCGGCCGGTTGAGCGGTACCGCCGACACGGCCTCCTTGAGGACGACCGGCACCACGGTCGCCGCCTTGCCGTCGGTGGCGATCGAGAAAGTTTGGTTGTCGGCCTTGAGCGTCAGCTTGCCACTGTAAAGGGGCTTGGTCGGCACCAGGCGGTCGTAAACGTCGATCCGCTTCTCTCCCGGGACGGCCTGGAACTCCCGCAGCGTCTCGCCGGGCAACAACCGCCGCGGTACGCCACGGCGGACCACGCCGTCCTTGCCGACGACCGTTTCCTGGACCACGACCTCACGGTTGCTGTCGTTCTTGAACGTCACCCACCCGGCCGACGCGGGGGTCGCGGC
>JANPKP010000321.1:0-17842 GCA_031426095.1 Gemmataceae bacterium
CGGGTCCACCCCTCGCTCACCCGCTGGACGGCCAACCGGCGTCGGGCTTCCAGTTCCGCCGCAGTTCCTTTGCTCCTCATCCCATGCAGGTTATGCCGGTCCGGCAGATTGCACAGGGTTCGCTACCTGCCGGTCAGTAGCTTGCCTACGATACCCTTAATTACCTCGTCCGAGTAGTCGGCACGATACCGTAGGCTACCCTCTAACTCACCTTCTGCGTACCCCTTCAGACTGCTTGCCATCAGCCACGGAAGGATGTGAGCTCCGTTCGTCGAACGCCACGACACGATCAGGGCATCCACAGCCTTCTCCATCGGGCTGTTTTTAACAGCCACGAAAGTGGTTTCGGCCCAACCGTGATCGAAGAACGCCTCGTAAGAGGAAAGGTAAGGGTCGATAATTGGGGTATCGATGATATCCTTGTCCATCGCGGCGGGCCTCCGAAGTTTTGAGGTGTCCAAGTAAGAAAGGACACCCCGGTCTGCCGTTGGTTCGGAGCCTTAGATTCCTTTTCGTTGTGCGATAGCAATCCCCGGACTCATCACGCCCTATGGGTCACAGCGCCACCCGCCGGTTGTACACCCACCACTCGGCCAGCAGCGCCGCCAGCCCCAGGGCCACCGCCCACTTCCACAGGTCGCGGGGCTCCTTCGTCGGCTCGCCGGCGGCCACGGTCTGGTTGCCGAGCGTCACCGCGGGGCGGGGGCAGAGGTCGCTCTCCTCGGGGTCGAAGAGGTTCACCGCGAACTGCGTCCGCTCGGTGCCCCACGCCGCCGCGTAGACGCCGAGGGCGTCGGTGCCGGTGAACTGCACGTCGGCGCGGGGGCCGCGGTCGAGGGTTTCCGTGCGGCCGTCGGGCGTCGTCACCGTTACGGTGGGCGAGCCGGTGGGGCGGAGCGGCTTCACGTCGCCGGGGCGGAGGGGGTCGTCGGCCAGGGCGTCCCGCACCCCGCCGAGCGAGCGGACGACGTTCCGCAGGAACAGCACGAAGCTCGGCCGGAGCGGCCACAGGGTGTTCCACCGGCCGTCGTCGGTCACGACCGGGAAGGCCAGCACCAGGTCCGTGAACGGCCCGCGGGGGAGGGCCGCCAGCAGTGTCAGGTTGTTGTCACTCTCGATGAGCCGGCCCGTCTTCGGCGGCAGCTCGGGGATGCGGAAGGCCTCGGCGATCTCGACCTCGTACAGCCCCCGGAGGCCGCGGGTCGCCGGGTGGGCGTCCGACCAGCCGGTGATGGCGGGGTTGGCGACGGGCTGTGACACGAGCTTGTCGCCCGGCGGGCCGGCCCCGGCGGGCTTGAACGGCGGCGGGGGGGAGCCGACGAACAGGGTGTTCGCCCGCGGCATCTCGTCCTCGGTGGCGGGGCCGCAGCGGTCGAAGATCACGAGGTCGAACAGGCCGTCGCGGGCCGGGTCGAGGTACTTCCCCTTGTCGGCCAGCGCCTCGGGGCCGTACCGCGTCACGTCGGCGATCTTGGCCGTGTTCGGCATGTCGAGGAACTTCCGCAGCACGTCGTTCGGCGGGCCGATCACCAGCACGCGGGCCTTGCGGGCGACGCCGGGGACGAGCCACGCCGTGTCGTCCAGCGCGAGGGCGTCGCGGTGGGTTTCGAGGCGGACGCGGTACGTCACGTCGCCGGTCGCGGCCGCGTCGGCGAGGCGGAACAGCACGTCCTGCCCCGTCGCGGGTTGCTCGGCCTTCGGCTTCAGCGGCGCGGCCTGCACGTAGCTGTTCACCACCCGGCCGGCGGCGTCGAGAACGTCGAGCCGCACGGCGGGAGAGGCGGCCGCGTTCCGGTAGTTGCGGACGCTCGCCGTGACGGTGAGCTTGGCCGGGTCGTCGCGGTCGCGGTCGGCGACGGGCGGGCCGTCGGGCGTGGGGAACCAGCCCCGCACCGCGTCGAGGCGGACCACCGCGAGGTTGTCCGACGTGCCGTCTTCGGGCACGGGCACCGGCGGCGTGTGGTACTGGAGCCGGAGGTGTTCGAGGGCGAACCCGGGGACGGGCGGGAAGACGCCGTCGGAGTAGAGGTGCAGGTCGGCCGCCAGCCCCTCGGCGGCGACGTAGGTGCGGTCCTTCGCGGGGTCGACGCCGTCGGGCCGCGACACCTCGTTCTCGGTCGAGCGGGCCGGGTTGGCGAGGCTCGCGGCGAGGCCCAACGCCTCGTCGATGCGGGTGCCGGTGTTCGTCGGCTTGATCCCTTCGACGGCGGCCCGCAGCAGGGCCCGGTCGGTGGTGTACCCCTGGCGGTTCTCGGCCGTGCGGTTGAACACGATCACCATGCCGCGGTCGGCGTCGGTGGCCGCGTCGATCTCCTTCAACGCCTCGGCCTTCGCCCATTCGAGCCGGGAGGGCGAAACGTCGGTGGCGCTCATGCTCGCGGAGTTGTCGAGGAGCAGCACGTAGTACCGCCCCGCCTCGGCGTTCGACCCGTGCAGGCGGGGGCCGAGGACCGCGTACAGGAGCAGGAAGACGGCGAGGAGTTGGAGCAGGAGGAGGACGTTCCGCCGGAGCCACTGCATGAGGCGGTTGACGTGCAGGTCTTCGATGCTCTTGTGCCAGAGGAAGGTGCTGGAGACGGCCACGGGCGTGCGGCGGAGCCGGAGGAAGTAGAGCAGCACGAGCAGCGGCGGCACGGCGAACAGCACCCCGGCGGCCGGCAGCGACACGGCGAGCCGGTGGGAGACGCCGAGGCGGCCTTCGAGCCAGGCGTTGGCGTCGGTGCCGTACCCGAGCACGTCGGCCGCGAACAGCCCGACGCCGGGGGCCGCGAACAGCACGAGCAGGGCGACGGCGGCGGGGAAGAGCGTGCGCATGGGGTGGGGGTCAGACGCCCGGCCGCGGCGGGGGCGGCTTGAGGAGGTCTTCGAGGGTGATCCCGGCCGGCAGAGGGAAGCCGTCGGGCAGCGGCGACTCGCCCCGACTCATCCGGTCGCGGACGAGCCGGCGGAGGGACCAGATGTTCGAGACGGGGCGGACGCCGGCCCAGGTGCGCCCGCCGTTAGTGTCGTCGTCGGACGCGATGACCAGGGGGGTGTCGCCCCCCTCGGTTTCGGTCCACCCCCTGGGCCGCGGTGTTTTCGACTCTTCGTTCATCACTCGCCCTCCAAAAGCACGACTTCGAACCGCGCCTGGGCGATCGGTGCCCCGTTCGCGTAGAGCACGACCGAATGCATTCCCGCACTCGGGAACGAACAGTGGGCGACCTTGAACTGGAAGTGAAGGGTGCCGAGGCGGCTGGTGAACCGGGCGACGGCGTCCTGCGAGTACACGATGTCCGTCCCGTCCGGCGACTCCACCTCGATCCGCAGCGCCACTTCACCAAACCCGTCGGTCAGCCAGGCGTACACGGCGAAGGGCTTGGGGACCGACGGGAACTCGTCGACACGAACGCGCTCGAAGATGTTCACGAGCGTGAGCTTTTTCGACCGCCCGTCCTGGATGACAAGGTCGCACAAGAACAAGCCCCGGGCCACCGGGTGTTCGGGGAACGCCGCGTCGCTCATCCTACCACCTCCGGGCCGGGTGTGTCACTTCATCCACTTGTCGGCGAAGTCGAGGTACGCCTTCCAGTCCACGGGCGTCATGCTGTGCTTGCCGGGGCGGACGAAGTAGCCGAGGCGGCTGGCGAGGAGTTCGCCCGCCGGCGGCGGGGAGTCGGAGCCGACGCCCTCGACGCCGAGGAGCTTGTACACCGGGGCGGCCGCCTTCAGCACCTCGAACTGGCCGCTCGGGTTGGCCCACAGGTCGTCGGCCGCGTTCGAGAAGAGGACCGGCCGCGGGGCGCACAGGGCGACGAGGCCGTTCTGGTCGAACGGGAGCTTCGAGGGGTCGGCGGCGAGCTTCACGTAGTTGCCGCAGAACCAGTGGGGGAAGGTGGTGGTGATCTTCTTGGCGCTCTCGGCCATCGGGTCGGCGTGCCGGCTCGGGCCGCTCCCGCCGACGCCGGCCTGGCTCGGGATCACGACCGCGATCCGGTCGTCGAACGCCCCCGCGAGCAGGGCCGTCTTGCCGAGCCGCGAGTGGCCGACGACGGCCAGCCGCTTGCCGTCGATGCCCTTGTCGGTGAGCAGGTGGTCGACGACGCGGCTCGTGCCCCACGCCCACGACGCGACGGTGGCCGTCTCGTCGCCGACGGGCTTCCCCTCGGGCTGCGGGAGGACGGTCCGCATCCCCTCGCGGACGTTCGGGCGGTCGGGCTGGACGTCGCCGGCGTAGAAGGTGGCGACGGCGTACCCGCGGTCGAGGGCCTGCTCGAACGGCCACACGTCGAGCACCTTCCCCCGGCCGGCGGCCGTCGCCTTGCCGTCCACCAGGCCGGGCGACTTGGGGTACTGCCACGGGGCCGTCGAGACCCGCACCCGCTCGTCGGCGACGAGGACGTGGTTGGCCTGGAAGTTCGGCCCGAACAGGCACGGCACCGGGCCCTTCGCCCCGTTCGGCACGGCCACCAGAACGTAGATCGTCGGCCACCCCGCCGGGCCGGTGGTCAGCTCCACCTCGCGGAGGGTGCCCTTGCCGCCGAACGCCTTGGCGTCCTCGAACAGCACCTTCGCCGTGACCGCGGCCGGGGTCGGCGGCGTCCGGCCGTACATGTAGTGCTCGAACAGGGCCCGCAGCTCCGGCCGCCGCTTCGCCTCCCACTGCTCCTTCGACGTGACCTTCGTGCCGTCGAGCATGACGAGCGGGTCGGGCAGGCCGGGGTGCGACGGCAGGGCGTCCGGCGGGGGGAAGTCGGCGGCGACGGCGGCCAAAGCGAGGGCTCCGAGCAGGGCGGGGGCGCGGCGCATGGTGAGGCTCCAATGGGGGGAATGCTACCGTACCACCCCGGTGGCGATGGCGAAGATGAACGCGTCGAACCCGACGCAGTCGAGGGGCAGGCTGACCGACTCGCTCACCTCGACGCGGACGGTCTTGCCGTCGTCGCGGGTGGCCACGAGGTTGGGGAACAGGTGGCGGTTCAGCTCGTGGGCGTTCGGGACGAGGGCGAGGTCGAGCGGGTCGGCGTCGTCCCCGCGGTTGAAGCGGCCGACCAGGGTCAGGAACAGCGGGCCGACGCAGCACATGTTGGCGGCCGTCGACTTCGGGTCGCAGACCTGGAGCCCGACGGCGTCGGCCGGCAGCCGCGCGAGGCGGGCGGCGGTCGGGGCGTCCGGCTTCCAGGAGGGCAGCTCGCCCTTGTGCCGGAGGATGAACCCCTGGACCGGCTGCGGGTGGCCGGCGACCACCAGCCAGTCGCCGACGACCGCGTAGGTGGGGGCGAGGGGGCCGGCGTCGCGGGTGTAGACGGTCCGCATCTCGACCCCGGCGTACGTGGCCCTGCGGACCTTCATGCGGCCGCCGGTGAGGGCGTCGGCCGCCCGCTGGAGGCGGTCGGCGGCCGCCCGCACGGCCTCCGGGTCCTTGCACCCGACGGCGAGGCACTGGCCGAACGCCTGCAGCCCCTCGGTCGGCGACTGGAAGGCCACCACGGCCCCGCTCAGGTGCGGGAGGAGGTCGTCGGCCACCGAGATGCCGGCCGCCTTGTCGAGCTCCTTCTTGAGGAACGCCCGCCGGTCGAGGATCGTGTCGGCGGCCGACCGCTTCTCGTCCTCGACGCCGAAGTTGTCACCCAGGAGCAGCGCCTCGATGAGGTTCACCCCGCCGTCGTAGGCGGCCGGCCAGTCGACCCGGAGGGCCGAGAAGCGGCTGCAGTCGGGCGGCAGCGGGGGCAGCTCCTTGAGCGCGAACGGCCGCGGCTGGAGGAGCTTCGCAAGCCCCTTTCGCTGGCCCGGCAGGTCGATCTCGTACAGGGCCCGGGCCTCCTTGCCGTTGAACCCGGACGCCCACACGACGGCCCGCAGGTTGCCCAGCCCGAGGTCGTCCACCCGCGTGTTCAACCCCGGGACGAACGGGGCGACGAACGCCTTGAGGCGGTCCACGATCAGGCCCGCGTCCACGAACCCGCGGGCCACGCCCTCGAAGCCGTCGATCTTCTTCGCCCGTTGAAACAAGGGGTGGCCGGTGACGCCGCCGGCCTTCGCGTGCGATTCCACGTCCTTGAGGGCGAGGTCGACGGGCACGGTGCCGAGGTAGGCGACGAAGTGCGGCCCCTCCATCCAGCACGCGGCGTGAACGGTGCCGCCCTTGTCGAAGACGACGTGCGTGCCCCGCTTGCCGTCGGCCGGGGCGAACGGGACGAGGCGGGCCTCCCCGCGGCGGGCGACGGTGTCGAGGACGGCGAAGATGGCGTCGGCCCCCGGCCCGGCGTCGGGCACCACGGCGAACGCCTGCACCTCGGGCACGAGCGGGTTCCCGCCGCCCTTCCGGGCCGCGTCGCCGCCGTCGCCGCCGAGCAGCCCGCCGACGGCCCGGACCAGCCCGCCGACGCTCGGCCGCGGCGGCTTCACCTCGACGCCGAGCATCAACCCGTGGTCGGCCACCACCTTCGGCACGCCGGTCATCCGCTTCATGTCGGCGTGGACGGCCCGCAGCTCGGCGAGCGGCCTGCCCTCCAGCAGCGGGTCGGCGAGCAGCGTGGACCCGACCTCCTTCGGAATCTTGTCGAGCAGGGCGGCCACGATGTCGCCGGTCGGCCCGTCGAGGAGCGGCCCCCAGGCGCTGGCCCGGTACGCGGCCGCGTGCGGCGTGATGCCGTCCCACCGGAGGTAGAACTGGGTGGTCGGCGAGAGCAGCCGCTCGGGGGGAGCGTCGTCGGCCCGCACGGGCGACACGGCGACGGCGGCGAGCGCGACGGCGAGGACGCGGGACATGGGCGGGCTCCGGTGGGGTCTGTCCGATCGTCACGCCTTCGGCTTCAGCAGGGGCAGGTGCTCGAACCCGTCGCCCAGCACGCCCCGGCTCTCGACCCCGAGCCAGCCGTCGAGGAGGGTGGCGTACACCCGGCGGAAGTCGGTGTGGTACGCCAGGTCGCCGTCGGTCAGGTCGCTCAGGCTCGGGTGCTTGCCGACGATCCCGCCGGCCACCTTCGGGCCGGCCACGAACATGCACGCGGCCGCCCCGTGGTCGGTCCCCCGGCTGCCGTTCTCCTTCACCCGCCGGCCGAACTCGCTGTACGTCATCACCACCACCCGGTCGTCGTTCCCGCCCGACTTCAGCGTGCCGAACATGCCGCCGATCGCCTGCGACACCTGCCCGAGCAGGTCGGCCTGCGACTCGGCCTGCCGGGAGTGGGTGTCGAACCCGTCCGCCGCCGCGTAGTAGAGGCGGGTGCCGAGCCCCTTGTTGACGAGCTTGGCGATCAGGTTGAGCTTGTCGGCGAGCGTCGCCTGCTCGACCCCGCCGCCACTCTGGTTGTTCCGCCGCTCCTCGTCCGGGCCGGTGCCCGTCTCCTTCAGCGCCTCCTCGATCCGCTGCAGGCTGGTGTACGTCTGGAGCTGGCGCTTGCGGACGAACCCGGCGAGGTCGCCGGCCGCCCCGCCGTCGGCGTTGAGCGACTCGATGAGCGACTTGCGGGCCTTCTTCGAGTCGTCCGGCCCGGTGAGTTGGAGGCGGAACGACTTGCGATCCGCGAGGCTGATGGCCCCGCCGTCGGCCCCCTGGAAGGCGACCGGAAGGCGGTTCTCCCCGAGGTAGAGCCCCGGCACCCCGGCCTCCCGCACCGGCAGCCCGGGGATGGTGCGGGCCAGCCACCCGGACGCCTGCCCCCGCTTCGGGTCGGCCTGCTGCCACACGTCGAGGCTCTCGAAGTGCGAGCGGTCCGGGTTCGGGTAGCCGACGCCCTGGACGACGGCCAGCGACTTGTCGTCGTACATCTTCTTGAGTTCGCCCATCCGCGGGTGCAGGCCGTGGAAGTCGTCGAGGGCGAGGACTTGTTTCTTGCGGAGGGCCAGCGTCGGCCGGGCCTTGTGGTACAGGTCGTCGCCATAGGGGATGACGGTGTTGAGCCCGTCGTTCCCGCCGCTGAGTTCCACGACGACGAGGATCGTGTCCTTCGACTTGGCCTTGGCGTCGTCGGCGGCCGCGGCGGTGCGGGCGACGAACCCGGGGACCACGGAGCCGACGGCCAGCAGGCTCGACCCGCCGAGCGTGCGGGAGAGGAAGTCGCGGCGATTGTGCATGACGGGCTCCTGTGCGACGCGGAAAAAGAAGTGGGCTCAACGCCCGCCCGAGGCCACGGGTGGGTCTTGCTCATCGCACTAACTCAACTGATACTCCGGCAGGCACATCATCGCGTGCAGCGCCTCGCGGGCCCGGTGGCGGAACGCCGGTGCGTTCATCTCGTTCGCCGCGGGGGCCTTCTTGCCGTCGAGCAGGTACGCCTCGATCTTCTTCGCGGCGGCCGGCGGCGGGGCGTCGCCGAATAGGGCCACGCCCATCGCGCGGACGACGGCCGGCACCGTCGCCGGCTTGCCCGCGAACACGACGGCGAGAACGTCGCGGTCCGCCGGCGGGGCGGGCGGTGGGGGGGCGGGCGGCGGCTTGGCGGCCGATCCCGCCACTTCGGCCGTCAGGACGGCGGCCGGACCGGCAACCGCCGCGCCCCCCGGCCCTCGGGTCGGCACGCTCTGAGGGGGAATCCTCTCCACCGGTGCGAGCGGGGCGGGGATGTCCGCCTCCACGACCGCTTCGGCCGTCGCCACCTCGGCAGCGTCCGGCAGTCCGTTCGTCGGCCGCGACCCGCCCTTGCTCCAGCTCCCCATCGCCACCGCTTCCGCGAAGTTGTTGCGGGCCAGCAGGGTGGCGCTGTTGAGCCAGTCGGTGCCGGTCCGCCAGCCCTTCACGTTCGGCGGGGCGAAGAGCGACTGGCCCATCTTCGAGAGCGGCTCGACCAGGTCGCTTGGTGGCAGGCGGCCCGGCACCAGCCCCCGCAGCGCCCCCAGGGCGTACTCGACCGGCCACTTCACCCGCTTGCGGTAGGCGTGGTCCGAGAAGAAGAGCCGCGACCCGAGCATCGTCTTCACGAGGGCGGCGATGTCGTAGTCGCTCGCCCGGAAGCGCTCGGCGAGCGGGTCGAGCAGCCCCTCCGGCGGCGGCGTCTCGCTCACCAGGAAGGCGTACAGCTTGCCGGCCAGGAAGCGGCCGCACGCGGGTTGGTCGCAGGCGATCCGCACCGCGTCGTCGCCGCCGAGCGCACCCGTGACGCCCAGGAGCGTCTTCGGCCCGTCGTCGTGCAGGCCGGCGTTGTACTCGAACGCCTTCACCTCGGGGTCGTGGTGCCAGCCGGTGAAGGCCCGGGCGGCCGCCCGCACGTCCTTCTCGGTGTAGTTGCCGACGCCGAGCGAGAAGAGTTCCATCACCTCCCGGGCGTAGTTCTCGTTCGGGGCCCCCTTCACGTTCCGGTTCGAGTCGAGCCAGACGAGCATCGCCGGGTCGCGGCTCATGGCCAGGAGGAAGGGGCGGAAGCGGCCGAGGGCGTGCGTGCGGAGGGTGGCGTTCTGCTCGAACATGAGCCGGGGCGAGCGGACCTTGTTCAGGCTGGTGGCGAAGTGGTTGTGCCAGAACAGGGTGAGCTTCTCGCGGAGCGGGTGGCCGCCTTCGAGCATGGAATAGAGCCACCACGCCCGGACCTGCGTCGCGTCCTTGTAGTACCGTCCCGTCTCGGCCAGCACCTCCCAGCGGGCGGCCGCGTCCGGCTCGCCGTTCAGGAGGCGGGCGAGGGTGAGGGCGAACCCGTCGGCGAGGGTCTTGTCGAGTTCGGCCGTGGTCGCCCCGAACGCGGCCCGGCGGAACAGGTGGGCGGCCCACTTGCGGTCCCACGGCGTGCCGCTTCCCGGAGACCACGCCGCCCAGGCGTCGGCCGGATCGACCTTGGAGAGTTCCGACGGCAGGGTCGCGGCCATGACGGCTCCTCGGTTCGGGCCACGGTCATGAGGGCGGCCGGGAGAAGGGTCGAGGTGACGAGCCGATTATCCGGCGGCGGACGGCCCGTGTCCAGAATCAAACCGTCGGACGTGACAAGACTTCACGATGTGTCCGAAGTGTGGCGAAATGACACAGCGTGTTGCAAAGTGCCGACGCGGTTGGCGGGTGATGATTCACACGGAGGGGCCCGGGGCCGGCCACTCGCGGCGCGCGAAAAAGCCCGACCGCGAACGGCCGGGCTTTGCGCGGGGGTCGCGGCGGTACGTCAGCGGGGCTTGCGGACCACTCGGGGGCGGGCCTTGTTGTCGGCGGCCGCCTTCGGTGTGCCGGCGGCGGTCGTCGTCCCGGCCGAGAGCGTCTCCTGCGGCAGGCGGTCGGCGATGCGGTTGTGGAGCTTGGGCGTGTCGTCCACGAGGTGCGGTTCTTCGACGACCGGGGCGGGGGCCGCGGTCGTCGCCTCGCCGGCAATCTTGTGGTGGATTTCCTCGCGGTCGATGCGGACCGTCGAAGGTGCGTCGATGCCGATCTTCACGCGACCGGGGCCGACGCTGACGATGGTGATGCGGATGTTGTTATCGACGATGATGGTCTCGCCGATGCGACGGGTCAGGACGAGCATGGGAGGTTCCTTCCGTGGAGTTGCCGGCCGGAGAGGCGACGGGAAAGACCGCAGACATTGCGGGTCGCCAGTCCGTCGGCGTTCCTGTATGGAGCTTACGATACAAACCGCCTGGACCTTACAAACCGCGTCAAGCTTTTTCCACTTTTCTTTCAAGCCACTTCGCCCCGTCCTTCGGGGCGACGCAGCTTTAACGGAATTCCAATAAGCAATCTCGGTGCCAACGGCCATGGCTGAGCAATTTTTTCGCTCATGCCTGGACAATTCGAGCCTCGAACGGCCACCTTGAGCCAATCTTTCGTCTTTGTACGGCGGGATTTCCGGTCGGGGCGTGAACGATGCCTGGTTTTGTGGTCAGAGTTACACAGCAGTTTCGACCGATGCTGAAACAAGACCAACTTCAGCGAAATTGAGCAGCAGAAATCCTTATCCTGCGAAGATGGGCAAGAAAGGTGACATAATTGTTTGTTGAGGCCGGACAAGAGTGGAGTCGAATGGCCACCCAAAGCGAACAGGCCGCCGGTGAATCATCCCCGGCGGCCCGTCACGTTTGATCGCGGGATCACTTACTTCGTCGGGGCGATCTTCGACACGTCGGCGGCGATCGCCTCGATGTCCTTGTCGGTGATCTTGCCCTTCTCGAAGCTGTAGTTGGCCTTCACCACGCGGTCGGCGTAGAGCAGGACGGTCACGTCGGCGTCCTTGCTGATGTTGTACTTGCTCGGCCCCTGCTTGTCGTCGATCGACAGGACGATCTTCTTGAGCCCTTCCTTCTCGGCCATCGCCTTGAGGGCCGCCTCGCTCTTCTCGTCGCCGGTCAGGAAGACGACGTAGCTGCCCATCTCGGCCTTGGCGTTCTTCTCGGTGGCGGCGTCCAGGCTCTTGATGAGCTTCTGGGTGGCCGGGCACTCGGGGTTGCGGGCGAACACGACGGCGACCGGGTTGTCGCCGTTCTTGCAGTACAGGCACTGCTTCTTGCCGGCGTCGTCGCCGGTCACGTTGAACGGGTGGAACGGGCCGGGGACCTTCTCCCCCTCCTGCGGGCCGGACTTCAGCCCGGCGGCCACCACGAACCCGCCGACCACGGCCAGGGCCGCCACACTCGTCAACAGCTTACGGATCATCGAGAGAGCCTCCATGAAGTAGATCGTCGCCCGGCGGCCGTTGCCGGCCGGGAGGGCGTCACGGTAGACGCCCCGGACGGCATGATTATTCGCACCCGCGCCGCGAAAAAGCAAGACGGGGGGTCAGCCGGGCGACTTTCGCCCGCCCCGCGACCCGTGCCCCGCGTCCGGCTTCGGCCTGTGGCGGACGCCGTTGGGCGTCTCGTCCGGCAGCGGCTCGTAGGGGAGCGACTTGAGGAACGCCACCAATTCGTCCACCTCCGCCGGCTTGAGGTGCGACGTGGCGCCGTGCTTGTCGCCGGGGTTGCACGTCGTCAGCACGTCGCGGAGGGTCGCCGCCCGTCCGTCGTGGAGGTACGGGCCGGTGCGGTAGACGGCCACGAGCGTCGGCGTGTCGTACCTCGGCCCCATCTTCTCGCGGCCGTCGTCGCCGGTGCCCACGTCGTGGAGCTTGAACGGCTTGGTCAGCGTGCTGTCGGTGAAGTACGGCCCGCCGTGGCACGTCGCGCACTTCGTCTCGGCGGCGAAGAAGAGCTTCCGGCCGCGCTCGGCCTCGGGGGTGAGCTTGCCGCCGGGGGCGTGCGGCGACGGGCGGGGCGTGAACGAGTTGGTGTACAGGGCCAGGGCGTCGAGGTCGGCCGACTTGCCGGCGAGCGGCTGGTCGAGTTCGGCCGCGGGGAGGAAGTCGGGCCGCGGCTTGAGCGGGCCGTCGTACAGGCCGCGGCCCCGCATCAGCTTGCCGCGGATCGTGTACTCGAAGTCCTGCACCTCGTCGCGGTCGGCCGACCAGTGCAGGGGGTGCGTGTGGGCCACCCCGAACAGGTGGACCGAGCGGCGGTTCCCCTCGGGGTTCTGCCACACCCGCCGGTCGGTCAGCCCGTCCGGGTGGCACGACGAGCAGGAAATCCACTTCTGCGACCCCATCGGCTGGCGGGCCGACACGAACAGCTCCTTCCCCCGCCGCCACTCCGCCGTCTTGGCCGGGGCGCACACCGTCACGCCGGTGAGCTTGCGGGCGTCGCGGTCGTACACCCCCACCTCGCGGTCGAGCGTGTTGTAGATGTAGACTTCCTTCCCGTCGGGGCTCACGCGGATCGCCCGCGGGTGCTTGCCGCGGGTGGGGATGAGCCGGTCGTCGTTCCGGGCGTCGCGGTAGCCGTCGTCGAGCGGGGTGAAGACGTTCAGGTCGTCGGTGCCGGCGTAGAGGACGTACATCCGCGACCCGTCGGGGCTGACGGCGATCTCCCACGGGTTGGCCGACACGACCACGCCGTTGAAGGCGTCCGACGAGTGCGTCCGCCGGCGGTCGTCGCCCTTCTCCTTCGACGGCCCGACATCGCACACGGAGATGTGGGTGAAGATCGACCCGCGGGCGTCGAACCCGTGGAGCCGGTCCTTGATGTGCGGCAGGTACGCCTTGCCCCAGGTGGGGTGCAGGACCACGTTGCGGCACAGGTTCTCGCTCTCGGCCGCCCCCGTCCACGAGTCGGCCACCTTGAACGCCGCCACGTCCACGGCGATCAGCCGGGCGGTGTAGAACTCGGTGGCGTAGAGCGTCTTTTCGTCGGCCGACAGGGCCAGCCCGCGGACCGCCTCGCCGACCTTCACCGTCCGCGTGACCTTGCGGGCCACGAGGTCGATCTCGCTGACCGTGCCGGGGTAGTCGTGGGTCACGAACGCCCGCGTGCCGTCCTTCGTCGCCACGACGCCGTAAGGCTCGTCGTCCACCGCGAGGGTGCCGACCACCTTCCCGGCGGCCGCGTCCACGAACACGAGCTTGTCGTCGCCCCAGAGCGTGACGACGCCGACGGAACTCGCCCCGACCCACGAGACGCCTTCGGGCGTGTCGCCGACGGGAATCTCGGCGAGGAGCTTGCGGGCCTTCACGTCCACGACCGAGACGGTGCCGCTGTCGGTGTTGGCGACGAGCAGCCGCGAGCCGTCGGGCGAGAGGTCGAGGAGGCTGTTCGAGGGGCCGGCGAGGGCGGGCGGGGCGGAAGCGAGGAGTAATACAGCCAATGCGTGGCGGAAAGCCATGATCTTGTCCAGTGCGGTCGGGAGAGCGTGCGGCGAAACGCTACGGCGTGGGCGGGGGCTTCGGACCCGTTCGCGGCGCGGAACGGATGTTGTCTCGACCGAGGAAGTGGTCGCCGTCCCAACCGTAGTGGTTCCGCGTCCCTCTGACGGGTCGCGGATCGTACATCGCGGGGTCGTGTTTCCATTCCGGGTCGATCACCGTCAGTTCGCACCGTGCCAAACCGAGCGGTTCACTCATGATCGCCGACGCCAGTGCGTCCAGAATTTCGTCGGCCTGGACGTTAGCCGTCCGGTCGCCGATCACCGCCGCGCTTTCCACATCAGCCTGTAACTGGAATGCCCCGACCGGCTGGTCGGGTTCGATGTATACGACGAACTCGGTCATCCACCCGCCGCCATCGACCCACTCCCGCCCATAGAGGGGAACGCCCGGCGCGTCGTCGGTCATGCGGCCGATGCGGGCCAACAACCACGATGCGACAGGTGCGCCGGCCAAGTCGGGAACAGCCCCAAACTTGGACAGGTAGAGGCCAAAATCGTCACCATCGAGTGCTTCGTCAAGGCCAAGGTCCGAGTCGGCTCCCTCGGCTCGGAACGAGAACCGACCCGACGTGAATTCACCGCCCAAGATGGTGCCTCGTTCGGAGTGTCACTTCTTGTCCTTGATCGTCCACAGGTGGATCTCGTAGTCGTCGCCGTCCTCGCCCTTGATCTTCTCGGTCTTGTCCGGGGCCCAGTCGCCCATGGTGAAGCGGTGGGACACGATCCGGGTGCCCGGCTTGAGGGTCTTTTCGAGGATCGGGCGGAGGATGCCGTTGAACTCGTTGCCCATGTACAGGAAGACCACGCTCGCCTTCTCGTAGTCGGCCAGCTTGGTGTCGAGGGCGTCGCCCTCCCGGACGTCGATCTTGTCGGCCAGCCCGGCCTTCTTCACCGCCTCCTTCGCCTCGGCCGCCTTCTCCTTGTCCAGCTCGATGCCGACCGCCTTCGCGGCCCCGGCCTTGACGGCCGCGATCAGCACCCGGCCGTCGCCCGGCCCCGGCTCGTAGGCCACGTCGCCGGCCTTCACCCCGGCGAGTGTCACCATCTTGGCCACGATGTCGTCGGGCGTCGGCACCCAGCGGATCACGACCTTGTCGGCGACCTTGTCGTTCACCTTCGTGAGGTCGACCGCGACCTCGGCCCCGGCGTCGAACTTGACCGTCTTCTCGCGGGTGATGGTGGTGTAGTTGTTCGGCTTCCAGGTCACGCTGAAGTCGTACTCGTAGTTGCTCCCGGCCTCCAGGTCGGGCGTCTCGAAGACCCGCTCGACCTTGCCGGTCTGGCCGGTCGGCTTGCCCATGATGGTCAGCTCGGCGTCCTCCATCGGGACGGTGATCTTGAGCTTCGACTTGGCCTTCTTGGCCTCCTTCGCCGGGGCCGGGGCGGGTGCCGGCTGGGCGGCGGCACCGAGCGTGAGTCCGGCGAAGAGGGCGGCGAGCAAGGCGGCCCGTGCGGTGCGGAGCGTCAACATCCCCGTTCCTCCGAAGGTGCGGCAGTGGCGGCGTGTCCCGGGTAGTGTCGCAAAGAACGGCCGGGGAGACAAGGAGAACGGCCGACAAGCACCCGGTTGCACTCGCCGCCGCCGCGGGCCATAATCACTCCACCGCCGACCCCGCCTCCCCCCGCACGGACCCCACCCCATGACCCGCCGGCCCGCCCTCCTCGTCCTGACACTGGCACTGACACCGTCACTGCTCCACGCCGCCGACTGGCCGCGGTTCCGCGGGCCGAACGGGGCCGGCGTCGCCGACGGGCCGCTCCCGTCGCTCGACCCCAAGGCCGCCCTCTGGCGCGTCCCGGTCCCGGGCAAGGGGGCCGGGTCGCCCATCGTCGTCGGCGGCAAGGTGTTCCTCCAGACCGCCTCCGCCGACGGCTCCAAGCGGACCCTCCTGTGCCTCAACGCCGCCGACGGCTCGACCGTGTGGGCGACCGACGCGGCCGGGTCGCAGACCGCCATGCACAAGAAGAACACCCTGGCGTCGTCCACCCCGGCGAGCGACGGCACGCTGGTCTACTGCGTCTGGTGGACGGGGGCCGACCTGACCCTGCACGCCTACGACATGGCCGGCGTCCAGAAGTGGGTGGTGCCGCTCGGGGCGTACAAGAGCGAGCACGGGGCCGGGCACTCGCCGGCGGTGTTCGGGGACAAGGTGTACGTCAACTTCGACCAGGACCAGCAGGCCAAGGTGATGGCCTTCCACAAGGCCAGCGGCGAGAAGGCGTGGGCCGCCGACCGGGCCGCCCACCGGGCCAGCTACACCACCCCGTTCGTCCTCGAACGCCCGGGCCAGCCGGCCGAGTTGATCGTCGCCAGCACGACCGGCGTGGACGCCTACGACCCCGACACGGGGAAGGTCCGCTGGCACTACACGATGGCCTGGGCCGACCCCAAGAAGAAGCTCCGCATGATCGCCGCCCCGGTGTTCAGCGGCGGGCTGCTGGTGTTCACGATGGGCGAGGGCGGCAGCGGCCGCTACGGCGTCGCCCTCAAGCCCGGCACGTCGGGCGAACTCCCCGCGTCGGCGAAGGCGTGGGACAAGAAGAAGCAGGTGCCCTACGTCCCGAGCATGATCGCCCGCGGCGACCTCCTGTTCTGGGTCCACGACGACGGCCGCGCGGTGTGTGCCGAGGCCAAGACGGGCAACGTCCTGTGGGAAGAGTCCATCTTCGGGGCCGGCGTGACGGCGTCCCCGGTGCTGGTCGGCGACTCGCTCGTGGCCATCTCCGAGAAGGGGCAGGTGGCCGTCCTGAAGGCGTTGAAGGAGTTCGAGATTCCCAAGAAGACGGAGCTGGGCGAACCCGTCCTGGCGACCCCCGCGGTGGCCGACGGCCGGGTGTTCGTCCGCGGGGCGAGCGAGCTGGTCTGCTTCGGGAAGAAGTGAGTGAAGGCGGCGGCCAAGTCATGAACGCCCGGTGTGAGCCGGCCCGTCCTGAGCCCCGGAGGGGCGGCCGTGCGTAGCCTGGGGCGGCAGCCCCAGGTTGGCGTGTGCGAAATGAGCATGAGCCCCGTAGGGGCGACCGTGGTGACGGTCGCCCCTACGGGGCTCAACGTATTTAGGGGTGGCTTGTCCCTGGGGCTCCCGCCCCAGGCTACGCACGGCCGCCCCTCCGGGGCTCAAGAGAGGAAGGTTTCCCGCCTCACCCGTCGGCCGGCGCGTCCTCGTCCTGGAACAGCCGGCTCACCGACTCGTTCCCGTGGATGCGGTGGATGGCGTTCGCCAGCAGCGCCGCGACCGAGATCACCTTGATGTTCGGCAGCCGCTTGTCGTCCGCCAGTGGGATGCTGTCGGTGATCGCCACCTGGTCGATCGGGGCGTCCTTGATCTTGGCGATCGCCGGCCCGCACAGCACGCCGTGAGTCGCGCACACATACACCTTCTTCGCGCCGTTCACCTTCGCCACTTGCGCGGCCCCGACGATACTCCCGGCCGTGGAGATCATGTCGTCGAAGATCACCGCCGTCTTGCCGTCGAGCGACGCCCCGATCAGGTGGTGGTGCTTCACCTCCGTGGCGCTGGTCCGTCGTTTGTCCACGACCGCGATCTTGCCGCCGACGTACTTCTGGTACATCAGCGCCTTCTTGATGCTCCCCTCGTCCGGGCTGAGCACCACCAGCTCGTCCTGCGGGACGTTGAGGGAGCGGACGTGGGCGGCGATCTCCTTGATGGCGTACAGGTGGTCCACCGGGATGTTGAAGAAGCCCTGGATCTGGGCCGCGTGCAGGTCGAGGGCGAGGACGCGGTTGGCCCCCGCACTCGTGAGCAGGTCGGCCACGAGCTTGGCGCTGATGGGCACCCGGCCCATGTCCTTGCGGTCCTGGCGGGCGTACCCGTAGTACGGCAGGACGGCCGTCAGCCGGGCCGGGCTGGCCCGCTTGAAGGCGTCGAGGATGACGAGCAGTTCCATCAGGTGTTCGTTGACCGGCGTGCAGGTCGGCTGCACCACGAACACGTCCCGGCCCCGCACGTCTTCCGCGATGCGGACGCTCGTCTCGCCGTCGGGGAAGGTGGCGAGGGCGAGCCGGCCGAGGGGGACGCCGAGGTGCTTGGCGATGTTCTCGGCGAGCGGCCGGTTGGCCCGCCCGGAGAAGATTTTGAGCTTGTGGTTGCTGGCGGACCCGGTCACCGTGCGCCCCCCGTGCCGACCCCGGCGGCCCGCCCCGCGTGAGCGCCCCGCAGGGAGCATTATGAGGAGGCCGCGAAGGCGGGTCAATCAGGC
>JANPKP010000322.1:0-6412 GCA_031426095.1 Gemmataceae bacterium
ACGGCCGCCGCTCCGCGGCTAAGACGGAACCCCTCTTCCGGGCTCGTCCTCTTGATACTGCGTCCCGATCCGCGGCATCCACTCCCATCTCCCACGCGCCCGCCCAGTCATTGGTCGAAGACGAACTCCTTCGTGTTCATCAGCGACCACAGAGGTTATGCTAGGCCGCCTTCTTACGCTGCTTGCCGGCCACCACGACGCCGGCCGTCTACCGCCGGAAGCGTGGGCGTCGCTAAAAGGGATCATCGAGAAGGCGAGGGCCTCGAAGTGGGAGCCGGCGGCGGCGAAGCTCTACGATTTCATGAAGGGCCAGGAGCGGCACTCGTAGGGTGCGTCAACGCCGAACGATGCTGCTCAGCAGCCGGCGGTATTCGATGAGCTGTCGGTCCCAAATACGCTAGATGCCCCGCCGGTCTGCTGTGGCATTTGGTTCGGCGTGATGCTGCCCGCTATCACGGGACTCGCCACACATGCGTTGTGCCGTCGTACTCCGTACTGTAATCGCCACGACTCGCGTTGAACCCAGCCGTGGTTTGGGACGCCCCGATGGTCACATTCCGCCCATCGGAGTATCGGGCTTGTGTGGCGTGCCAGCGGTAGAAAGGGCGGTCGTTATTAACTCGTAGCACTCCACTCGACGGAATCTCAAACGCCCATTGTCCATTCCGCTCGACCAGCTCGCTTCCCCCGACCGAGTCCTTGACGATCTGGAACTCGCCCCGGAAGCCGGCCGGCAGGATAAACAGGATCGGCTTGCCGGAACCGCCGCAACCCGTGGCCATGACTGCGACGGCGAGGCATATTGACACACGCATGAAGTCGAAACCGCGGGCATCGCCACCCATATAACCCGAAGCCTGCCTTCGCCGAACGTCCCAACTCAGCGGCGGCCACCGCCCATGCCCGCCACCCCGTCACTGGTTGAACACGAACTCCTTCGTGTTCAGCAGGGCCCACACGAGGTTCTCGTAAGCGGCCTTCTTCGCACCCTTGGCGGCCGTCACCTTCTCGATGTGGGCCAGCGCCGCCGCCGCATCGTCGGCCGTCGGCTTGCGGGCGAACGCCCACAGGAACAGCTCCTCCACCTTCGCCGCGTCCGGGCGGGGATCGAGCGCCAGGGCGTCGGCGCGGCCCTTGCCGCGGGCGATCCGCTGCTGCACCTCGTCGCTGTTGAGCAGGTGCAGGGCCTGGGCGAGGTTCGCCTCGCTCACCCGCTCGCACTCGCAGGCGCTGATCCGCTGCGGGCGGCCGAACACTTCCAGGAAGTACGACGTGAACGACTCGTCCGGCAGTTGCACCGCACGGGCCGGGGCGTTGCGGTCCTTCGGCAGGCCGCTGAACGCCGAGGGGCTGTCCGTCACCTGGCACACGGCGTCGAACAGCACCTCGGCCTGCATCCGCCGCGGGTAGTAGCGGGCGTAGGCCTGCTTGTCGTTCTTGTTCCACTCGTTCGGCACGCTGGAGAGCTGGTACGTGCGGCTCTTGCAGAGCGTCTTCACCAGCGCCTTGAGGCTGAACTGGTGGTCCACCAGATCCTTCGCCAGGGCGTCGAGCAGTTCCGGGTTCGACGGCGGGTTGGTCACCCGCATGTCGTCGAGCGGGTCGACGATGCCGCGGCCGAGGAAGTGGGCGGCGTAGCGGTTGGCGACGGCTTTGGCGAAGAACGGGTTCCCGGGGGCGACCATCCAGTCGACCAGCTTGTGCCGGGGGTCGTCCTCGGCGGCGAGCGTCATGGGTGGGCCGTCGAGCGGGGTCGGGACGGCGAGCTTGTTCGTCCGCTTGTTCGTCACCCCGCCGCTGGCGGCGCTCTTGGTGTAGACCACCTGGAACCGCTTGTCGTTGCCGCCGTTGTCGGTCAGCGGCGGGCGGATCTCCTTCTTGCCCACGCGGCCGAAGAAGGCGGCGAGGCCCCAGTAGTCGTCCTGGCCCCACTTCTCGTACGGGTGGTGGTGGCACTGGGCGCACGCGAGCCGCTGCCCGAGGAAGACCTGGGCCGTGTCGTCCACGAAGTTCTCGGGCTTCTCCAGCTCCTTGTACCACACGGTGGGCGGGTTGGTGTTCTCGTTGCCGCTGGCCGTCAGCACCCCGCGGGCGAAGTCCGAGTACGGCACGTCGGCCGCGACCTGCTGGCGGATCCACTCGCGGAAGGCGAACGTCCCGGCCGCCCGCGCCGGCTCGCCCCGCCGCTTCACCCGCAGCACGTCGGCCCACTTGTTGGCGAACAGCTCGGCGTACTCGGGCGAGTCCACGAGCTTGTCGACGAGCTTGTCCCGCTTGGCCGGGTCGGGGTCGGCGGCGAACGCCGTGACGGCCGCCGGGGTGGGGAGCGTGCCGGTGATGTCGAGCGACGCCCGGCGGATGAACTGGTGGTCGGTGCAGGCGTCCGACGGCACGAGGCCGAGGTCGCGCCACTTCTTCGCGGTGTGCGTGTCCACCACCGTTTTCGGCTCGAACGCCCAGGCCGGCCCCTTCACTCCGACCGGCACGGTGACGCGGAGGACGGCGACGTGCCCGCGGTAACGGGCCATCACGGCCGCCTCGCCGCTCATGGTCTGCGTGCGGACCAGCGCCTCGCCGCTGACGGCCGCCACGTCCGGGTCGTTCGTCTCGTACTGGGCCCGGCGGGTCACGTCTTCGACGGTGCCGTCCGAGTAGTGGGCGTAGGCCGCGAACTGCTGGCGGGCGTTCTTCGTCAGCACCCGGTGTTCGGGCACGACGCTGACGCGGGTGACGACCGGGTCGGTGTCGGCCCCCCACGGCATCCCGGCCCCGATCCACCGGCGGACCACCTTGTACTCGTCGCTCCCCGGCTCCATCTTCCGCCCGCCGCCGTGGGCCGTGGCCCCGGTCGCCTTCATCAGGAACAGGCTCTTTTCGGGGTTCCCCGGCAGCAACCGCCGGCCGCGGGCTTCCTTCACGAGCGTGGCGTAGTCGAGTTCCGGCTCGAACCCGAGGAGCGACAGGCGGAAGCCGTTCTGCCCCGACTGCTTGCCGTGGCACCCGCCGCTGTTGCACCCGAGCTTGGTGAAGACCGGCACCACCTGGTTCGGGAAGTTGATCGGCAGGTCCTCGCCGACGTGGACCGCCGACACCGGCACCGCGGCCGCCTTCGCTCCGTAGTTCACCACGATCTCCGTCGCCCCGTTCGCCCGCGGCAGCACCCGGCCGGCGCTCGATACGCTGGCCACCTTGCCGTCGTTGAGCGAGTAGAGCACGTCGCCGGTGAGGTCGACCGTCCGCCCGTCGGCGAGCGTGCCGGTGACGACGAGTTGGGCCGAGTCGTCGCCGCTGCGGAGCGCCACCTTCGCGGGGTGGACGCTCAACGCGGTAACGGCCTCCGGCTTCGGCAATGGGGCGGCCGTGGGCGGGGTGGGAACGTCGGCGGCGGTGAGGAAGGCGACGAGGAGGACGGCCGCCGCGGGGCGGGCGAGGGACAGCGGCATGGGAGAATCCCTCGGCGGGCAGGACGGTCGAGGCGGGCGAGTCGGTCCGGCAAGCGATCAGGCGGGAGAACCGGCGGTGGAGATATTGTCGCCCACGCCCGGCCCCGGTGCAAGGGATAACTCGCGGACATACAAAGCCCGGGTACGGCGGTCGCTTGGCCTTTCGGAGTAACGCGAACCGTGGACGAGTACCTCTGCCTGACGCTCCTGGCGGCCCCCGGCGAGGGCGAGGCCGACTTCAAGGCCCGCCTCACCGCCTTCTGGACGCACATGCTCCGCACCAAACCCGACGACTACGAGCGGGTGTACGCCGAGGCGACGGCCTTCGAGCCGCACGCCGGCCGACTCTCCCGCAAGTACCTCGTGGAAGCCGCCGCCGTGGACGTGCTGGAGGCGGAGCTGGCCGCGAGCGGGCTGGCGCTCGACCCGCCCGACCGGGACGACCTCTTCTCGAAGTACGAGGCCGCCCCGCCCGACTGGTTCTGGATCGAGCACTGACGCGGCTCAGAGCCGGCTCAGGAGTTCCGCCTTCTTGGCGTTGAACTCGTCGTCGGTCACGTACCCTTTCTGCCGCAGGTTCGCCAACTGCTCGATCTTGGCGAACACGTCCGCCTCGACGGCCGACGGCGTGCCGTTCGACAGCGGCGGCAGGGACTGCGGCGCTGACATGGGCGGGTTCTGCGGCTGATTCTGCTGCGGTTGCGGCTGGTTCTGGGGCACGCCGTTGATGCTCACCACCGGCAGGTTCGTCACCGGCACCGTCCCGTACTGGCTGGTGAACGTGACCGACGCCCCGCCCCCCTGCTGCTGGGACACGCCGCCGATGGAGTGGTCGAGGGTGTCGTACACGGTCACGGTGCCGTTGAACTCGACGGCCAGCCGGCGGGCGTTCGAGAAGTAGGCGTAGCGGACGTTGTTCTGCCCGCCGCTGCCGTTGGGCGACCCCAATTCCGCCGGCCACCAGTTCCCGTACCCGCCGCCCGCCCCGCCGAAGTACATGCTCGCCCCGCCGCCCCCCTGCTGCTGGAACGACCCGCCCTGCTGCTGGAAGGAGCCGCCCCCCTGCTGCTGCGACTGCCCGCCGAACGCCGGCTGGGGCGGCCGCACGGGCGGCGGCGGGGGCACGAACGGGTTGGACGACGCAAGGAGGTTCGACAGCTCGCCGCACAGGCCGTCGACCTTGGCCTTGAGGCCGTGGTTGAACATGTCGCCGACCATGGTCATGCCGCCGCGCATCCACTGCCCGCCGCCCCCGAGTTCGCTCACGTTAAATTGGGCCATCGACCCGCCGCCGTTGGCGACCGCGTAGAGCATCGACGTGACGGCGTCGGTGCTCACGCCGTACCGGCGGGAGAGGTCGAGAACGGTCTGCCACGCCTGATCGGTGAGGAGAGCCACGGGTGAGAGTCCTACTGAGGGAGACACGCGGCCGCCCCCGGCGGGAAGGCCCCGCCGGAACGCACCGCAGTCGGGTCATTGTACGACTTTACGCGGTTGCCCCGCCCGAGTGGTTATGGATTGAGCGTTGGCGCGGGGTTACGATCGGGACGTTCCCGTGGGGGCTCACCCGTGCTTCGGTCAGTCTTTGCCGCGCTCGTCCTGGCCGCCCCGGCGTCGGCCGCCCCACCGCCGGGGCCGGCGGCCGCCGCGCCGCTCCCGCCCGGTGCGCTGGCCCGGTACGGTCCGTACCAGGCCGACGTTTGGAAGACGTGGTTCGAGCCGGACGGGCGGGTGGTCGGCCTCACCCGGGCGGACGAGCTTCTCGATCTGGCGTGCGGGCAACGGCTCCCCCTCCCGCCCGACGTACGCGACCGGGACGGGCGGACCGAACGGGAAACCTACCGCGGGTCCGGCGGCGGGTGGTGGCCGGTCGAGTCGAGGTCCGGCCGCGTCGCCGTGCGGGGGCCGGAAGGGTTCGGGCCGGCGGTTAACATCGGCTACCAGCTCTACGGGGCCCGGTTGGCCGTGAACCACGACCGCACCCTCCTGGTCGCCCAGGTGGACGAGTGGGGCGATGTCGAGCGGGAGCCGCGGCCGCGCACGTTCATCCTCTTCCACGACCTCCGGGCCAACCGCCCCTTATTCCGCGTCGAGGAGGCCGAGATCGACTACCGCGGGCTGGCGCTCACGCCGGACGACCGGGCGGCGGTGACCGCACACCGGGACGGGCGGATCGTCATCTGGGAGACGGCCACCGGGAAGCCGCGGGCAACGTACCGGTGCGACGTGCCGCAGTGGTACGTCTCGGTCTCGCCGGACGGGCGGACGGCCGCGACCTGCGCCAGGGCGGGGAGTTCGCTCGTCCACGTCTGGGATTTACGCGGAGCGGCGAAGAGGCCGGAGGGGAAGACGTGGGCCACGGCCTGGGCCGAACTCGGCTCGCCGGACGCGGCCGTCGGGTGGCGGGCGGTCGGCGTCTACGCCGCGTCCCCCGCCGACGCCCTCCCGGCCCTCCGGGTTGCGATGGCCGCCCGGCGAACGCCCGACCCGGCCCGGGTGCGGGCCCTCGTCGCCGACCTCGACGCCCCGACGTTCGCCGCCCGCGAGGCCGCGTCGGCCGAGTTGGCGGACGTCATCGACCGGGTAGCGACCGACCTACGGGCGGTGTCCGCCCCGTCGCCCGAGGCCCGCCGGCGGATCGACGCTTTGTTGGCCAAGGCGGGTGAGCCGTCGCCGGACACGCTCCGGATCGTCCGGGCGGTCGAGGCCGTCGAGTGGGTGGGCACCGCGGACGCCCGCACCTTACTTGCCGAGTGGGCAGCGGCCGCCGACCCGCGGTTGAAGGCCGAGGCCGCCGCCGCCCTCGCCCGCCTTCGGGCGAAGTGACGCCGGCAAGTCGAACGGGTATCATGCGGGCGGAGGAAGACTGCTATGACGACCGCGACGATCGAGGACGTGCAGGCCCGCCTGCCGGAGATTCTGGCCCTGCTGCCGGCCGACGGCGAGGTGGTCATCACACGCGACGGCAA
>JANPKP010000323.1:0-5630 GCA_031426095.1 Gemmataceae bacterium
CTGGTGGCCCTCAAGGTGCTGCCGGTCGAGAAGCTCGAGGACCCGTCGGCCCTGGCCCGGTTCTACCGCGAGGCCCGGGCGGTCGCGGCGATGGACCACCCGAACATCGTCCGGGCCTACGACATCGACAAGTACGAACAACTCCACTTCCTGGTCATGGAATACGTCGACGGCACGAGCATTCAGGAGATCGTGGCCAAACACGGTCCGATCAGCCCGGAGCGGGCCGCACACTACGCCGGCCAGTCCGCCCTCGGCCTCCAGCACGCACAAGACCTGGGCCTCGTCCACCGCGACATCAAGCCCGGCAACCTGCTGCTGGAGCGGACCGGGGTCGTGAAGATCCTCGACATGGGGCTGGCCCGGTTCTTCAACAAGCCGACCGACAGCGTGACCGAGAAGTACGACGACAAGTGCGTCCTCGGCACCGCCGACTACCTCGCCCCCGAACAGGCGGTCAGCAGCACGGTCGACGTGCGGGCCGACGTCTACTCCCTCGGCGGCACGTTCTACTTCCTGCTCACCGGGCAGACGCCGTTCCCCGAGGGCACGATCGCGTCGAAGCTGGTCGCCCACCAGACCCGCGACCCGAAGGCGGTGGAGGAGTTCCGGTCCGACGTGCCGGCCGGGATGCTGGCGGTGCTGAGGAAGATGATGGCGAAGAACCCGGCCCACCGCTACCAGCAGCCGGTGGAGGTGGCGGCCGCCCTCGCCGAGTGGGCCGAGGTGCCGCTCGGCCCGCCGCCGACGAAGGAGATGCCGGCCCTCTGCCCGGCCGTCCTGGCGCTGACCGGCCACAGCGTCGACGCCTTCAACGCGTCCACCCCGTCGCTCGCCCGCGTCCTGTTCGGCCCCGGGGCGAACGCCTTCCCGCGGATCGGCGGCGGCTCCACGACCGGCCGTTCAAGCCCGGGTTCCGGCGGTACACAGCCCGCCCGCCCGCCCGGGAGTGGCTCGCTCCCCCGTAAGCGCGGGGCCGACCGCCCGGACGGCGAGGTGCCGATCAACGCCCCGCTCTCGACCGGCCGAACGGCGTCGGTGGCCACGTCCCCGCTCCCTGCCAAGCCCGCGAGGGTTCCCCCGCCGCGGGCCGGCACGCGGCCGACCCGGGAGGCGGCCGTCAAACCGGGGCCGAAGCCCGCCCGCGGCCCCCTGTCGCTCACGCAGTGGGCCCTGTTCGGGTTGGTCGGCGTGGCCCTGTTCGCCGCCGGGATGCTGGCCGTCTACTTCGCCCTGAAGTCTTGATGGGCCGGTCGTGGGGGCGAGTCGTAACAAGTCTCAGGGCCGGGCGAAACCTCCCGCCTTGCCAAACGCCCCCCCGCCGCTCCATAATCGAGCATGTTACCCTCGTCGGATTCGGCCCGCCGGACGGATTGTGCCGCGGGCGGCCGGGCGTGGCCTATACTTACGGGAATTCGTGGTCGCCCGCCCGCGCCCGGTCCGCGCGTCTCGTCCCGCGTCGGAGAGGTTCTCGATGCCCGCCCCCGCCACGGTTGACGAGTTGATCGACCTCGTGCTCAAGAGCGGGGTGAGCGAGGAGGCGCGGCTCAAGGGGTACGTCCAGAAGCTCACCGACCAGGGGACGAAGCCGGCCGAGCCCGGCAAGCTCGCCAGCCAGTTCGTGAAGGACGGCATCCTCACCTTCTTCCAGGCCGAACAGCTCCTCCAGGGGAAGTGGAAGCGGTTCACCATCGGCAAGTACAAGGTGCTCGAGCGGCTCGGGTCCGGCGGGATGGGCCAGGTGTTCCTGTGCGAACACAAGTTCATGAAGCGGCGGGTGGCCGTCAAGGTCCTGCCCACCGCGAAGGCCGACGACCCCGCCTCGCTCGAACGCTTCTACCGCGAGGCCCGGGCCGTCGCCGCCGTGGACCACCCGAACATCGTCCGGGCCTACGACATCGACCAGGACGACAACCTCCACTTCCTGGTCATGGAGTGGGTGGACGGGACCAACCTCCAGGACCTCGTCAAGAAGGTCGGCCCGCTCGACGTGGTCCGGGCCTGCCACTACATGTACGGGTCGGCCGTCGGCCTCCAGCACGCCCACGAGATCGGCCTCGTCCACCGCGACATCAAGCCGGGCAACATCCTCGTGGACCGGGCCGGGGTGGTGAAAATCCTCGACATGGGGCTGGCCCGCTTCTTCCACGACGAGGACGACCAGCTCACCAAGAAGTACGACGAGAACGTGCTGGGCACGGCCGACTACCTGGCCCCCGAGCAGGCCCTGGAGAGCCACACGGTCGACATCCGGGCCGACATCTACTCGCTCGGGGCCACGTTCTACTTCCTCCTCACCGGCAGCGTCCTCTTCCCCGAGGGGTCGGTCGCCCAGAAGCTCATCTGGCACCAGAGCCGCACGCCCAAGCCCGTCAAGGCCCTCCGCCCGGACACCCCCGACGAGGTGGTGGCCGTGCTGGCCCGGATGATGGAGAAGGACGCCGACAAGCGGTACCAGACGCCGGCCGAAGTGATGGCCGCCCTGGCCCCGTGGGTCGCCACCCCGATCCCGCCGCCGAGCGATCGCGAACTGCCCGTCCTCTCCCCGGCCGCGTCCGGGCGGGCCGAGAGCCAGACCGGCCGGGCGACCGCGGCCGTGTCCGCCATCGGCATGGGCGGCCGCTCGGGGCCGGGGTCGATGGCCCCGACCACGGTCTCGGGCCCGAACCCGGCCACGCTGAGTTCGTCGTGGGAGGGTCGGTTGGTCACACCCCCGCCCCCCGCGAGTGGGTCGCTCCTGACCCCGCCCGCACCTCCCCCGGCCCCCGCCGCCGGGGCGATGTGGGAGGTGCTGGCGGCCGACACCCAGAGCGAAGCCCCGTCCAAGACCGACCGGCCCTCCGGCCGACTCCACGTATCGTCCGCCAAGCCCTCCTCGGCCACCGGACAGAAGGCGGCCCCCCCCCGCAAGAAAAAGGGCGTCCCGACGTGGGCCCTGATATCCGGTGCTGTCGCCTTCGCGATCGGATCGCTCGGGCTCATTTACGCCATTTACCCCAAAACTGAACCGAAACCGAACCCCATCCCGATAAGCGGTCAACCCGCCCACACTCCCCGGACGTTGGTCGTTCGCAAGGCCGGCGGCGACGGGGCATTCACGAGTTTGCGGCTGGCCATCGAGAAGGCCGGGCCGGGGGACACGATTCGGATTCAGGACGAACAGATTTCCGAACCCGCAATACGTGTTCTGGGACGCGGCCGGCTCAAAGACCTGACTATCGAGTCGGAGCTGCCGGGCCAGAAAGCCGCAGTCATCAGGTTCGCCGCCGACGGCGGTTCGCTCGGAGCGCCCGTCGCCATGATGGAAATCAACGACGCCGAGAACGTCGCCGTCCGCAACGTGACCTTCGACGGGTTTAACATGGCCGGTTACGGCGTCCAGGTCGTCGGCATTTGCCCTGCCGTCACACTGGACCGCGTGGGAGTGACGAACGTCAAAATAGCGGCCGTACAACTCCGCAACGCACGTGGAGAGGCCGCCCGGCCGATCTTGCTGACCCACGTCCGCCTTCAACTCACGGGGGCCGATTACGGGTTGCACGTCGCGGCAGTGGATCGGACGCCAACACGCCACGTTATTGTCCGCGACGCCCGCTTCGAGGGTGGGGGCAAGACGGGTATCCAGTTCGACGGCCCGGGGGAAGACATTGAGATGACTCGGAATCGAGTGTTCAACGTCACTCGCGGCATCGGCTTCGGCAAACTCCCGGTCGAAGGCACGGCCATTAAGGCACGGCTCACGAACACAACCTTTTACGGCACCAAGGCAGGCGTATCGTTCGACTTCCAGGCCGCCGAGGTTAAAGGGCGGTATGAGTTTGAACTGTCCCGGAACTATTTCGCCAAGACGGAGGCACTCGCCAAACTCACTAGCCAAAACGGGTCTGTTCCCGGCTTCATGCCGGCGGGCGATAATGCGAAGGCGAAGGACTCGAAAGAAGGAAACATCCCGCTCAAGGCAATCGCGGTGGACAACTACGATCTACCACCGAGACCCAATCCCGAGGCCGCTGACTTCCTGTGCTACCCGAGTAATGCACCTCTAAGCCGAGTTGTTGTGGGATCAAACCAGGTGAGAGTTGGTTACTCACTCGACGCGACCTCCCCATGATGAGCATACGTATGGAGTTCGATTCAAAGTCAAACAGGACTGAGGTTAAGAGTCCCACACGTCAAGGGTCGAGCCGATAGCGCCTTGGTAGCTATCAACAGCCTGGCCCGCGGATACCACCTTTAATTGTATAACTATGACGCTGGCTCCGGTAATTGTATAACTATGACGCTGGCTCCGGAAATTACGCCGTGGAATAGTGAGGCCGCCGGAATGGGGTTGCGGTAATGGCATTCGTGATCATTGAGATCCGCCGGATAGCTGCCGTCACATCAATCCCGTCCGCTCGTCGAGGCCGAACATCAAATTAAAGTTTTGGACGGCAACCCCACTCGCCCCGCGGATGAGATTGTCCTCACAGGCGACGATAACGACACGTCCGCGAACGACCCGGACGGCGATGTCAAGGAAGTTCGTACCGACCGTGTCCTTCGTCGCCGGAAGGGCGGTGGCCCGGATGCGGACGAAGGGTTGATCGGAATAAAAGTTTTGGTACAGGTCCAAAACTTCGGCTTGAGTTACAGACCGGTTCGGCGTGGCATAGATGGTGCTAAGAATTCCACGATCCATCGGTATCAGGTGAGGGGTAAATAACACCCGAACGGGCCGACCCGCCATGTCTCCAAGGATTTGTTCGATCTCCGGAGTGTGTCGGTGTGTACCAAGAGCATAAGCACAAACACTCTCGTTGCATTCCGGAAAGTGTGTCGCCCTCTTGGGCTCCCGACCAGCGCCGGAGACACCGCTTTTACTGTCTACGATAATGGTCTCAAGATCAACGAGACCAGCCACGACGAGTGGCGCGAGCCCGAGAATGGCGGTCTGGGGATAACACCCCGGGTTGGCGACGAGTCGTGCGGTTGAAATTCGACCACGATAGTATTCAGGCAAACCGTAAACGGCGGTAGGTAAATTTAACGGGTCTCGGTGGGGTTCGTTGTACCATTCTTGATAAACTGACGACTGACGTAATCGGTAATCCGCACTTAAATCAATCACCCGAATGCCGCGGTCAAGGAGAAGCGGCACATACTCCATGCTCATGCCGTGGGGCATACATCCGAAAGCACAACTGATGCCGCTTGCCAACAGCGAGTCGGGGTCGAAAATTACGGTCCGTAAATCGGTCCGCCCGGTGAGTACGGGGTGCAGATCGGAAACGAGTTCATTCTGTCGAGATGTGACTGAAGCCACTTGGACGTGTGGATGACGGAGGAGAATTTTGAGCAATTCGACGGCCGTATAACCTGAGCCACCAAGGATAGCAACTTTATGAGGTTGCACGATTCACCGTGGTGCATTGTGACGAAAAACAAATGAATAACGCATCAAGGAAAATAAAAAAGCCCCAGACAGTAAACTGTCTGGGGCTAAATTCAAGCCGGCGATGCCCTACTTTCGCGCTGGACGCACTATCATCGGCCCCGAGTGCTTAACGGCCGTGTTCGGGATGGGAACGGGTGTGGCCACTCGGGCACGGTCACCGGCGTGTACTGGTGCAGTTCGGCGGGCACGGGGT
>JANPKP010000324.1:0-2869 GCA_031426095.1 Gemmataceae bacterium
CCCGCGCCCCCCACGCCGGCCCCCCCCCTACCAAAAATCCCCGGTGGCACCCCCCGCGGCGTTTGGGTTTTTCCCCCCCCAACGGCCGCGGGCGCTTGACCGCTCGGCACGCTCGTTGCTGTCCCATCGTTTGGGTCAAAAGTGCGACCCGGTCCGCGAAAGTTTCGGGTAGATGGCCCGAACGGGCTGGCCGTCCTTGACCCACGGGGGCGATGGAAGCATGAAGAATGGAGACGCCCTTCCCGTCGGGGGTTCCCGCATGCCCGTTTGGGTCCGTCAAGCCGCCGCGATCCCCGTCTTCGAAGGTCGGGTTTGCATGGTGACGTCCCGCAGCGGACGCCGGTGGGTCCTCCCCAAAGGCCAGATCGACCCCGGCCACACCCCGGGTGAAACCGCCCTGATCGAAAGCTGGGAAGAGGCCGGGCTCGTCGGCAACCTCTCGACCGAACCGGTCGGGGCGTACTGCTACGAGAAGTTCGGCAGAGAGTACCACGTCCTCGTCTACCGAATGGCCGTGACCGACGTTCGCGAGCAATGGCCGGAGCGCGGCGTGCGGCAGCGAGAGTGGCTGGAATTGGACGAGGCCATCGAGCGGGTGGACGAACCCGCCCTCCGCGGCATCCTGCGGGCGGCCGCCATTGACGACCCCGCCCCCAACCGCGAAGACCTGAACCCGGTGTGAGCCGGGCCGCCTTCAAGACCCCTCGATCAACGGGCGGATGACCCGGTCCACGTCGTCCTCCGTCCGCACCTCGGGCACGCCGCCGAACAACTCCCACGACTCGTTCAGCTCGGCGCTCGCGCCCGGCTGCAAAGTCTTGAGTTCGCCGACGGTCTCCATCTCCAACATCTCTTGGTAGCTGAAGGTCTGGTAGCGGGTGCCGCGGTCGGGGTAGACCGCCCCCTCGCGGTAGTCGAATCGCTTTACGAAGAGCGTGCCCGAGTTGAGGTAGGCGACCCAGCCCATGCGGTGGGCGAGGCCGATCTTCGTCGGCCCCTTGGTCACGTCCTGGCGCAGCAAAATGTAGCGGCTGCCGAACGTCCAGCGGGCGTCCGCGAAGTCGAAGTACGGCCAGAGGATGAGTTCCTGGTTCGGGGCGAAGTCGGCCGGCGAGCGGGCGTTGTTCGGGTGGCCGGGGTGCGGCGACTTCGGCGGCAGGGGTATCACCTCGACACCGCCCGGGGCCATCACAGTCGGCCCCCACGGGGCGAGTTCGGTCGGCGCGCCGCCGACGTTCGTGACCTTGAGCGTGACATCGACGCGGCTACCGGTGGCCGCGAGGCTAAGGGTCATCTCCTTCTGGACGCCGTACTCGGTCTCGGGCGGGGGCGACAGACGGACCGCCAGCTCTCCCACGGGCGTGGCCTCCACCGGACGGTTGTCGGGGAAGTAGGTCCGCGTCAGGTCTTCGGGGGCGAGCCAGAAGCGGTGGCCGCCGCGGATTTGCCACTCGCCCTCCCCGGCCTTGCCCATCATGGCGTCGTAATTCTTCATGACGTTAAAGCCGCACGGCTGCCGGTAGCAGACGACGCGCGGGCCCACGTCGAGCGTCGCGATCAACTCGACCTGGCCGTTGGTGAGCCGGACGTTGTTCTTCCAGCCGCGGTACTCAACGATTTCCACGTCGTGGCCCCTCAAGGGAGATGTCGAACTTAAAGGTGAGCTTACGAAACGAAAGCGACCGGCATTGGTAATGCCGGTCGCCGAGGGATGCCAAGTCCGCGATGTCTTTAGCACTTCGAGGCGAGGCGGGTGACGGCCCGCCGGCCGGCGAAGAGGCCGACCGCGATCAGGCCGAGGACCATCGCCGGCGGGGCCGGGACGGCATTGCCCGGCACTTCCGTAGGCGGAGTCGTGCCGGGGGGGTCGCCACCGTTGCCCGGGGGGGGAGTGGTGTCCGGCCCGGTCGGGCTGTTCGGGTTCTGGGGGGACGGCGGCGTCGTGAAGTCGCCAGGCGTGGTCGGGGGCGAACCTGTATTGCCGCCGCCACCGGTCCCGCCACCGGCCCCGCCGCCGCCGCCGAAGAACGGCGAGACGCCGCCGGCCCCGCCGCCCAAGCCGCCGCCGCTACCGCCGCCGGTGAGCAGGCCGCCGCCCCCGGGGAGGCCGCCCCCGGCCCCGGCCGCCCCGCTGAAGCCCGGGACGCCGCCCCCGATGCCGCGCAGCCCGAACTGCGACTGGGCCACCTCCCCGGCCGCGTTCGCCAGCCCCTTCAGGCGGACCAGCTCGCGGTCCGGCAGGAGCGGGTTGGCGTAGAACGTGTTCTCGTCCCCGGTCAGCGACTTCAGGTACGACTGCCCACGCTGGACGTAGGTCGGGGACTGGTCCGGGGCCGGGTAGTCGGCCCGGAAGTTCCCGGTGTACAGGTCGAACGGGGTGGCCTCGGCCGGGAGTTGGCTCTCGTTCACGACCTCCCACAGGGCGACCTGGAACCCGACCGACGCGTCCGGGTCGTCCGGCCGCAGGCTGGCCAGGTAGTGGCGGCCGAAGAGCTCGCGGACGTACCCGGCCCGGCGGGCGGCCTCGGCCCGGCCGGCGTCGGTGGCCGGCAGGTTGAACCCCTCCGGGGCCTCCGGGGCCTGGACCTCGTACCGGTACGTGTGGCCGGCCACGATCCCGACCAGGGGCTCGGCGCAGTACCCGGCGAACACCCGGTCCATCCCCCCGGTCCCGAACTCGGACACCGGCACCTCCCAGTGCAGGGTGCCGGCCGCCTTGGCGAAGCTCCCCTTCTCCTTCCACGTGAAGGCGAACGTCCGCTTGGGCTCGATCCGCTGGTACGTCGAGAGGATCTCCGGGTTCTGGGCCGCCGCCGCCCCGGCCGACAGGCCGACGGCGGCAACGGCCGCGAATCGAGTCAGGATGCCG
>JANPKP010000325.1:0-6572 GCA_031426095.1 Gemmataceae bacterium
GCCGCCCGGCCCGCCGGTCGAACCCGCGGCGAAAGCCGGCCCGCCGGCCCAACCGGTGACGGTCGATCTTCTGGCACGGATCGAGCCTCCGCCGGCCGGCGGGCCGGGCACCTGGACCCGCGGCCCGGACGGGCTGACGGCCGACAGCCAGAACGGGTACTCGACGGCCACCCTGCCGCACCGGGCACCGCCCGAGTACGACCTGGACCTGGAGTACACGGCCGCCGGCGCGTCGGCGTTCGTGTCGGTCGGGGTGCCGCTGCCGACCGGCCGGGTCTGCCAGTGCTTCCTGGGTGCCGGGGCGGACAACCGCCGGTACGGGTTCGAGGCGGTGAACGGGGCGACCGGGACCGGGCCGACCAACCCGTCGGCCCGGGACGGCCCGCCGCGGCTCGCCGGCCGCCGGGTGGTCGCCCGCATCGAGGTCCGCCGGGCCGGCGTCCGCACCCTGGTCGACGGCCAGGTGGCGGCCGAGTGGGCCGACCTCTCCCAACTGGCCTGGGGCGGGGCGACGGGCGACCGCCCGCAGCTCACCCTGTTTCGCGGGCCGGTGGTGTTCCACGCGGCCCGCCTGACGGACCTGGGCGGCCGCGGGGAGACGGTCCGCCCGGCCGCCGACCCGCCGCCCCGGCCGGTCGAACTGCTGGACCGGATGATGCCGGCCGACACGAACGCGAAAGGCCCGTGGACGCGGGCACCGAACGGGCTGGTGTTGAACTCCCCGGGGACGTTCACGTCGCCTGTCATCCCGTACCGGCTACCCCCGGAATACGACCTGGCGATCGAGTTCACCACGCCCGCCACGAACGGCGAGTTCAGCTTCATGACGTACGACCTGCCGCTGCCGACCGGTCAGTTGTGCGTGTGTCATGTCGGGGCACCGCCCAGCTCGGGCGGCGTGAACAACAGATACGCCTTGGAGCGGGTGGGCGGGCTGGCCCCGGGCGAGAAAGACCCGACCTTCCGTACCGGCCCGCCCCGGGTCGTCGGCCGGCGGATGGCGAGCCGGGTGGAGGTCCGCCGGTCCGGCGTCCGGGTGCTGATGGACGGGGTGGTGGCCCTCGACTACGCCGACCTGGGCCGGCTGTCGCGGGACAACAACACCTCCCGGATTACGCGGATCACCCTCCTGGGCGGGCCGATCCTGTTCCACGCGATCTCGATCACCGACGTGTCCGGCCGCGGGGAGGTGATCCCGCCGGCCGTGAAGAAGCCGTAGCCGGCAGGGGTCGGTCAACACACCAGCCGCGGTGGCGGCGATCCCGTCCGCGTCCCGCGTGCCGGGGATCTCCTCGACATCCGGTACTTCTTCGCCCGGACGCACGCGGCCACCTTGCGGCGATTCGTCACGTTCTGCCGGGCCGGCAGCTCCCGGTTGTACTGACCGCCGCACACGACCGCCGCGGATTCACCGGTAGGAACGGGCTAAAGCCCACCCGCGGTAACGGGTGGGCTTCGGGGGCGTCCTTCTTCAGTCCGCGTTCCGCCTCACTGCGACACCTTCTTCAGGTCGTCCTCCAGGGTGCCGACCTGGCCGTTGCGGTTGGCCACCTTGCCGTCCTTGCCGACCACGATCACGTGCGGCACCACCATGATCCCGTACTGGGCGGCCAGCGGGCTGCCGTCGAGCCCGCCCGGCTGGTACAGGGCGGTGCCCGGCAGGCCGGCGGCGGCCTGGGCGGCGGCGGCCTTGTCGCCGTCCAGGTTCACCGTCACCACCTCCACCCCCTTCGGGGCGTAGGCGGCGGCCAGCTCCTTGAGCCGCTTGGCGTCCTCCGCCAGGTTGCTGCTCCAGCTCGCCCAGTAGTAGACCACCGTCGCCTTCCCGCCGGCCGGGCTGTACGCGAACGGGGCCCCGGCCAGGGTCGGCCCGGCCAGCTCGAACGCCTTGCCGTCGGCGTCCAGCCGGCGGACGGCCCCGACCGCCTTGGCCGTGCGGGCGTCCTGCGGGAAGGTCTTGACCAGCGTCTCGTACCACGTCTTGGCCTTCGCCTCCCCCTCCTTGCCCAGGAACTCGAAGGCCATCGCCAGCCGCAGCATCGCCTCGGGGGCGTCCTCGGCCGCCGGGTACGCCTTGACGAACTCCTCCAGGGTGGCCCGGCACTTGTCCTGGACGGCCGCCATGTTCGCCCCGGGGGCGGCCAGGGCCAGGCTGTTCTCGGTCGCCATCACCCGGAAGGCGGCGTAGGCGGCCACCGGCGACTTCGGGTTCGCGGCCTTCGCCACCTCCTTGAGGTCGGCCAGGGCCTTGCCGTCCGCCCCCGGGCCCTCGGCCGCCGCCGTCAGGCTGTCCACGAGCTGCCGCGTCCACGTCTCCTCGGCCGGGTGCTTGGCCACGATCTTCTTGAGGGCCTCGGCCCGCTTCCCGTTGTACTCGGCCAGGAACGCCGGGGTCGGGGCCGGGTTGACCTGCAACCCCTTGTCGAGCCGGTCGATGGCCGTCAGCTCGTCCTTGATGTCCTCGTGGATCGGCACCGCCCCGGGGTTCTGCTGCGCCCCGGCCCCGGCGGTCGGCCCCTCGACCACCTTCCACGCCCGGCCGACGAGGACCATCTCGCCCGTCTGGACGAAGTGCGTCTGCCCGCCGTCTTCGAGCAGGATCGACCCCGTCTTGTGTGTCACCAGGTCGTCGGTGCCGCCGAAGGCGTCGGCCGGGGTCACGTTCGGGACCCCCAGTTCGAGGTGCATCCAGCGGGCGTTCGTGGTCAGCTTGGCGTCGTCCGCCGCCTTCGCGAGCCGGGCGGCGGCCCCCGCCGCCTTGCCCCCGATGCGGGCCACCTCGGCCGGCGGCAGCCGCAGCTTCTCCAGGTCGGCCTTCGTCGGCAGCAGCGCCTCCAGCCGGCGGGCGTCTTTCGCCGCCACCGCGGCCAGCAGCTCCTGGCTCGCCTCCTCCGGCGACATCACCGCCCACGAGTCGATCAGCCCGTCCTGGTTGGCGTCGATGCCCCACTTGCTCCCGTTCGCCCCGAGCCAGCGGTACATGTCGGGCACGCCGTCCTTGTTCGAGTCGGTCTCGCGGTAGCACTCCTGGCCTTCCAGGTAGTACGACACGATGTTGAAGTTGCGGTTGTCGAAGCTCACGAACTGCCGCAGCAGCCGCCCCTGGCCGTCGCGGACCTGGTAGCCCATCGGCCCGCCGCCGGGGCCGCCCGGGATCGGGTCGATCCGGCAGGTCGCGGCCTGGGCCGGGCTCGGCGTGCCGACGTTCACGTTCGGCTGCCGCGGCTTGGCCGCCAGCGCCTTCTCGACCGTGAGGGCCGGCACCTGGGCGTGCGCCGACAGGCCGAACCCGGCGTACAGGGTCAGCCCCGCGAGCAGCCGCATGGTGATCCGCGTGGTGGTCATCCGTGAGTCCCCCGTGACGCCCCGCCCGGCGAGCCACCCGGCCCGCCCGCGGCGCGGAATGATTGACTCAATCCCTATCGGCCGACCTGTCGCGGGGAGTTGACGGCGAATGGCGGGTAGTTTCGGGCAGTTCGCGGACGTCGCGTTACCGAATTCTCCCAGCCGCGGCGTATCTCGTCTGCCCGAACCGACTATCCCGGCGTGAGTTGAGGAAACCGCTCCCAATTCACGCCAAGTGTGGGAGAATTCGCCCGATTCCGACATTGTCGCCGCCGATGCCCCGAAACGTAGGGCATTTCGCGTCCCCGGCTCATACTTCGTAAGGAACCTTTACGAAAGCCGCACCCTTTCCTAAAGCCTATTTAGTAAAGACCCTTTACAAACCCTTTCACCTTGTGGTAAGCTCACAATCCCGCCCGCACCCCCTTCGCCCCCCGGACTCCCCGATGAAGGCGATCACGACGCTCCGCCCGCGGCTCGTCGGTAAGCTCAACGAGCGGCAGGTGTTGCGCCTCCTCCAGGGGGGCGAGCCGCTCTCCCGGGCCGACCTCGTGCGGGAATCGGGCCTCAGCGCCCCCACCGTGTCCAAGGCCGTGGCGTCCCTGCTCGCGGCCCGGCTCGTGGAGGAAGAGGACGCGGCCGAGCCGGGGCGGGGGCGACCGGCGGCGAAGGTCCGGCTCGCGTCGCGGGCCGCCCAGGTGGTCGGCATCTCCGTCGACGCCGGGCACTGCGAGGTGGTCGCCGCCGGGCTCGACGGCGTGCCCCGCCCGGCCGACAGTTTCGACGCCGCGTTCGCCACGCCGCCGACCTATGATGAACTACTCGACGTTCTCGAAGCGAAGGTCCGCCGGCAGATGGCCCGCCCGGGGGTGGCCACGCTCGGCCTCGGGCTGAGCCTCCCGGGCCTGGTGGACGACCGCCGCGGGCTCGGCGTGCTCTCCCCGAACGTGCCCATGACCGACGGCCGCACCCCGGCCGCCGACCTGGCCGGGCGGCTCGGCCTCCCGTGCGTCCTCATCCAGGAGTCGCACGCCCTCTGCCTGGCCGAACGGCACTACGGCCACGCGAAGGGGCGGGACGACTTCGCCGTGCTCGACGTGGGCACGGGCGTCGGCCTCGGGGTGGTGAGCGGCGGCCGCTTGCTCAACGGGCACAGCGGGCTGGCCGGCGAGATCGGCCACCTGACGGCCGTGGCGGTCGGCGGCCTGCCGTGCGGGTGCGGGAACCACGGCTGCCTCGAAACCCTCGTGAGCGACCGGGCCATCGCCGCCCGCGTGTCGGCCCGCCTCGGCCGCCCGCTCGTCCCGGACGACGTCTTCCGCCTCGCCCGCTCCGGCCTGTTGTCGCTCGCCGACGAGTTGCACGAGGTGACGACCTACCTGGCCGTGGCGGTGGCGGCGGTGGTGAACCTGTTCAACCCGGCGGCCCTGATCGTCCACAGCCGGCTCTTCGAGATCGACCCCGGCCTGCACGCCCGACTGGTGGCGGCGGCGGCGGGGCGGGCCCTGCGGCCGTCGTTCGCCGACTGCACGATCTACCCGGCCCACGGCAGCAAGGCCCGCGGGGCCGTGGCCGCCGCCGTCCAGCACCTGACGAACGCCGTGGCCGACGGCGTGTGAATGTCCAGAACGTTTCCACCGCAGAGGGCGCAGAGGGCGCAGAGAGAAACGACGGGGAGGTTAAGATCAAACCCGTCTCAACACTCTCTGACATCTTCTCCGCGCCCTCCGCGCCCTCTGCGGTAAATCTCTGATCGCTTGAAGGACTGACCCCATGCGTGCCCTCTCCCTCCTCGTGCTGCTCCTCGCCGGGCCGGCGTTCGCCGCCGACCCGGCCCCGCTGTCGCTCCTGTTCCTCGGCGACGACGCCGGGCACAAGCCGGCCGAGCGCTTCAAGTTGCTCGCACCCGCCCTCAAGGCGAAGGGCGTCGCCCTCACCTACACCGACAAGGTGGAGGACTTGAACCCCGCCACCCTCAACACGTACGACGGGCTGGTGGTCTACGCGAACGTCACCAAGATCAGCCCCGAGCAGGAGAAGGCCCTGCTCGACTACGTGGCCGCGGGCAAGGGGTTCGTCCCGCTCCACTGTGCGTCGTACTGCTTCCTCAACTCGCCGGCGTACATATCCCTCGTGGGGGCCCAGTTCCGCAGCCACGGCACCGGCACCTTCGCCGTGGAGAACGTCAAGCCGGACCACGCGATCATGAAGGGCTACCCGGGGTTCACGTCGTGGGACGAAACGTACGTGCATCACAAACATAACGAGACCGACCGCACGGTGCTGGAGGTCCGCACGCAGGGCGAGTTGAAGGAGCCGTGGACGTGGGTGCGGACGCAGGGCAAGGGCCGCGTCTTCTACACCGCGTGGGGGCACGACGCCCGCACCTTCGGCAACCCCGGCTTCCACAACCTCGTCGAGCGCGGCATCCGCTGGGCCTGCGGGCAAGACCCGGCCCTCGCCGGGGTGCCCGTCGCGGCCGCCGTGCCCGCCGCCGACTTCAAGCCGGAAATGACGGCCAAGCGGACCGACGTGAAGCCCTTCGAGTACGTCGAGGCGAAGGTTCCGCTCTACGTCCCCAAGGGGCCTCGCAAGCAGGACCAGGCCAACAAGATGCAGAAGCCGCTCGACGTGGAAGAATCGAAGAAGCACTTCGTGACGCCGAAGGGGTTCGAGGTCCGCACGTTCGTCACAGAGACGCAGCTCGGCGGCAAGCCGCTGACGATGGCCTGGGACGAGCGCGGCCGGCTGTTCGTGGCCCTGACCGTGGACTACCCGAACGAGCTGCAAAAGGAGGGCGAGGGCCGCGACAAGATCGTGGTCTGCGAGGACGCCGACGGCGACGGCGTGTGCGACACGGTGACGACGTTCGCGGAGAAGCTGAGCATCCCCACGAGCATCCTCCCGTTCCGCGGCGGCATCCTCGTGCATCAAGCGCCGCACACGTTGTTCCTCAAGGACACCGACGGCGACGGCAAGGCCGACGTGCGGCAAGTCCTCATCACCGGGTGGGGCACCCGCGACACGCACGCCGGCCCGAGCAACCTCCGCTACGGGTTCGACAACTGGGTGTACGGCATCGTCGGCTACAGCGGCTTTAACGGCGAGGTCGCGGGGGAGAAGTTCACCTTCAGGCAGGGGCTGTACCGGTTCAAGGTGGAGCCGGTGAGCGCAGTGGCCCCGGCGAGCGGGGGGCGTCAGCCCCCTGATACGAACGCACCGCCGGC
>JANPKP010000326.1:0-2362 GCA_031426095.1 Gemmataceae bacterium
GCAGCATCAGGCCGCCCCGACCGAAACCGCCCCATCTGCCCCTGCCCCTGATACCTCCGCACCGCCGGTTCGCCACGCGGAGCATCAGGGGGCTCACGCCCCCCGCTCGCCGGGACGCCAATCACGCCAGCCCCAGCACGCCATCGACCGCCCAGCACCCGCGGGCGTGCGGACCCGGGCCGCGGAGGTGGCCGAGGACGGCCGCGTCGCCGCACCCGGCGGCTTCGAGCGCGTCGGCCAGGAGCGGGAGGCGGTCGAACGCCCGGTCGTCGTAGACGGTGCGGGCGAGGGCGACGGCGTCGGCCGACCGCCACCCGGGGTCGAACGCGACCGGGCGGAACGGGTTGCCGACAATGCAGCGGACGAGGTGAGCAAGAGTGTGGGCATCGCCCGCCCACACGCCCGTTATGGCGAAGCCGATTGATTTACAGAAGCCGCTTCCGGCACTCCGAGAGTCGGGATCGCATGTTGATCGGGCACATGCCGCCGCGTGGGCCAGAACAGGACTTACCTTTAACTTCTCGGCGTAGCGAGACAACTCCTCAATGTTCTTATCCACGAGTTTCTTGAGCCGCTTCTTGGCCCCGATGCCATCGGCATAACCTTCTGCGAACTCGACGCACTGCCGGGACGGCGGGTAAGGTTCGATCAGGTGCCACGCGCGGCGACAACAAGCACACGCGAACAGACGCAACTTACGACGACCAACCGGCGTGTGGTCGTACCGCCGGGATCGTGACAAGAACCAAAGCAGCCGCCCCGGATCATCCGAAGTCTGCCATCCTTCTTCAGTCAGCTCGGCGGTTCTAGACCGCCCATCGAAGCAACTCTCCATCCGTGTGCCACCGGGTCTACGAGTTGATCGGCAGCCCCGCGAACGCCATCCTCGCCGCCTCGCCGACGGCCTCGCTCAGCGTCGGGTGGCTGTGGGTGCAGCGGGCGATGTCCTCGGCGCTGCCGCCGAACTCCATCACCGTCACGCACTCGGCGATCAGGTCGCTCGCCCGCGGGCCGAGGACGTGGACGGCCAGCAGCTTGTCCGACTTGGCCTCCGAGATCACCTTCACGAAGCCGTCCTGCTCGTCCATCGCCTTCGCCCGGCCGTTGGCGACGAACTTGAATTTGCCCACCTTGTACGGCACCCCGCTCTCCTTGATCTGCTCCTCGGTCGGGCCGACGCTCGCCACCTCCGGCCAGATGTAGATGACGCTCGGGATGGCGTCGTAGTTCAGGTGCGGCTTCATCCCGCCGAGCCACTCGGCGAACACCACCCCCTCCTCGCTCGCCTTGTGGGCCAGCATCGGCCCGGCCGTCAGGTCGCCCAGCGCGAACACCCCCGGGGCGCTGGTGCGGAACGACTCGTCGATCGGGATGCGGCCCGTCCGCGGGTCGACCTTCACCCCCACGTCCTCCAGCCCCAGCCCCGCCGTGTACGGCTTCCGCCCGACCGCCACCAGCACCCGGTCGCCGTCGAAGGTCAGCTCCTTGCCGTCCTTCGATTGGGCCGTGACCGTCACCTTGTCGCCGCTCACCTTCGCGCCCGTGACCTTCGTTTCGAGGTGGAATTCGAGCCCCTGCTTGACGAGCAGCTTGTGGACCTCGGTCGCCACCTCGCCGTCGGAGATGGGCAGGATGCGGGGCAGGAACTCGATGACCGTGACCTTCGACCCGAGCCGCTTCCAGACGCTACCGAGTTCGAGCCCGATGTAACCGGCCCCGACCACGATCAGGTGCTTCGGCACCGGGTTGAAGTTGAGCGCCTCCGTGCTGCTGACGACGACCTTGCCGTCGTACTTGAGGAACGGCAACTCGACGCTCTCGCTCCCGGTGGCGAGCAGCACGTTCTTGGCCGTCATCGTCGTCTTGGTGCCGTCGTCGGCGGTCACTTCCACCACGTTGCCGGGGAGGAGCTTGCCGCTGCCGTAGTAGGGCGTGACGCCGTACTTCTTGAACAGGTAGGCGACGCCGCCGGTGAGTTCCTTCACCACCTTGTCCTTGCGGGCGAGCATGGTGGGCAGGTCGAGTTCGACGTTGCCCACCTTCACCCCGTGGCGGGCGAGCTTGTGCAGCGCCGCCTCGTAGTGCTCGCTCGAATCGAGCAGGGCCTTCGACGGGATGCAGCCGACGTTCAGGCAGGTGCCGCCGAGCGCCCGCCCGGGCCGCTTCTCGACGCACGCCACCCGCATCCTGAGCTGGGCGGCACGGACGGCCGCCGTGTACCCGCCGGGGCCGCCGCCGATCACCACGAGGTCGAACTGGTCTGGCATGGTGTTCCTTGAATAAAGCAAATTAACCACAGAGTCACAGAGAACACCGAGGGCGGAAACACGAGAGAGGAATAACAACACTTTTTCTTCTCTCG
>JANPKP010000327.1:0-9021 GCA_031426095.1 Gemmataceae bacterium
GCCCATGCCGCCGCGCCCGAGTTCGCCCTCGACCACGTACCCCGGGAAGTCGAGGCAGATCGTCCGCGGGTCGGACAGGGAGGCCGACGCGGACGCGACCGACGGCGACGCCCCGAGGGTGTCCGGGCGGTGGGAGCCGCCGTCGGCCGAGGGGGCGTCGGGCACCGCCGACGGGGGCCGCGTGGCCGTCGGTCGGTCGGCGATGCGGGCGGCGTACTGTGATTCGGAAATGGTGCCCGTGTCCGGCTCGCGGGCGGCCGGCGGCGGGCGGACGGCCGTGTCCGGCAGCGCCTCCCGCGGCGGCTCGTACTGGGTGAGCGTGTGGTCGGAGGGTTCGTCGGGCATGGCGGCCCCGTGCGGGAAGGCGGCGGCATGCCGAGGATACCCCGCGGACGGGGGACGCACCAAGCGAGCGTTACCCGATTTTACCGCGAAACCGCGATCGGGCTCGCCCCATCCGGCGACTCTTGAACGGGATCGGGGAACCGCTCCCACATTTACCGGTAACGCGGGAGCGTCGCGACTTTCCTCGCCGTCCGGGTTGACTTCCCCGCATCGCGCCCGGGCCACGGCCGTACAATCCCCGCATTCGACGGCGGCAACCGGGGGCGGGCATGGCTTTCGACTGGGACGCGGTGGTCGTCGGGGCGGGGGCGGCCGGGCTCATGGCCGCCACCCACGCGGCCGAGCGCGGCCGGCGGGTGCTGCTGTTGGAGAAGGGGAAGAAGCCGGGCGTCAAAATCCTGATGAGCGGCGGGACGCGTTGCAACATCACCCACGACTGCGACAACCGCGGCATCGTGGCGGCGTTCGGCCCCAACGGCAAGTTCCTCCACTCGGCCCTCGCCGCCTTCGGCGTCCGCGACACGCTCGCCTTCTTCAACGCCGAGGGGGTCGCCACGAAGGTCGAGGAGACGGGCAAGGTCTTCCCCGTCAGCGACCGGGCGGTGGACGTGCTGGACGCGCTGATGAAGCGCCTCCGACGCAGCGGTGCCACGCTCGCCACCAGTGAACCCGTCACCGCCCTCGAAGCGCTCCCCGACGGCGGCTTCCGGCTCGTCACGCCGCTTCGCACCGTTACGGCCGCGAGCGTGGTCGTCACCACCGGCGGCAAGTCGTACCCCGGGTGCGGCACCACCGGCGACGGGTACGCCTTCGCGGCGCAGTTCGGGCACACGCTCGTGCCGACGCGGCCGGCGCTGGTGCCGCTCACCGTGCAGGCCGAGTGGGTGGCCGACCTCCGCGGCATCACGCTCCCCGACGTGGGTCTGAAGGTGGTGGAGGACGGCAGTAAGCCGCTCTCGGCCCGCCGGGGGTCGATGCTGTTCGCACACTTCGGCCTCAGCGGCCCGGCCCCGCTCGACGTGAGCCGGGCCGTGAGCGGGCACGCCACGCCGGCCAAGCTCGGCCTCGAAGTCGATTTTTTGCCGTGTGAACACGAGCAGCAGTTCGACGAGTTCGTGCGGAACGAAACGGCCGCGTCCGGCAAGCAGATGCTCGCCGTCGTCCTCTCCGGCAAGCTCCCCCGGCGGGTGTGCGATCAACTCCTCGCCGTGTGCGGCCTCCCCGTCGACCGCAAGGCCGCGGCCCTGAGCAAGCCCGACCGTCAGAAGTTGGTGGCCGGCGTGAAGCGGCTGCGGGTGCCGCTGCGGGGCACCCTCGGTTTCGAGAAGGCCGAGGTGACGGCCGGCGGCGTGAGCCTCGACGAAGTGGACTCTCGCACGATGCAGAGCCGCCGACAGCCGGGCCTCTACTTCGCCGGCGAAGTGCTGGACCTGGACGGCTGGATCGGCGGGTACAACTTCCAGTCGGCGTGGAGTACCGGGTGGCTCGCGGGCCGGCAGGTGTGACGGCCCAGTGTCACGACACGCCCAAATCCCGCTTCATCCGCCCGTACCAGTCGCGGAACCACCGCCGCTTCACCCGCGTGTTGCCCGTGTCCTCCATCACCTGCACCACCAGCCGGCGGACCTCGCGGTCGGTCTTCTGGCCGCGGACGGCCGCCGTCGCGTCGGCCACCACCGCCTCGAACGCGGCCCGGTCCACCTTGCCGCCGGCGTTGGCGGCCGCCGCGATCCCGGCCCGGGCGGCCTTCACGACGACGCTTTCGAGGACGTACCCGTTGGCCTCGCACACCAGGGCGAGGTGGGCCCGGGCGGCGTCCACCCCGACGCCCATCTGGATGGCGATCTGGAGGATCTCCCGCTCCTCGTTGCGGTCGACGTACTGGTCGTCGTAGGCCCGGAGCTTGATCTCGTCGTCGAACCGACGGGCAACGTCGTCGGGGGTCACGGTCGGCTCCGGGGGTTCGTGGTCGACGCGGGGACGATGATACTGTAACTTACCGACCGCACGCGGAAACGTGAGGGGCGTGGGAAGCGACTCCGTTCGAGAGGCAGGGACGCCATGACGGCACCGATCGCGGGCGGCGACAACCACCTGAAGGCCCCGGCCCCCGGTGCGAAGGCCGCCCTCGCACTGCTCCTGTCGATCAACCTGTTCAACTACATCGACCGACAAATCCTCTCGGCCACCCTCGCCAAGATCAAGCTCGACGCCACCATCTTCAAGCCCGACGACCCGAACCTCCAGTTCAAGCTCGGGCTGCTCACGACCGCCTTTCTCGTGTCGTACATGCTCCTGTCGCCGCTGTTCGGGTGGCTCGGCGACAGGGTCCACCGCTGGACGATCGTCGGGGCGGCGGTCATCGTCTGGAGCCTGGCCAGCGGGGGCACGGGGCTGGCGGCCGGGTACGGCCTGCTGTTGCTCACCCGCTGCCTCGTGGGCGTGGGGGAGGCGGGGTACGGCCCGGTCGCCCCGTCGATGATCTCCGACCTATTCCCCGTCGATCACCGCGGGCGGGTGATGGCGTGGTTCTACATGGCGATCCCGGTCGGCAGCGCCCTCGGGTTCGTGATCGGCGGGGAGATCGAAAAAAACTTCGGCTGGAGGGCTGCGTTCCACGCCGTCGTGATCCCCGGGCTGGTCCTGGGAGTGATCTGCTTCTTCATGCGCGACCCGCCCCGCCCGCACGCTGCGAAAGCCGTTGGCACGCCGGCTCCCAGCTATTGGGACGTCCTGCGGGAGTTACGGGGCATCCGCTCGTTCGTCCTCTGTACGGCCGGCATGACCGCTTCGACGTTCGTTCTCGGCGGGGTGGCCGCCCTCGTTCCGCTCTACATTTTCGAGCGTGAAGCCCGCTTCACCCTGGACGACGCCGCCTTGAGGCGGCTGAACGATGCGACGACGAGTGACGGCCAGAGGGTCGTGCCCGCCGGTGTCGCCGACAAGTTGAAAGGCGTCCTGAACACCGACCGGCTGACCACGGCCGAGTTGCGGGACCGCATCAAGGGCACTTTCGACAAACAGGAGTTCGCGGCGTACTCGTCGTCGGTGTTCGACGCCGCGCCGGCAGACGGCTCGGTCACGAACAGCGACATCACGACAATCTTCGGCGTGATCCTGGTCGTGTCCGGGCTACTCGCCACGCTCCTCGGCGGGGTGCTGGGGGACCGCCTCCGCAACCGCGGCGTCAAGGGGGCGTACTTCCACGTCGCAGGGTGGGGCACGTTGCTCGGGTTCCCGGCATTCCTGGGCATCCTGTACACGCCGTTCTCGCCCTTCCCGTGGGCGTGGGTCTGCACCTTCCTGGCCGTGTTCGCCCTGTTCCTGAACACCGGGCCGGCGAACACCATCCTGGCGAACGTCACCCGCTCGCCGATCCGGGCCACCGCGTTCGCCATCAACATCCTCGCCATCCACGCCCTCGGCGACGCCATCTCCCCGCCGCTCATGGGCCTCGTGGCCGACCGGTCGAGCCTCCAGACGGCGTTCCTGCTCACGTCGTTCCTCATCCCCGTCGCCGGCGTCCTCTGGATCATGGGGGCGAAGCACCTCGACGAGGACACGCGGCGGGTCGAGGGGTGACGCGGGGACCGAGTAAGGGGAGACCCGCGAACCGTCTCCCCGTATCCTGTCTCCTTGTCTCCCGGCCCCCGCGTCTCCTCGTCGTTCGAGTTGCCCATGCCGACCTACCACCCGCCGGCCGTCGAGCGCCGGTGGCAACAGTTCTGGGAAACGAACAAGACGTTCCGCACCCCCGACCCCGGCACGCCGGAAGCCGCCGGGAAGCCGAAGTATTACGTGCTGGACATGTTCCCGTACCCGAGCGGGGCCGGCCTCCACGTCGGCCACCCGGAGGGGTACACGGCCACCGACATCCTGACCCGGTTCAAGCGGATGCGGGGCTTCCACGTCCTCCACCCGATGGGGTGGGACGCCTTCGGCCTGCCGGCCGAGGAGTACGCCCGCAAGACCGGCACCCACCCCCGCAAGACGACCGTCGATAACATCGCCACGTTCCGCCGGCAGATCAAGTCGCTCGGTTTCTCCTACGACTGGGACCGCGAGGTCGACACCACCGACCCCGACTACTTCAAGTGGACGCAGTGGGTCTTCCTCGTCCTCCACGACACCTGGTACGACCCCGCGGCGAAGAAGGGCCGGCCAATCAGCGAGCTTCCCATCCCCGAGGGGGTGAACGCCCGCGAATATCAGGACAAGCACCGCCTCGCGTTCCAGGCCGAGGCGACGGTGAACTGGTGCCCGGCGATGGGCACCGTGCTGGCGAACGAGGAGGTGGTGGACGGCAAGTCGGAGGTCGGCGGCCACCCCGTGGAGCGCCGCCCGCTGCGGCAGTGGCTCATGCGCATCACCGCCTACGCCGAGCGCCTACTAGACGACCTGGAGCCGCTGGACTGGCCCGAGTCGATCAAGCAGATGCAGCGGAACTGGATCGGCAAGAGCGAGGGGGCCGAGGTCGAGTTCGATTATGTAGGCTGCATCGAGGCGAGAGAAAAAGGCCGCCGAGAAGGGAAGTTGGTCGATACCATCGCACCGGCCAACGTATTCACAACCCGTCCCGACACCGTATTCGGGGCCACCTATGTGGTGCTGTCGCCGGAACACCGGCACGTCACGAGGATAACGACTCCCGAGCAACGACCTGCGGTCGAGGCATACCGCGAACAAGCCGCCCGCAAAAGCGACTTTGAACGGACCGAACTCGCCAAGACGAAGACCGGCGTATTCACAGGGGAGTATGTCATCAACCCCGCGACCGGGAAGCCGATCCCGGTTTGGATCGCCGACTACGTGCTGGCGAGCTACGGCACCGGGGCGATCATGGCCGTCCCCGGGCACGACGAGCGGGACTTCGCGTTCGCCAAGCAGTTCGGCCTGCCGGTCGTCACCGTCGTGAAGCCGAGCGACGAGTTCCTTCGCAAGACCGGCAGCACGCCCGACGCTCTGACGGAGGCGTACTGCGAGGAGGGCGAGGCCGTGAACTCCGGCCCGCTCGACGGGCTGCCCACGGCCGAGGCGAAGGCGAAGATCATCGCCGACCTGGAGGCGAAGGGCGTCGGCACGCGGAAGGTGAACTACAAGCTCCGCGACTGGCTCTTCAGCCGGCAGCGGTACTGGGGCGAGCCGTTCCCGCTGCTGCACGAACTCGACGCCTCCGGACAGCCTACGGGCGTCGTCCGCCGGCTCGGCGTCGACGACCTGCCGCTGAAGCTGCCCGACCTGGAAGACTTCAACCCGACCGGCAACCCCGAAGGCCCCGTCGCCAAAGCCACGGATTGGGTGTACCTCACCCTCGACGGCAAGCGCTACCGCCGGGAGACGAACACGATGCCTCAGTGGGCGGGGTCGTGCTGGTACTTCCTCCGCTACATCGATCCGAAGAACGCCGCCGCCCTCGCCGACCCCGCGAAGCTGGCCTACTGGCTGCCGGTCGATCTGTACGTCGGTGGGGCCGAACACGCCGTCCTGCACCTGCTCTACTCGCGCTTCTGGCACAAGGTGCTGTACGACCGCGGCCACGTCCCGTGCCCCGAGCCGTTCCGCCGGCTCGTGAACCAGGGGATGATCCTCGGCGAGAACGGCGAGAAGATGTCGAAGGCCCGCGGCAACGTGGTGAATCCCGACGACGTGGTGGCCGAATACGGGGCCGACAGCCTGCGGTTGTACGAGATGTTCATGGGCCCGCTCGAAGCCGTGAAGCCGTGGAACACGAACGGCGTCGAAGGCGTGTACCGATTCCTGAACCGCGTCTGGCGGATGATGATCGACGACACGGCGGAGACGGTCACGCTCAACCACGCCATCTCCGACGCAGAACCGACGAAGGAGACGCTGCGGCTACTGCACCGCACCATTCAGAAGGTGACGGAGGACACCGACGGGATGCGGTTCAACACCGCCATCTCGGCGATGATGGAGTTCACCAACCACCTGACCAAGCAGGAGGCCCGATCGCGGGCGGTGCTGGAACCGTTCGTGCTGCTGCTCGCGCCGTACGCCCCGCACGTCGCGGAAGAGCTGTGGGCCGCCCTCGGACACGGGCCGACGCTCGCCTACGAGCCGTGGCCGACCTTCGACCCGGCGCTCACGAAGGCGGACGAGATCGAGGTGCCGGTGCAGGTGAACGGCAAGCTGCGGGCGAAACTGACGGTGCCGGCCGGGATCGACGCGGCCGCCCTCGAAGCCGCCGCGTTGGCCGACGAGGCGGTGAAGGCCCAACTCGTGGGCAAGACCGTCAAGAAGGTGATCGTGGTGCCGCGGAAGCTCGTGAATCTGGTGGTGGGGTAGGGGAGGTAAGTCCGGGGATGGCCATCCCCGGGCTTTCGCCCACGAATTGAATCATGGCATCCGCCAGGTTCGCCGCCGCGAGTTTCGTGTCGCGGGCCAGTCGCAGGAACTCCCCGAGCAGCGACGGCTTTTTCACGATCGCCACGGCCGCCCTCCATGGCGACACGCTGCCGCCCGCGAGCAGCGACACCAGCGCCGGCGGCAACGCGGTGTCAACAGCGTCGGACACCGCCCGCACGGCCGCGAACGGCACCCCGCGTTCGGCACACGCCCGGGCCACCGCCGCCGATTCCATGTCCACCACGTCGGCCGCGTGAAGCGTTCCCAGTCGCCGCTTCTCGACCGGGTCGCCGATCAGGCCGGCTGTCAGGAGCCGACCCGTCCCGCGTCCCTCACACGCCCAACGGCCGCCGCCCGCGTCCACCACGTCCGTTAACACCAGCACGTCGCCGACGGCCAGCCCGTCCCGTAGTGCCCCGCAAAAGCCGGCCATCACGACGAGGCGGGGGCGGTCGGCCAGAACCCGTTCGGCCCCTTGCCGGGCCGCGTCCGGCCCGATCCCCGTGACCCAAACGGAAACGCCGGTCGCGTTCGCGGAACGCGACCGGCGGCGGAACGGGGCGGCCTCCCGTTCGAGGGCGAAGAGGACGGCGACGCCGCTCACGTCAACTGCCAGCGGAGCATCTTGAGGCTGTCGCCGAGCTTCTTGTTCACCCCGAGGGCGGCCGCCACCTCGTACCCGCTGTGCATCATGCAGTGCTCGCAGCGGGGGTCCTTGCCGTACCCGTAGGCGTCCCAGTCGGTGTCGCTCATCAGGTCGTCGAACGTCTCGTGGTGGCTGTCGGCGATCAGGTAGCACGGCCCCCGCCAGCCCTTTACGTTCCGGGTCGGGCTGGCCCACGCGGCGCACGTCAGGTCGCGCTTGCCCTGGAGGAACTCGAGGTAGATCGGCGACGTGTTCATCTTGTGCTTCTTCAGCAGGCCGCTCGCCTGCCGGAACTTGGCGATGATCTCGTCGCGGGTGAGGAAGATTTCGGCCGCCCCGTCCGGGTTGGTGCTGCACACGGCACTGTACCCGTAGGCCGGCGCGATCATGTGCCCGTCCACGCCGAGCTTGGCGAGGTACGTGTACAGCTCGTCGATCTCGGCGATGTCGGTTTCCTTGTACACGGTCGTGTTGGTGCAGACCAGGAACCCGGCCGCCTTCGCCGCCTTGATGCCCTCGACGGCCTCCTTGAACACGCCGTCGCGCTCGACGGCCTTGTCGTGGGTCGCCTCCATGCCGTCGAGGTGGACGTTGAAGAAGAACCGGCTCGTCGGCTTGAACTGGTCGAGCTTCTTGCGGATGAACATGCCGTTGGTGCAGAGGTAGATGTGCTTCCGCTTCTTGAGGATGCCGCTCACCAGCTCGCCAATTTGGGGGTAGATCAGCGGCTCGCCGCCGCAGATGCTCACGATCGGGGCACCCGCCTGATCGACCGCGGTCAGGCACTCCTCGACCGACATCTTCTGCTTGATGGTGCTCTCGTACTCTCGGATGCGGCCGCACCCGGTGCAGGTCAGGTTGCAGGCGTGGAGCGGCTCCAGCATCATCACCAGCGGGAACCGCTTCTCCCGGCGGACCTTCTTCTTGATCATGTAGCCCGCCATGTCGGTGGTCAGGCTCAGGGGGAAGCGCATGGGAAGCTCCGGGGGCTAGGGGCCGTCAGCTCTCGCTGTCGGCCGGGATCTGGCGGGAGGACGTTTTCGGGTGCGGGGCCGGGTGGCCGGCGTCCGGCCGGTAGTCCGCCTGGCCCAGGGCCGAGAGTCGACGGCTGGCGGCTCGAAAGTACCGCCCGAGGGCCATGAGCGGGAAGTAGACCGGGTAGAGGTGGTACTTGAGGTAGAACACCCTCGGGAAGCCGGTGCCGGTGAAGGGCTCTTCGCCCCACGTCCCGTCCGCCCGCTGGGTGCCGACGAGGTATTCCACGCCGGCCCGCACTTCGGCGGAATCGGCCTCGCCCGCCGCGAGCAGGCCGAGCAGCGCCCACGCGGTCTGCGAGGCCGTCGATTCGCCCACGCCGGCGGCCGCGGGGTCGTCGTAACTGAGGCAGCTTTCGCCCCACCCGCCGTCGGCGTTCTGGGCCTCCTTCAGCCACCGCACCCCGCGACGGGCCGGCGGCGAGTCCATGTCGAACCCGACGGCGGCGAGGCCGGCGAGGACCTGCCAGGTGCCGTAGACGTAGTTCACGCCCCAGCGGCCGAACCACGCCCCGCTCTCCTCCTGGGTGCGGAGCACGAACGCGAGGGCCTTGTCGACGTGCGGTTGGCCGGCGCGGTGGCCGTAGTGGCTGAGCGATTCGAGGACGCGGGCGGTGATGTCCGGGCAAC
>JANPKP010000328.1:0-10497 GCA_031426095.1 Gemmataceae bacterium
CGACCGCCACAGGCGCTGCGCCCGCGCCCCAAGCGGCCGTCCCCCCCCAACACGCTAACAAACCCCCCTCGCCCGCCCCCACCCCCTGCGGGGGGGCGGCCGGCGGCCGCCACGCCGCCACGCGGTCGAGCAACTCGCCCGCCGTCTCGGCCACGATCAGCAACTCGCGGTGCTTCGACTTGAGCAGGCCCTCGGCGGTGACGTGGTCGAGCCACGCCAGCAGGGGGGTGAAGAAGCCGTTGACGTTCAGCAGGCCGACCGGCTTGCGGTGGATGCCGAGCTGGGCCCAGGTGAGGATTTCGAACAGCTCGTCGCAGGTGCCGTACCCGCCGGGGAGGGCGACGAAGGCGTCCGAGCGGTCGGCCATCAGGGCCTTCCGCTGGTGCATCGTCTCCACCTCGATCAGCTCCGTCGCCCCCTGGTAGGCGATCTCCTTGACCGACAGCGAATAGGGGATGACGCCGACCACCGTGCCGCCGGCCTCCGTGACGGCCGCCGCCACCTCGCCCATGAGCCCGACGCGGCCGCCGCCGTATACGAGGCCCAACCCCCGGCGGACCAACTCGCGGCCCACCTCCCGGGCGGTCGCCGCGTACGCGGGGTTGGTGCCGGCCGCCGACCCGCAGAAGACGCACACCTGCCTCATGCCTTCGCCTCGCTCTCCGGGGTTGCCGCGCTCCGCTCCGCGGACTCCGCGTCGCGGCTACGCGAAGTGGCCCGCACGAACCCGCTCGCTTCCATCGGGCCTTCGATCTCGGTGCCGCGGCGGAAGAGGAGCACCAGCGGCGTCGTCATCGCCGTGGTCGCCACCGCCATCAGGACGAGCATACAGTACAGGCTCTTGGGGATCACCCCGGCCTCGTACCCGACGTTCACCACCACCAGTTCCATCAGGCCCCGCGTGTTCATCAGGGCCCCGATCAGGGCCGCCTCGCGGCGGGGGTAGCCGGCCGCCCGGGCGGCCAGCCCGCAGCCGCCGAACTTGCCCACCACGGCCGTGCCGATCACCGCGAGGCAGATCAGCCACATGGTGCCGCCGGCGAGGCTGCCGACCTCGGTGCGGAGGCCCGTGTAGGTGAAGTAGACCGGGAGGAAGAAGGCGGTGACGAAGTCGCGGAGGCGGGCGGCGACGGCGTCCCGGAGGGCGTGCTGGTCGGACAGGACGGCCCCCAGGAGGAACGGGCCGAACACCGCGAAGATGCCGATCCGGTTCGTCGCCAGGGCGGCCAGCAGCACCGCCACCAGCAGCACGGCCAGGGCGTTCAGGGTCAGCTTCCCCCCGTTCGCCGCCATCGACCGGCGGAAGTACGCCGCCAGCACGGGCCGCACGGCGACCGCCATGAGGAGTCCGAAGGCGACCGTGAGGGCGGCCATGAGGAGGGTGTCGGCCGGGTCGAAGCGGGCGGCGGCGAGGGCCGCGACGGTGGCCAGCAGCACCCACCCGACGGCGTCCCCGACGGCCGCCGCGGTGATGACGACGGCCCCGAGCTTGGTGCGGGTGATGCCCATTTCGAGCATCATCCGCCCGAGGACGGGGATGGCCGTGATGGCCATCGCCACCCCCATGAAGAGGGTCAGCCCGAAGCGGTCGATCGGCCCCTTCTCCGGGTGCGGTTCGAGGTACGGGTGGACGACGAGGGCCAGCCCGGCCCCGAGGGCGAACGGGATCGCGGTGCCGGCCAGCGAGATGCCGACGGCCGCCTTCCCGCGGGCCTTGAGGTGGCCGAATTCGAACTCCAGCCCGATCAGGAACAGGAGGAGGATGAGCCCGAGCTGCGACAGCACGGCGAAGATTTTGGGGAAGGCCGCGTCGGTGAGCGGCTGCGGGACGCCGTCGAGGGTGGGGCGGAAGACGGCGGCCGCCAGCTCCGGGAAAAGGGCCCCGAACGCCGACGGCCCGAGCAGGAGCCCGGCCACCACCTCGCCGACGACGGTCGGCTGCCCCACCCGCCGGGCGAGGACGCCGAACACCCGGGCGGCCGCGACCACCACCGCGAGCTGCACGAGGACGGGGAGGAGGAGGTCTTCGACCGAGACGGCGCGAAGGGCTTTGGCGGCGGCGGCGAGGTCGGGGGGCAACGCGGGGCTCCGAGTGGGAGGCGGGCGATCGTGCGGGCGAACCCGGTCATTTCCCGCCGGCGGGAAGCAGGCCGGCGCTCGACGCGAATATCTGCCGCCGGCGGTCGTCGGCCGCCCGGGCGTCGGCGTCCCGGCGGGCCCGGAGGTCGTCGAGGTTGGCCCGGCAGAAGGTGCAGCCCACGGTCGTCAGGTGGAAGTCGACGTACCGCCACAGGTCGGCGTCGCCGGCGTTCAGGAGGTAGTTGCCGAGCTGCTCGCGGGACGGGCAACTGAGCCGCTCCCGCCGCCAGACGCCGCCGACCGTGTGGTCCCCGGGGTCGGCCGCGGCGAGCACCTCGCGGAGGAGGGCGGCGGCCACCGGGCCGGCCCGGGTGCCCTTCTCGACGGTCGCCATGTCGGCCTCCGGGAGGGCCTCGCGGGCGAAGGCGTCGAGCGTCTCCCGGGTGAACATCGGCATGGCGGGAACCCACGGCGGCGGGGGCGGGGCGTCGGTGTTAGCTGTAGGCGGCCGCCGGGGGGCGGGGCAAGGCGGGCGGTCGCGGGACGCGACACGCCTCGAACTTCGGCCCCGACGGGGCCACCGAGAACAGCCAGGGCCGTCGGGCCCCGGACGTGAGCCCACGAAGACGTTCGCGGCCCCACCGGGGCGACCCGCTCACGCCCACGCGGGTCGCCCCGGTGGGGCTACGGATCCATTTCGCGTGCGTGGTCCCAGGGGTTGCGCTCCGCTCCACCCCTGGCTATTCTCGGACGCCCCGTCGGGACGGCACCGTGCGGCGGCCCCTATCTCGTGTCCCGTGTCCCCGGTCCCGTGTCCCCCGTCACCTCGCCCCGCGGCGTCACGGTCCACACCAGGGGCGTCGTCCGGGCCACCGCCCGCAGGCCGGCGAGCGTCTGCACCGCGTCCGGGGGCAAGAGTGCCGGGGCCGCCTCCCGGGCCGCTTCGGCCACCCGCTCCAGCCGCGGGCGGGGCCGGCGGAAGGCCACCGCCTTTTGGAACCCGGCGGCCCGGATCACCACGCCGTCGGCCCCCATCTTGTCGTGCAGGTCCTTCTTGAAGCCCGGGAGCGTGTTCGCGGCGGCGAACGCCAGGAGCTCGATCTTGGCCGCCTTCGCGTCCGCGTCGGCCTTCGCGGTGGAATCCGCCTGCGCACCGTCGCGCAGCGTCCGGGCCCGCTCGCGGAGGTTCTTCGCCAACTGCTGCTCGTCCACGCTCTCGTCGAGGGCGTCCCGCAGGGCCACGGCGGCGGCCCGCGACAGGACGATCTCGTAGCCGTTGGGGGCGGCCGCGAGGCGGATGTCCGGGTCGGCCGGCCGCGGCAGGGGGGCCGGCTCGGCCAGCAAGTCGGGGGTGATCGCGATCGGGATCGGCGGGGCCAGCGGGGCCTCGACGGGCGGAAGGACCGGGACCGGCTGGGCCGGTGCGACCCGGGGAACCGCCCCGATCAGGAGGGCCGCGACGACCCGGGGGGCGAGTGCGTTCCGTCGGACGGGCATGACTCCGCTCCTGTTAACGATCGGCAACACTGTCAACTTCCGCTCGCGTTCGGGGCTTACAAAGCGGAAAATCGGAGGAATTGCCCCAGTCCCATGCTAGAGTCTACGCCCTTTGCTGTTTACGCGGGCGACGGAGTGCAGTACGATTTTGTTCGGTGCAGGAGTTGCATGGGTTCTTCCGTTGATCGCGTGGGTGTGCAGGGCACGGGTGCCCGCCCCACGAATCGCTACTACCACCCCGGGTCCACAGCCATGAAGATTCGCCCGTTCGTCCTCGCCGTGGCCGCCCTCGCGGCCACCCCGTTCCTGGCCGCCGCCCCGCGGGCGTCGGCCGACGTCATCACCCTCCAGTTCCTCGGCGGGGCCAACACCGGCTCGCCGCTGTCCATCAAGCTCAACGGCGTGTCCGACAGCGTCGGCGGCGGCCCGTTCTCGTGGGCCCAGATCCAGGACCCCGTCAACGGCTCGCTCGGCAGCCCCCTGCTGACGTTCTGCGTCGATCTCACGAAGTACATCAACGACGGCACCCAGAACCCGAACGTCTCGAAGTACACGATCACCACTCCGATCACCGGGCTGGCCGCGATCGGCGGGAACGCGACCGAGGCGGCGGCCGTCAACAAGCTGTTCGCCCAGCACTACGACACGAACTGGGAGACGACCCCGATCGGGTCGTTCACGTCCGCCCAGAAGGACGCCTCGAAGGCGTTCCAACTGGCCCTCTGGAACATCCTCTACGACACCGACAAGACGCTCGCGGGCGGGACGTTCAGCTCGACCTCGTCGGCCGCCACCACGGCCACCACCTGGCTCCAGAACCTGAACAAGGCCTCCACCCCGGTCGTCCTCACCAACTTCGAGCTGGTCGGCCTCACCGGGGCCGAGAACAAGGTGCCCAACACCCCGGCCGGGCAGGACCAGATCGTCGTCAAGCACACCAACCCGGTCCCGGCCCCGCCGGCCCTGTTCCTCGCCGCCTTCGGCCTCGTCGCCCTCGGCGGCCGGGCCTCGTGGCTGCGGAAGAAGGCGGCCGTCTGAGCCCGCCGTTCGGACAACACTCGGGGGCGGCGGGGACAGGTTCCCGCCGCCCCCTCACCGCGTCCACCCCCCTGGAACCCGTCCCGGCACCACCCCCCCTCTCCCCGCGGTCGTCAGGACGACACTCAGCCCTTGCACCGGAGGCACTCCCGCATGAACCGGACTCACGCGCTCCTCGCCGCCCTCGCCCTGGCGGCCGCCGCCCCGCCCGCCCGGGCCGAAGTCTTGCCGCTGCTCGTCCCGTCGGCGGCGACGTACACCCCCGGCGGGTCGTTCACCGTCGATGTGCGGGCCCCCGGCCTGTCGAGCTTCACCGGCTTCACCGTCGGCCTGACGTTCGACTACGCCCCCCCGGCCGACGCGGCGACGACGCCCCCGCTTACCGTGGCCTTCGACTCCTCGACGCAGTACCCGTTCCCCGGGGCCGCCCCGGCGACCGTCGATGCGACCGGCCCGACCGGCTTCACGTTCTCCGGCAGCACGCTCGACGCCAACGGCGTCCCGGCCCTCTTCGCGGTCACGACCGAGGCCGGCGTCAACGACCTGCTCGGCCGCCTGACGATCACCATGTCGGCGTCCCTGACCGGGCCGATCACGATCGCCATCGACACGGCCGCCTCCCGGTTCAACGTCGGCGGCGACGACCCGGACCGGGCCTCGGGGGTGGGCGTGGTGGTGGAGCAGGCGAGCCCCGGCGGGGGCGGGCCGGGCGACCCGGGCACCAACCCGGTGCCGGCCCCGGCCGCGTGGCTCTCGATGGGCATCGGCGGACTGGTCGCGGGGGCCTACGGCCGCCGCACCCGCCCTCGGGCGGGGTGAACGCCGGCGGGAATCCGGAAACGGCGACGCGGCGGGGGTGGGTGCCCCCGCCGCGTCTCCGTTTGTGGGAGAGTGCCCGGTTCTCCCGCGTTACCGGCCAACCCGGTAGCGGGTGCCACAACCGCCTAATGGAACAGGGGTTCCGCCGGAGCGAATCGCGTTTGTGCGGTAAAAACCGGTAACGGCCGGCCGGCGGTCAGCGGGCGGGAGTCGCGGTCGGGGGCGGGGCCGGCGGCGGGGCCGGCGGGCGGCCGGTGACCCGCTCGGCGTTCTCCCGCGCCGACCGCTCGGCCTCCTCGGCCTTCTCCCGGGCCTCGCGGATCACCCGCTGCGTCTCCTCCAACCCCTCCCGCACCTGCACCAGTGGCGGGCCGGCGAGCACGATCCCGGCCGCCATCAGCAGGCAGAACACGGTCGGGAAGAGCATCACGAAGTTGGCCCGGTTGGCCGCCGCCTCGGCCCGCTGGCGGCTCGCCGTGCGGAAGCTGTCGGAGAGTTCCCACAGCCCGCGGGTGATGTCCGTCCCCTGCCGGTCGGCCTGCCCGAGCAGGAACACGAGGCTGCCGAGTTCCGGCACCGGGATCCGCCGCCGCCACGCGTCCAGGGCGTCGGCCATGCTCCGCAGTTCGGCCTGGGCCGTCACCAGCCGCACCTCCTGCGACAGGTCCGGGTAGCCCCGCTCGATGGCGTCGGCCGACCGCCTCATCCCCCGCGGCAGGCTCATGCCGGTGGACAGCACGAGCGCCAGGGTGTCCATGAACGTCGGCAGCCCCCGGCGGACGCGCTCGGCCCGGCTGTTCCCCTGGGCCTGCACGATCAGCCCGGTGAGGGCGAACCCGAGGACGCCCAAGACGAGCCCGAGGAGGAAGAAGGCGAGCACCGCCGTGCCGCCCACGAACAGGGCCGCCCCCCAGCACACCAGCGGCGGCGTGAGCGTCAGCACGGCCCGGAGCGCCAGGAAGTCGTCGAGCGCCGTCGGCCGGTAGTGGCCGGCGAGGAGGAGCCGCTTGCGGGCCTCCTCCCGGTTGTCGGCCCCGACCGGGAGGAGGGCGGCGAGCGGCCGGGTGAACGGGCCGAACAGGGGGCCGACGGGTTCGGGGCCGACCTCGCCCCGGTCCGGCCGGCGGAAGACGACGAACGGGGCGAACAGGACCACCGGCACCGCGACGGTGGTGGCGAAGATCAGCGCCAGCGCGGCCCACTCGCCATGATCTCGGATACCCCACGCCTGGAATCACGCCACGTTCACTCGCATACGCCCCAAAGCCCAGGGACGGCCGTCCCTGGGCTTTCGCCCCAAGTCAGTAGTCGTCCTGCCCGCTCAGCAGGTACAGCAGCCACGCCAGCCCCACGATTTCCAGCACCACGGCCACGACCAGGAGCGTCTGCCCGAGGCCGGTGTCGAGGAACTTCAGGAACAGTTCCTGCTGGAAGATCAGGTACAGGACGACCGTGACCGGGGCGGCCGCCGCCAGGAAGAAGCCGCTGAGCCGGCCGAGCGCGGTCGTGGTCCGGAAGTACCCGCGGAACTGGTTGCGGTCGCGGATCGAGGCGGCCAGCCGGTCGAGCATCGCGGGCAGGTTGCCGCCGCTCTCGGTGTTCGTGGCGATCACCGCCGTGAGCAGGTCGAACTCCGTCACCGCCGCGTCGTCGGCCACCCGCTTGAGGGCGTTGGGCGTCGACTCCCCGAGCGTCAGGGCGGCCGCCAGCCGGTCGTAGAGCGGGGCGAGCGGGGCCGGCAGGTAGGTGGCCGTCTCCCGCAGCGCCTGCGTCAGCGACAGGCCGGAGCGGAGCGAGCGGGCCAGCTGGAAGCAGCCGTCGGGGAGTTGCTCCTGGATCGCCCGCTTGCGGCGGTTGCGGTTGGCCAGGAAGACCACGAGCGGGATCGACGCCCCGGCCAGGAAGGCCACCAGGGCGGCCAGCACGTCGGGCACGAACAGGTAGACGAGCACGGCCGCCAGCGCCCCGGCCAGGAGGATCCAGCCGACCGCGGCCTCGGCCGTGAGCCCGAACTGGGTGCCGCGGATCATGCGGTCGAAGTCGGCGTCGAAGCGGGCGGCCTTGCCCCGGGGCGGGCGGACGGCGGCGGCCCGGTCGGCCAGCGTCTCGCCGTCCGGGTCCGGCCTGCGCGCGAACGCCAGCCCGAGCCCGGCCATGAGGACGTAGGCGAGCACGACGGCGACGGCCACGAAGCCGATCAGCCCGAGGATCACCAGCGCCTGGGCGGTCTGCGGACTCATTCCCGGTCCTCCGCCGACACGTCGAAGTCGACCCCGCCGTCCTCGTCGTCCACCGGGAGGGCCTCGGCCACGTCGTCCGAAAGGGGGCCCGAGGCCGGCTCGGCGTAGGACAGTTCGACCCCGCCGTCCCCGGCGGCCGCGGCCGGGTGGGTGCCCACGGCCAGCAGGTCGCGGGCGGCGAACAGGCTCGCGGGGAGCGGGAAGCCGGACGCGGCGAGGCGGGCGGCCACCTTGGGCACGTACCCGGTCGCCTTGAACGCCCCCACCGCCTGCCCGCCCACGACGGCCGTCTGCTCGAACACGAAGATGTCCCGCACCCGGTACGCCTTCGCCTTCCCCTGGCCGACCAGTTCCGACACGCGGGTGACCTTCCGCCCGCCGCCGATCAACCGGGAGACGTGGACGATGACCGTCAGGGCGCTGGCGATGTACCCCCGCAGGATGGGCGTCGCCACCTCGACGCCGCCGAGCCCGACCATGAGTTCGAGCCGGGCCAGGGCGTCGCGGGTGCCGTTGGCGTGGACCGTCGTCAGGCTCCCCTCGTGCCCGGTGTTCATGGCCTGGAGCATGTCCACCGCCTCGGCCCCGCGGCACTCGCCGAGGATGATGCGGTCCGGCCGCATGCGGAGGGCGTTCCGGACCAGGTCCCGCTGGGCCACCGACCCGGCCCCCTCCATGTTCGCCGACCGCGTCTCCATGCGGACGACGTGCGGCTGCTGGAGTTGGAGTTCGGCCACGTCCTCGATGGTCACGAGCCGCTCGTCCCGGCCGATGTACCCGGAGAGGATGTTCAGCAGCGTCGTCTTCCCGGCCCCGGTCCCGCCGGAGATCAGGACGTTGACGCGGGCGGCGACCACGGCTTCCAGGAAGCGGGCGATCTCGGGCGTGAGCGACCGCCGCATCAGGAGGTCGTCGGCGGTGTAAATCTGCCCGAAGCGGCGGATGGAGAGCACCGGGCCGTCGAGGGTCAGCGGCGGCAGGACGGCGTTCACGCGGCTGCCGTCGGGCAGGCGGGCGTCCACCATCGGGGAGCTCTCGTCCACCCGCCGGCCGACCCGGGCGGCGATCCGCTGGACGACGCGAATCAGGTGGGCGTTGTCGGCGAACGAGACGTTCACCTTGTGCAGCCGCCCGGCCCGCTCGACGTACACTTTGTTCGGGCCGTTGACGAGGACTTCGCTGACCGACGGGTCGCGGAGGAGCGGTTCGAGCGGGCCGAGGCCGAACACCTCGTCCATCACGTCGTCGGCGGCCGCGTCCACCTGCCCGGCGGGGAGCTTGCGGTCCACGTCCGGGGCGATCCGCCGGGCCAGGCCGCGGATTTCGCCCCGCAGCCGCTCCTCGGACCACTTCTCCAGGCGGGACAGGTCGACGGTGTCGACGACGGTGCGGTGCAACTCGTCCTTGAACCGGAGATACCGCGCGTCGGGGGCGGCCGGGGCGGGGGCGGGAGCCGCGGGGGGCATGGGGGCCTCGGCGGGTGGGAGGACGCGAACGCGGGCGGCCGGCGGCCGTTACCGCGGCGGCGGGGCCACGGGCGCGGACGGGCGGGCCGGCTGGACGACCGTCCGCCGGGGCGTGATGGTGGTGGGCTGGACCACCCGGTTGACGCCGGTGCCCGACCCACCCCCCCCGCCGCCCCCGCCGGCCCCCCCGCCGGACCCGTTACCGGTCCCGGTGTACATGCCGGCCGGGGCGGAGAAGGTGTACTCCGGGGCCGCGTCGAAGTCGCCGCCGGGCACGAAGGTCACCGTCTTCGTCCCGCTGGTCCCGTTCGAAATCGCGATGTTTACCGGGCGGGGGGGCTTGGGGAGCGGCTTCAACTGGAGGGCCTCGGCCACGTCGGCCGTCCCGACCCCGAACCCGCCGTAGGTGTAGTCCTCGACCTTGGCCTTCTCCTCCTGGGCCTCCCGGCTGCCGGCCTCGCCGAGGGTGATGAACTCGGCCTTCCCCGGGTCCTTCATCGCCTCGTCCCGCACCTTGTCGAGTTTGGCCTTGTCGTACTCGGCCACCGGCACCAGGGAGAGCGAACCGACCGTCCGCCCGAACTCGATGAGGGAGGCCCGGTACGGGTTGAGCCCGAGGGTGTACTGGACGGGGGCGTCGGCGAGCGGGGCGAAGAGCGGGTAGAGGCTGTCCCGCTTGGCCACCACCTGGGCGTTGCGGGCCAGGACCCCGGACCGCCGGGCCTTCGCGGCCGTCGGGTCCGTACTGACCGGGAACTCGGTCACGACGTACACGTCCACCCAGTCGCCCGGCTGGATGAGCCCGCCGGCCGACTGGTCCTTCGTGATCGACACGTTCACCGCCCGCGTCCCGGGCAGGAGCCGGGAGTGGAGCGGGTCCGGCTTCTTGATCTCCTGGAAGTCGTCCTTGCGGAGCGGCCGGTTGGCTTCGATCGTCTTGGTCGGGGCGCGGAACAGGGCGGACTGGGCGGCGGCCGGCAGGTAGTCGTCCTTGTGCAGCTTGTAGTCCTCGACCTCGGACGGCAGGAGGGCCCGGGTGCCGAGGTCCGGCTTCAGGATCGTGTCGCCGGCGAAGAGCGGCCGCTGGGCGACGAGGACCTGGGGGACGTAGACCGGCGGCGGGGCGGGGGCGGCGGCGGACGCGACCGGCGGCGGGCTGAGCAGCCCGAGCGCCCGGATTGCGACGACCACGCCGAGCCCGACGATGAGGGCGACGGCCAGCACGGCCAGGAAGCTGATTCTCACGGTGCCTCTCCACGGTGGCGGGGGCGGCCGTCGGGGCCGACCGCGTCACGCTCCCCCGTCGGCCGGCCGCCCCGCCCACGAAACGGTACGGCGGCCGGGTACGCGAGTGCCCC
>JANPKP010000329.1:0-12964 GCA_031426095.1 Gemmataceae bacterium
GGAAGCACCGCCGCCGCCCGAGGAGCCACCACCGCCCCCCCGCCCGCCGCCCGAGGCACCGCCGCCAGCCCCCCCACCGCCGGGAGCGCCGCCACCACCCGACGATCCGCCGCCCATCCCGCCGCCGACCTGGGCCCCGACGAACATCAGCCCGTCGTCCGGCCCGGTGGCGAGCGTCCGCGGGGCCGGCAGCGCCGACGTTTTGGTGCCGGTCGTGCTCCCCGCCGCGACGGCCGAGCCGCCCCAGAGGCGGTACGCCATCACGTAGTCGGCCAGCTCCAGGCCGACGGCGGCGGCGAGGTCGGCGTAGAGCGTCGGCAGGTCGTCGGCCGCGTTCACGAACACCCGGGGGTTGCCGTCGGCGTCCACGTTCAGTTCGCGGCCGAACACGGTCAGGAAGTCGGCCCACCCGCGGTCGATGGTGCCGCCGGCCCCCGGGTCGTCCGGCTGGCCGTTGCGGTTGCGGTCGGTGCCGTAGAGCAGCCGGGGGGTGACGCCCTTCACCAGCAGGAGTTCGTCCAGGCTGTTGAGCGGCCCGTTCTTGGCCCGGTAGCCGGGGGTGAGGCCGGCGTAGTAGCCGTTCTCGGCCCCGGCCGTGCGGGCGTCGCTGTCCCCGTCCACCCAGTCGGTGATCGAGTCGGCCACGTCCTCCGTCATGTTCGGGAGCTTCATCAGGGCGTCGTGCAGCTTGTTGCCCGTCGGGTCGAGGAGGATCAGGGCGTTGACGTTGAGCCGTCCGGCCTCGTCGATTACGCCGTACTTCGTCTCGTAGCTCGGCACCCCGCCGCCGCCGGTGTCCGCCACCGACACGATCATGAAGCGGCCCTCCCGGCGGCCGGCTTCCCCCTGGCGGACGACGACGTTCGAGAACGCCCCGGGGTTGTCGAACGGGTTGCCGCCGAGGGTGCCGGCGAGCGTCTCGGCGTCCGAGAGGGCGGCCGCCGCGAAGTGCAGCCCGGAGACGGCGAACGCCCGGGCCTGGGCCGCGTCCGAGGTCCGCATCGCGGCCGCCCGCTCGGACGACATCACGTCGGCGAACTGGTACGCCGAGAGCGACAGCACCACTACCACGATGAGCACGGCGACCAGCACGTACCCGCGTCGCCCGCCGGCGTCCCGTCGCGTCACGGCGTCACCCCCGTCGTGGCCCCGGCGTCCGGGTCGGTTGCTTCGGCCGCGGGGGCCACGTCCGGGGTGGCCAGCCCGGCGGCCGCCCGGATCGGGATGACCTGCTGCGACCGCTTGAGGAACGGCGGCTCGCCGGGGCGGGTCGGCGCGACTTCCACCGTGAGCGTCACCCGCACGGCCCGCGGCGGCCCCTGCGGCGTGGCCCCGTCGGCGCTCACCGCCGAGCCGTCCCACTCGGCCGCCCAGCCGCTGCCGTCGAAGTACTCGAACTGCACGTCTACCACCTCGTCGGCGATGACGTCGTCCGCCTCGTCCGTCCTGTCCGGGTCGGTCGAGTTGCCCACCCCGTCGGCCGTCACCTCGTCCCGGACCTGCCGGCAGAGGCCGCGGCCGGTGCCGGAGAGCCAGTACGACACCCGCCGCATGTCGCTCGCCCCGTCGGGCCCGCCGTCGGCGTCCGCGGCGAACCTCGCCGCGTCCCCCATCACGTCCGGCAGCCGGCTCACGAACACCGTCAGTTGCTTGGAATCGCCCTTGACCCCGGCCTGGAACGGGAACCCGGTCGCCATCGCCGCCGGGGCCGCCGTCGCGTCCTCGGCCGCCGTCCCCGGAGTGGTCGTCGTGGCGGCGGGCGTGGTCGTGGCCGCCGCGTCCGTGGCGGCGGCGTCGGTGGCCGTCGCAGCCGCGGGGTCGGTCGTCGCGGGGTCAACCGTGTCGTCGGTGAAGGTGTTGTTCGCCGTGTTGCCGCCGGAGAGGGGCGGGAGCGGCACCAGTGATGAGGAGAGGTCGACAGACATGCGGTTGAACACGGCCCGCGAGAGGTTGTCCGAATCGACGGCGTCCCGGCTCGCCTGCGTCTGGCGGACGGTCACGTCGAACGCCGCGTAGAGCGCCCCGAGGAGCAGTATCGCGATGGCGCTGGCGAGGAGCACTTCCAGCAGCGAGAACCCGGGGCGGCGGCGGTTGCGTGAGGCGGTCACGGCGTGGTCCCCCCGGTGGTGGTGCCGTCGTCGGCCGTCGGCTTCTGGGCCTGGGCCGGGGTGCCGGACGCGAGCGGGTCGAACACCCACTGCGTGAGCGACACCTCGAACGGCTTGCCGTTGAAGTCCCGCGTCGCCTTCACCGTCACGACGTACAGGTTCGGGGCCCCCTGCGGCTCCGTCTCGACGGTCCACGACCAGCCAGGGTCTTCCTCGAAAGACCCCGAGCCGCCGGTGGAAACGGGCACCGCCCCGGCCTCGACCTCGGCCATCTTGGCCTGGGCGAGCCGGGTGCCGCGGGTCTGGTACTGCGCCTCCGAGGCCCGGTCCGACCCGATGCCGACGAGCTGGCTGATGGCAACCAGGGAGAGGAGCATGATCGCCAGGGCGAGGATGACTTCGATCAGCGTCAGGCCCGGGCGGGCCGAAGTGCGACGTGCCAGACTCGGGGCGGCGGGGCGACCGGGGGTCACGGCCGGCCCCCCCCGGTTTCGCCGGGCTTGAGCACGCGGGCCGCCCCGGTCACGCCGCGGACCTGGACGTGGACCGGCGGGAAGGTGTCCTCGCTCACGGCCACCGTCACGTTGTCCTCGCGGCAGGTGCCGTCCGGGAGGAAGGTGGCGACCGTCACCCACCCGTCTCCGGCGGGGGGCGACGGGTTCGGCTCGGAGACGACGCTCGCCGTGGCCTTCTCGAACGCGTCCTCGGACACCTTGGCGCTGACGCTCTTCATCTCGGCCGCGGCGGCCGACCCGAAGTTCTCGTCGTCCGGGGCGAGGCGGACGCGGGAGCCGTCGCCGCTCAGGGCGAGGCGGTAGGCGACGCCCTGCTCGACGGCCCGCCCGCGGGCCTCGGCCAGCCGGCCGCGGAGGGTGTCGGTGGCCGCCCGCTGGTAGCGGTTGCCGGAGAGCCCCGCCAGGCTGGGGATGACGCCGGCCCCGACGGCGATCAGCATCGCCATCACGATCACGACTTCGATCAGGGTGTAGCCGCGACGCGGGGAGGGAGCTTTCACGGCCGTCACGTCCGTTGCCGGGGGTGAGGAAGGGGCGGTGGATGCCGCCCCCGGGGGAGTCCGTTCGCGGGCGGTCGGAAACTCAGGGGACGCGGGACGCCGGACCGATGCCGTACTGGCTGATCTTCACGCCGTCGTTCTTGGAAGTCGTGTAGACGAGCATGACCGTCGACCCATCGCCCTGGGTGGTCGGCGTCATCTGGTACTGCTGGCCCCACGGGTCGAGCAGGTCGTCGGCCCCGTTCTTGAGGAACCCGGTGCCCCCGAACGGCGGGTTGGTCAGGTCGCCCGGGCCGCTCGGCGGAAGCCCCTCGGGGTTGGCCGGGTTCTTCATGTAGGCGTCGATGGAGTTGGAGATGCCCTGGCAGGCGAGCTTGGCGCTCCCCTTGCGGGTGTCTTCCAGGTAGCGGGTGGTGGCCACCACGCCGACGCTCGCCAGGATCACGATGATGGCGACCACGACGAGGACTTCGAGGAGCGTGAAGCCGGCCCGGCGGGCGTGCGGGCGGCGGAGGGGGGCGGCGAGCCTCATGGGGGCGAGCCTCATGGGAGGGGTCCTTCGGATGCGGGCGACGCGCGGGTCGTCGTCCCAACTATAGGCTACGGGGCCTTAACGGGTCATGAGAGGGCCGGCCGGTGACGGCCGCGGGGGCGGGGAGAGCCGTCTTAACCGGCCGCCCGCCAGGCGTCAACGTCGCGGGCGGGATTTAGACGCGGGCGGCAGGTGGGGGATTCTGTCGAATGCGGAATGCGGAACGCGGAACGCGGAATGAAACCGACGGCACCGTCTTCAATCCGCAATCCGCAATCCGCATTACGCAATTCCCTCACCCCACCGTGCTGCCCATCTTGAACACCGGCAGCAGCAGGCCCATGACCACCACCAGCACAACGCCTGCCATCACGAGCAGCATGAGCGGTTCCAGGAGCTTCACCATCAGTTCCATCCGCCGGGAGGTCCGCTTGTCGAGGCTCTCGGACACGTCGATCAGCACCTTTTCGAGGGCGTTCGCCTCCTCGGCCACGGCGATCATTTCCACCACGTCCGGCGGGAAGTAGCCGCACTTCCGGAGCGGCTCGGCGAGCGTCTGCCCGGCCGTCACGTTCTCGGCCGACGCCGCGATGGCCCGGGCCAGGACGCGGTTCCCGGTCGAGTCCTTGGCGATCGTCAGGGCCCGCAGGATGGGGATGCCGTTGTGCAGCATGGTGCCCAGGATGCGGGTGAAGCGGGCCAGCGACAGCGACAGGAAGATGCCCCCGAAGAGCGGCAGCCGGAGCTTCCAGCGGTCGGCCCACTCCCGGCCCCCGCGGCGGGTCCACGTGACGAAGTAGACCGCCGCCGCGAACACCGCCACCGCCGACAGGATGCCCGGCCACGACTGGAGGAAGTGGCTGACCGCGATGAGGGTCGTGGTCATCACCGGGAGTTCGCCCTTCTCCTTGAGCTTGACGAACATCGGCTCGAACTTGGGGACGAAGACGATGACCAGGACGTTGAGGATGGCGAACCCCAGGACGGCCAGGATGACGGGGTACGCCAGGGCCCCGATCACCTTCGCCTTCATGTCCTCCTGGTGCTCCACGAACGTGGCGATCCGCTTGAGCACGTCTTCGAGGAACCCGCCCTCCTGCCCGGCCCGGACCATGCTCACGGCCAGCTCGTCGAAGGCGTTCGGGTGCAGGGCCATCGCCTGGGCCAGCCCGGTCCCGTCGGCCACCTTCGCCTTCACGTCCCGCATGATCGCCTGGAGCGTCGGGTTGGTGCTCTGGCGTTCGAGGATGTCGAGCGAGCGGAGCAGCGGCACGCCCGAGTGGAGCAGGTCGGCGAGTTGCGAGTAGAGGGTGGCGAGGTGCCGGCCCTTGACCCGCTTGCCCCACCGTCGGCCGGCCGCCTGCCCCTTGGCCATCGCCACCCGCACGGGGAAGAGGCCGCGGGCGTCGAGCAGCAGGGCGGCCTCCCGCTCACTGTTGGCGGTCAGGGTGCCGACCGACTTCAGGCCGGTCCGGGCGAGCGCTTCGTAGGTGAAATCAGGCATGGGGAACCCGAGTGTCGGTGTCGGTGCCGGTGCCGGTGCCGGTGCCGGGGGAATTCAGGAATGCTCGTCCTGACACCGACACTGTCACTGGCACTAGCTGATGTCGCCGGCCGTGACGCGCCCCACCTCGTCGATCGTCGTCGTCCCGTTCATCACCTTCCGCCAGCCGTCCTGGCGGAGGGTGATCATGCCCGCCTTGAGGGCTTCGAGGCGGATCACGTTGGAGTTCACCCGCTGGACCACGAGGTCGCGGATCACGTCGTTGTTGACCATCAGCTCGTGGACGCCGGTCCGCCCGCGGAACCCGCTCTGCCGGCACGACCGGCAGCCGGTGCCCCGCCACAGCCGGCCGGTCCCGTGGTCGGCCGCCCCCATCATCTCGACCATGCCCTGCTGGATGACGATGTCGGCGGCCGGCTTCGGCCCCCCCCGGCGGAGCGGGAAGTCCATCGGCAGTTCGTCCTGAGCGGGGGTGAACTCCTCCCGGCAGTCGGGGCAGACGGTCCGCACGAGCCGCTGGGCCATCACCCCTTCGACCGTGCTGGAGACGAGGAACGGCTCGACCCCCATGTCGATCATGCGGGTGAAGGCGCTCGGGGCGTCGTTCGTGTGCAGGGTGCTGAACACCATGTGCCCGGTGAGCGACGCCTGGATCGCCATCTCGGCCGTCTCCACGTCGCGGATTTCGCCGACGAGGATCACGTCCGGGTCGTGCCGGAGGATGCTCCGCAGGGCCGACGCGAACGTCAGCCCGATCTTCGAGTGGACCTGTATCTGGCTGATGCCCGGCTGCTGGTACTCGACCGGGTCTTCCACCGTGATGATCTTCGTCGACTCGTCCCGAATCTCGTTGAGGGCCGAGTACAGGGTGGTGCTCTTGCCCGACCCCGTGGGGCCGGTGACGAGGACGATGCCGTGCGGGCGGTCGATGAGCTGCTTGAACGTCCCGTGGACGTCGGGGAGCATGCCGCAGTTCTTGAGGTCGAACGTCATGCGGCCCTTGTCGAGCAGACGCATGACGATGCCCTCGCCGAACACCATCGGGATGATCGACACGCGGACGTCGACCTCCCGCCCGCTCACCTTCATCTTGATGCGGCCGTCCTGCGGCAGTCGCTTCTCGGCGATGTTCAGGTGGGCCATGATCTTCAGCCGGCTGATGATGGCCGACTGGAAGCGGTTGATCTCCGGCGGGAGGTTCTGGTTCTGGAGCAACCCGTCGATGCGGTAGCGGATGCGGAGCCCCGTCTCGCCCGGCTCGACGTGGATGTCGGACGCCCGCTCGTTCGCGGCCTCCACGAGAATCTGGTTCACGAGGCGGACGACGGACGCTTCTTGCGCCTGCTTCGCCAGCTCGCTGTCGTCGGCCTCGATGTCTTCGAGGAGTTCGATGTCGTCCTTGACCCGGGCCTCTTCGGCCAGGGCCGCCACGGTGTCGCCGCCGACGCCGAAGTGGGCCTTGATGAGCCGGGTGATCTCCCGGTCCGGGGCGAGGACGGGGACGACGTGCAGGCCGGTGAGGGTCTGGAGTTCGTCCAGGGCGTAGGCGTCGTAGGGGTCGCCGGTGGCGACCGTGAGGGTGCCGTTGTGGCGGGCGACCGGGAACAGGTGCTTGCGGTGGACGAGCTTGGGCGGCATCGTCGCCAGGATTTCGGGCGTCACGGTGGCCCGCGACAGGTCGACGAGTTCGAGCCCGAACTCGTCGGCCAGCACGGGCAGGAGGACGTCCTCCTTCACGAACCCCTTGTCGATGAGGACGCGGTGCGGCGGCGTGTCCGGGGCGGCGGCGAGCGCGGCGGCGGCCCGGTCGGCGTCGGCGGGGGAGAGCAGGCCCTTGTCGGCGAGCGTGGCGAGGAGCGGCATGGACGGCCCGGGAGGGGACGGGGCGAGCGGCGGGCGGACCACTAGATTCTCATCGAATCTTACCCCGGCCGGAATGAGAAACTGCTGAATCCGGGCGAACCGTGCGGGCGGCCGGCGGCGCGGGCGGCGGGTCGTGTGGGCCGTAACGATTGGGCCGGAGTCAAGCCAGCGGAGGGGAATTCCTCGCCTCTACCGCAAACTTTACCGCCCTCCGCGGAAGTCGTTTGCGGCGTGAGTGATGGGGAAACGAAATCGCGCCGATGCGGTAAAATCCGGTAACGCCAGGCCGGTCACACGCGGCACTTCCCGGTGTCGCAGTAGTCCTGGCGGCGCTTCGGGAGCTTGGGCCGGACCCAGGCGAACACCTCGTAAGCCGGCCTGGCGAGTGTGCGGACGACCGGCAGTTTGGTGGCCCGGGCCAGCCAGCGGAACCCCGGCACCGCCTCCCACATGGACACGAGGGCATCGACCCCGGTGACGAGTTCGCCCGCCTCCGTGCGGACGTGCATGTGCCGGTGGACGGCGACCGGATCGACCCCGTGGGCGGCCGCGTCGAACGCCGGGTCGGCGATGTCCACGTAAGCCAACTTGTCCGCCGAGGCGAGCCGGCGGAACAGCCCGATCTCGCGGGAGCAGAGCTGGCACTGGCCGTCGAAAAACACGGTCCGCGGCGTGGTCATGGGTGTCCTCCACACTCATGGTAGACGGCCGCCGGCGGGGAAGTCACGGGCGGGGCTTGGGATGGCAGCGGCGGGCAGGCGGGGGTAGAGTACGGGCCGATACGGGAGGGTAGGCGATGGTGGTTTTCACAACGAACATCGGGACCATCCGGGTGCCGGCCTGGGTCAAGGATCACCCGTCGTTCCTGCGTTGGCTGCGGTCCGGGACACTCCCCGAGGAGGCGAGGGTCAGCTACATCAACGGCGAAGTGTGGGTCGAGACCATGCCCGAACGCGCGTTCGCCCACAACCAGGTGAAAACACTCATCGCCCGCGTTCTGTGTGGGCTGGTCGAGGACAACGATCTCGGCGTCTTCTTCGGCGACGGGATGACGTACACTTCGAAGGAGGAAAAGTTCACCGCCGTGCCCGACGGCATGTTCGTCAGTCAGGAGTCGATCGACGCCGGCCGGGTGCGGCTGACCGGGGGCAAGGACAGCAACCGGGACACGGAGTTGATCGGAACCCCCGACCTACTCATCGAGGTTGTAAGCGACTCGTCCGAGGACAAGGACAACGAGTGGCAAATGTCGCGGTATTGGAACCTTGGCGTGCCCGAGTACTGGGTGGTGGACGGCCGACAAGAACCACTTCGGTTCACGATTTATCGACGCGGACCGAAGGGGTACATGGTGGTCCGCAAGGCAGACGGGTGGGCGAAATCGGCCGCCCTCGGCCGGTCGTTCCGCTTCACCCCGTACCAGAAGAAGATGGGGTTCGGCACCTACAAGCTCGAAGTCCGCTGACCCGCCCGCTCCTCGATCCGCCCGATCGCCCACGCGGCGGCCTCCCGCACCAGCCCTTCCGCGTCCCCCAATGCCTTCTCCAGCGCCGGCAGCGCCCGGGCGTCGCCGACGTTCCCGAGGACGACCGCCGCGTTCCGTAACAGGGCCGCCCGGCGGGGGCGGAACAGCGATGTTTTCTTGAACCGCACGCGGAAGGCGTTGGCATCCAGTCCGAGGAGTTCGGCCGGGTCGAGGGCTTCGAGTTCGGCGTGGTGCGGGAACCCGGGCGGGCCGGCCGCGGGCTTGCGGTTCCAGGGGCAGACGTCCTGGCAGACGTCGCAGCCGAAGAGCCAATCGCCCACCTTCGGCCGCAACTCTTCGGGGATCGGCGAGCGGAGTTCGATGGTCAGGTAGCTGACGCACTTCGTCGCGTCGAGGACGCGCGGCTCGGGGAAGGCGGCGGTCGGGCAGGCGTCGAGGCAGGCGGTGCAGGTGCCGCAGTGGGAGCCTGCGAACGGGGCATCGGGGTTCAGTTCGAGGTCGGTGAGGAGGGTGCCGAGGAAGAAGAAGCTGCCCCGCCGGGGGTGGATGAGCATGGTGTTCTTGCCGACCCACCCGAGCCCCGCCCGGCGGGCGAAGTCCCGCTCCAGGATCGGGGCCGTGTCCGCCACCCCGCACGCCGTGCAGCCGGGCGACTCGACTTCGAGCCACGCCGACAGGGCGTCCAACTTGTCCCAGATGACGCGGTGGTAGTCCGGCCCCTGGGCGTACCGGGCGACGCGGCCGACGGGCGGGTCCGCGGGGCCGGGGTGGCCGCCGCCGTACTCCAGGCCGACCATCACCACCGACTTGACCCCGGCCAGCACCGACTCCGGGTGCCGGCGGGCGGGGGCGTTGCGGTGCAGGTACGCCATCTCCCCGGCGTAGCCGCGGGCCAGCCACTCCTGGAGCCGGCCGAACCCGTCGGCCTCCGTCGCCGGGGCGACGCCGACGAGGGCGAACCCTTCTTCGTGTGCACGCGCCTTGAGACGGGTTTCGAGGGAGGTGGTCACGCTAATCCAGCCGCACTTTCGCCCCGAAGTCCTTCTTCTTGTCGCTGATGAAGTAGGTCGCACAGGCGGCGTCGATCAGGTCCGGGGCGAAGTTCACCCGCTCCATGTTGTACTTGGCGATGGACGACATCTGGTCGAGGATGTCCCGCGGCTGGCACATGCGGAACGGGCGGCCGCTCGGCTTGTACCATTTCATAATCAGGTAGTCGATGCCCCGCTCGTCGTGCTCCACCCGCTTGGCCTTGCACACCAGTTCCCAGATGCGGCGGAACTGGGCCTCGTCCGGGTCGCGGATCTCGATCTTGAACTTGATCCGCCGGAGGAACGCCTCGTCGGCGAGCTGGTGGGGGTCGAGGTTGGTGCTGAAAATCAGGATCTGGTCGAACGGCACCTCGATCTTGGTCCCCTGGATGGTGGTCAGGTAGTCGTACTTCTTCTCCAGCGGGACGATCCAGCGGTTGAGCAGGTCCATCGGGCGGACCTGCTGGCGGCCGAAGTCGTCGATCATGAAGATGCCGCCGTTCGACTTCATCTGCAGGGGGGCCTCGTAGAACTTGCCGACCGGGTTGTACTTCAGGTCGAGCATCGCCATCGTCAGCTCGCCGCCGGTCACGATCGTCGGCCGCTTCACCCGGATGTACCGGGGGTCGTGGTTCGACCCCCGCTTGAGGATCGAGTCGCCCCCCTCGCCGGCCGCCTCGTCGACCACCGCCGTGTGCTGCGTCGGGTCGTAAATCTTGATAATCTGCCCGTTCACCTCGATGGCGAACGGGAGGAAGATGGAGTCGCCCATGAGCCGGGTGATCCGCTCGGCCACGCTGGTTTTGCCGTTCCCCGGGTAGCCGAAGAAGAAGATGGACTGGGCCGAGTTGATGGCCGGGCCGATCTCGTTCAGGACCTCGTCGGTGATGACCAGGTCCTCGAACGCCTTGCGGATGCTCCGCCGGGTGACGGCCATGTTCTTGACCGTCTGGGCCATGACGGCCTCGACGTAGTCGGCGAACGGGACCGGGCAGGGGCCGGTGTAGGTCGTCTTGTCGAGGGCGTCCTGGAGGGCGGCGGAGCCCTTCGGCGGCTTGATGTCGTACACGAACGAGGCGTCCCCGCTCGACCCCCGCTGGGAGACGATGTCGATGAGCGTCTGCTTCCGCATCGACTGGAGGAGGTTGTTGAGGACGGCGAACGGGATCGCCATCGCGTTCGCCAGCTCGCCCCCGGTGATGTGCCCGCGGCCGTAGATGGTGCGGAGGGCGAGGTCGATCACGAACGGGGGGTCGAGGCCGAGGTCCTCCCACCGGTTCGGGATGCGGGGGAGGTAGGCGTTGGCCGGGGCGGCGGCCGACTCCTCCTCGGTCGGCGGGGGGTCGCCGATGAGGGTCACGCCCTCCAGGTCGCCGTACCGCTGGGCGTCGGCCAGCAGCCCCTCGAAATGGAGCTTGTGGAGCCGGAGGTGTTCGATGGCCTCGCCGTCGCCGGCCGCCTCCGCCTGGGCCAGGCAGTCGAGGACGGCCGGGGCGATGGCGTACTTCACCCCGTCGATGTACATGTGGTGCAGGTACTCGCCCGGGCGGACGTAGCAGTCCGGGGTGTGGTACGGCACCTGGAGCATCTGCTGGTAGAACTCGGTGGCGATGATGAATCGCATGGCGGCGGAGTCCCCGGGGCGGCCCGAACGCGGTCGGCGGTTTACCCCGGAGTATACACCACGCGGTCCTTGACCGCCCCGCCCCATTCCCCGACACTGGGGGCGGAACCGCCGTCCCGCCCGGCACATCCCCACGCGAGCTCTCCCCATGAACCGCCGTCATTTCCTCTCCTCCGCGGCCGCCGGCGCGGCGGCCGCGTCCTTCGCCCCGTACGCCCGGGCCTTCGCCGACAAGCCGCCGCGGGCGGGGGTGATCGGCTGCGGGTGGTACGGCAAGTGCGACCTCTTCCGCCTCCTCCAGGTCGCCCCGGTCGAGGTCGTGTCGCTGTGCGACGTGGACGCGAGCATGGTCAAGGACGCGGCCGGGATGGTCGCCGCCCGGCAGAAGTCGGGCAAGACGCCGCGGGTGTTCGGCGACTACCGGAAGATGCTCGCCGAGAAGGACCTCGACCTCGTGATCGTGGGCACCCCGGACCACTGGCACGCCCTGCCGATGATCGCCGCCGTGGAGGCCGGGGCCGACGTGTACGTCCAGAAGCCGATCAGCGTGGACGTGGTGGAGGGGCAGGCGATGGTGGCGGCCGCCCGCAAGCACAAGCGGGTGGTGCAGGTCGGCACCCAGCGGCGGAGCACCCCGCACCTGATCGAGGCCCGCGACCGAGTCATTAAAGACGGCAAGCTCGGCAGGGTCGGGCTGGTCGAAATCTACTGCTACTACCACATGCGGGCGAAGGACAACCCGCCCGACGCCGCCCCGCCGCCGAACCTCGACTACGACTTCTGGACCGGGCCGGCCCCGATGGCCCCGTACAACGCCCTCGTCCACCCGCGGCGCTGGAGGGCCTTCAACCGGTACGGGAACGGCATCGTGGGCGACATGTGCATCCACATGTTCGACATGGTCCGCTGGATGCTCGGGCTCGGCTGGCCCAAGCGCGTCACCTCGTCGGGCGGCATCCTCATGGACAAGGGGAGCAAGGCCGACATCCCCGACACGCAGGACGCGACCTTCGACTACGGCGACCTCCAGGTGGTCTGGCAGCACCGCACCTGGGGGCCGGCGGTCGACCCGAACTACCCGTGGGGGGCGACCCTTTACGGCGAGAAGGGGACGCTCAAGGCGAGCGTGAACCGCTACGACTTCATCCCCGCCGGCAAGACCGAGCCGACGCTGACCGGCCGGCCGCTCATGGAGGAGGACCAGTACCCCGAGGACAAGACCGAGAAGGACCTGGAGCGGCACGTGGCGTCGGCCATCCGCGTCCACATGCGGGACTGGCTCAAGGCCGTGGCCGACCGCGGCAAGCCGGTGGCCGACATCGAGGAGGGGCACGTCTCGACCGCGAGCTGCATCCTGGCGAACCTGTCGCTCCAGCTCGGCCGGTCGCTGTCGTGGGACGCGGCCGCCCAAAAGGTGGTCGGCGACGACGACGCGAACAAGCTCCTCCGGCGGCCGTACCGCGCCCCGTGGGTCCACCCCGAGCCGACGGCCTGAGCCGGGCGGCCGGTTACTTCGCGGGGCCGCGGGAGAGGAAGTCGATCAAGAGCCGGCTCACGCGGTCCGGTTCCTCGTGCTGAACCCAATGACTCGCCCGGGGGAGCCGTTCCAGGCGAACTTCGTCGCACAGGGCGGCACTCGACTGCGCGAGGGCGGGGGCGAGGAACCGGTCCCGTTCCCCCCAGACGAGGAGCGTCGGTACCCGCACCCGGGGGCCCGGCGGGTCGGCCCGGCGGCCGCGGGCGGGCGCCCGGGACCCGGGCACCCACCCCCGAATTTCCCCCGGCAGGGCCCCCCCCCCCC
>JANPKP010000330.1:0-3886 GCA_031426095.1 Gemmataceae bacterium
CCGGGCACGACCACCACCACGACCACGCCCGTGACCGTCACCGTTCCGGGCAACCGCCCGAACGACCCGAACGGCTCGCCCGCCCCGCCCACCACGGTCACGCGACTGGTGACCGCCACGACGACCACCCCCGGGTTCGCCGGGTTCAACGCCGGGCCGGGGGCCGTGACCGTGTCCGGCAGCCCGTACGTCTCCGCCAACGGGCTCGACCTGACACGCCCGCGGACCCACTTCTACCGCGAGACGTTCGGCTTCGAGAAGTCGTTCCTCGGCGGCGACGCCTCGTTCGGGATGCGGGTGCCGACGTTCCAAATCCAGGGCGACGGCAGCTTCACTCAGTCCGACTTCGGCGACATCACGGCCGTCGGCAAGTACGCCCTCGTGAACGACCTCGACGCCGGCCGGGTGCTCACGGGCGGGCTCGCCGTCACGGCCCCGACGGGGCCGGCCGTCCGCCTGGCGTCCGGTGACTTGAACTCGACCCTGCTCCAGCCGTTCGTCGGGTACATCCGCGCTTACGACCGTTTCTACTACCAGGGGTTCTCGTCCCTCGTGGTGCCGACCGACGGGCGGGACGTGACGACCTTCTTCAACTCGTTCGCCGTCGGCTACGCGGCGTACCGGAACCCGAACGGGCTGCTCACGTCGTTCACCCCGACGCTCGAAGTCCACGTCTCGACGCCGCTCAACCACCGCGACCCGCTCACCGCCGAGGTGTACGTGCCCGACCTCGTGGCGTTCACCGCCGGGGCCCACCTGGGGCTCGGCGGGCGGTCGCTCCTCACGGTGGGCACGTCGGTCCCGGTCACGGGTCCGCGGCCGTATCAGGTGGAAGCGATCGCGTTCCTGAACATGTTCTTTTGACGCGCCCGGGCTACCGGCCGGCCACCGACACGGTCATGGTACCCCCCTCGAACGACAGCACCGTCCGCGCCACCCGGAACCCGAGCGACCCGACCCGCTGGCCCGGCGGCAGGCTCGACCGGTACGCGGTCCGCAGCCCCGCCGGGGCGTTGGCGAACGCCCCGCCCTTGATGACGCGGTGCGTCCGCTCGTTGATCTCCAGCAGCGCCGGCCACTCGCGGTCGGCCGTGCGGGCGTCGTCCCCGGGGGCCGCCGGCGGGTCGGCCGTCCACTCGAAGGCGTTGCCCATTGTGTCGAACAGCCCAAGTTCGTTGGGCATGAGCGACCCGACCGGGTGGGCGTGGTCGTCGGCGTTCTTCCCGAACCAGGCGTACTTCGGCAGCAACTCCTCGGCCAGCCCGCACGACCACGGGTCGGTCGAGCCGGCCCGGGCGGCGTACTCCCACTCGGCCTCCGTCGGCAGGCGATAGCCGTGTAGGGCGAGGTGGCCGGACCTGGCCTTCATCCCGGCGGCGTACTGTCCGTAGGCGTTCGGCTCGTAGCACCACTGCTCCTGCGGCAGCCCGTCCTTCGCGCTGAGCCAGTTGCAGTACGCGGCGGCGTCGTACCACGACACCTCCAGTACGGCGCAGTCCGTCGAGGGGCTGTACGTCGGGTTCGGGGCGTGGCCGGGGCGGAAGCGGCGGAACTCGGCGAGCGACACCTCCCGGCTGCCGACGGCGAACGACCGCCCGATCTTGACGGCGTGGACCGGCCCGTCGGCGGCCGTCCGGTACTTCTCCCCGGGCGGCGAGCCGAGCCGCGAGACGACCGGCCCGCGGACGACGGAGAACGTCTGCCCTTCGGCGTTGACGAACCAGTCCCTCGCCCCGGCCGCCCACCCGCCGACGGCGGCCGGCAGGGCGTCCAACGCCGGGTACAGTTTGGCTAAGTGGGCGTGCCGACCGGGCGTGCCGCCGCGGGTCCGCGTGAGGAACCAGTCGAGGGCCGCGTGCAGGCCGGGGTCGGGGAGTGTCTGGAAGTCGCGGAGGAGCTGGGAGCCGAACGAGTCCCACTCGCGTGAGCCGAAGCGCTTCGGGTCGTATTCGCCGAGGGCCAGGACGAGGAGCCGGCGGGCCGCGGGGTCCGCGGCGGCGTACCGCCGGGCGAGCACGAGGGGATCGACATCGACGGCGGCGACGCGGCGGACCAACGCGGCGCGGAACGTGGGGTCGTCCGTCTGACCCAGCAGCGACCAGTCGGGCTCCCCGCCGCCGTGGACCAGCGCGGCGAAGGCATTGGCCCGGGAGGTCGCCCGTTGGTCGGGGTCGAGTCCGACAGCCTCGTCGTGCCCGCGGGCGGCGTGGTTTGCCAGCCGCTTTTGAGTGTCGGCGCGGTGGGCGGCGAGCGGCCCGGCGAGCAGGGCGTGGTGGCGGGCGTCCACGGCGGTCGCCAACTCGGCGAGGGCGGCAGGGTCGTCGGCCGCGTACTTCGCCAGGAGGCCGGCCGTCAGGTCGAACGCGGTCGCCGCGGCGGCGAGGTTCGAGACGTCGAGCTTGCCGGTTTCGATCCTCCGGCGAAGTTCGGGGTAGAGAGCAATCAGCGGGGGCAGGAGCGACTTGCCCACGGGAAGGAGGGCCTTCCCCCAAACGACGGCGTCGGTCGGGTTCTCCCGCACCAGCCGTTCGGCGACGGACGGTGCCACCGCCGGCCAGCGGCCGTCGGCGGGCGTCAGCCCCGCCAGCCCGCACGCGGCCCGCAACCGCCGGCCGCCGTCGGCGTCCCGGTCTTCGAGCAGTGCCCAGAGGGGTGGGGCCAGGGCCGCGGCGTGCGGCGCGAGGGCGTCGCGGATCGCCAGCAACTCGTCCGACCGGCAGGCCGGGAGGTACGCGGCCAGCTCGGCCGCCTTCGCGGGGTCGTCGGGGGCGAGGGCGAGGCGGGCGTGCAAGCCGGGCTTCATCTCGACCGGCTCGGCGGCGAGCGGGGCCAGGAGGGGGCCGCTGATGTCGCGGAACTCTTTCAGGCTGTCCGTCACCCGCCCCACGCCGGGGGTGTCGGCCGCGGCGAGGGCCTGCACGAGGGTCTCGGCCCGGGCCGCACGCTGGTCCCGCTCCCGCCGCTTGTCCATCTCGTTGGCGGCGATGACCACGCCGACGAGCGTGAGGAAGGACGTCGCGAACACGCCGGTCCGCCCGGGGTTCCGCTTCACCCACTTGACCGTCCGCTCGACCGGGCCCACGGGGCGGGCCGCGATCGGCCGGCCGGCGAGGTACGCCCGCAGGTCGGTGGCCAGGGCGTCGGCCGTCGGGTAGCGGCGGCGGGCGTCCTTCTGGAGGCACTTGAGGCAGACCGTTTCCAGGTCGCGGGGCACGCCGGGGACGTGGCTCCGCGGCCGCGTCGGCTCCTGCCCGATCACCTGCTGAATGGTCGCGGCCACGGTGTCGCCCTTGAACGGCGGGCGGCCCGTCAGGAGGTCGTAGAGGATCGCCCCGAGCGAATAGATGTCGGCCCCCGTGCCCACTTCCTTCGTGCGCCCGGCCGCCTGCTCGGGGGCCATGAAGCTCGGGGTGCCGAGGACGGCCCCGCTCTCGGTCAGGTCCGACTCGCCGACCTTCGCCAGCCCGAAGTCGGTGATCTTCGGTTCGCCCTCGGCCGTCAGTAGGACGTTCGCCGGCTTCAAATCGCGGTGGACGATGCCCCGGGCGTGGGCGGTGGCAATCGCGTCGGCCAGCTTCGCCACCAGCTCGGCGGCCGGCCGCGGGGCCATCCGGCCGTGCTGCTTGAGGCGGTCCGTGAGGCACCCGCCGGCCACGTACTCCATCACGAAGTACGGCTGGTCCTCGTGCCGGCCGAACTCGTACACCTGGACGACGTGCGGGTGCCGGAGCTGGGCGACCGCTTCCGCCTCGATCAGAAAGCGGGCCCGCGTGATGGGGTCGGCGAACTTCCCGCCGAGGACCATCTTGAGGGCGGCCGGGCGGTTGAGGGCCAGCTGCCACACCTTGAACACGACGCCCATGCCGCCGCGCCCGAGTTCGCCCTC
>JANPKP010000331.1:0-8932 GCA_031426095.1 Gemmataceae bacterium
CCCGCGGTCGCCGCATGCGACCGCGGGTCGCGGCGCTGAACGGGGATGTTGAACAACCCCGCGCCCCGTGGTTGCCCTTCCCCCGCCCGCCGCCGGTCCGCTACCCTGTCCCCCGCGTCCGGCCGCCCGGCCGGGCCACGCTCGCCACCCGGGACCGTTATGGAAGACTTCCTCCGCCAGGTCTGGACCATCGTCACGACCGTCGCCGACCCCCGGAACCTGAGCCACCCGGAGAAGTTCGAGGCGGCGTTCAACCAGCCGGGCGTGTTCTGGGCGGTGTTCGCCGCCGTCACCACGATCGTGTTCACCGAGACGGGTTTGCTCGTCGGCTTCCTCCTCCCCGGCGACTCGATGCTCGTCGTCCTCGGGCTGGTCGCCCAGATCAGTCAGTGGGACGTGGGCTTGTTGCTGGTGAGCCTCTGCCTGGCGGCGGTGGTGGGCGACACGGTCGGCTACTGGATCGGGGCCAAGGCCGGGCCGGCCCTGTTCAACCGGCCGGACGGCCGCGTCTTCAAGCAGGCGTACGTCCAGAAGGCCCACGACTTCTACGAGCGGCACGGCGGCAAGACGATCGTCTTCGCCCGCTTCGTGCCCATCGTGCGGACGTTCGTGCCGGTCGTCGCCGGGGCCGCGAAGATGGAGTACAAGACGTTCCTCTTCTTCAACGTCATCGGCGGCGTCGGCTGGATTCTGAGCATGTTCGCCTTCGGGTACTTCCTCATCCCGGTCGCCGACCCGTTGTTCCAGAAGTTGCTCGGCAAGCCGGACTTCACCTGGAAGAAGAACATCGACATCCTGGCCGCGTTCGTGATCGCCGTGTCGGTGCTGCCGATCGTCTACAAGGCCGCGACCGGCTGGCTGGCGGCCCGCAAGGCGAACGCCGTGCCGGTGCCGACGCCGGGGGCCGAACGTCGGGCGTGAGCGAGAAGAAAGTGCGAAGTCAAGCAAGCGGGGCGGATTACGCCGGCTCTCCCGCAAACTCTACCGCGGTAATCGCAAGAGACGGGCGCCGTAAGACATGCGGCGAGACCACCGCGCAAAAGCGGTAAAATCGGGTAACGCTCTCCATCCCATGAGGGGTGCCCGTCGGCCGTCCGGGGCTTAAACTGAAGTATGTGCCTCTCCCGGCACCGTTCCCCGAACCCCGGACCGCTATGCCCGCCACTGCCCTGTCGGACCACCTGCGGACGCAACTCGACGGACTGAAGGCCAACGGGCTCTACAAGGCGGAGCGGCGGATCGAGTCGCCGCAAAACCCGTCCATCCGCGTCGGCGGCCGCGAGGTCGTCAACTTCTGCGCGAACAACTACCTGGGGTTGGCCAACCACCCCGCCGTCGTTGAGGCGGCGGCCGAGGGGCTCAAGGCGTGGGGCTACGGCCTGTCCAGCGTGCGGTTCATCTGCGGCACCCAGGACGTCCACAAGCGGCTCGAAGACCGCATCGCCGGCTTCTTCGGCAAGCAGGACTCGATCCTGTACGTCGCCTGCTTCGACGCCAACGGCGGGCTGTTCGAGCCGCTCCTGGGCGAACAGGACGCGGTGCTTTCGGACGAGTTGAATCACGCCAGCATCATCGACGGCGTGCGGCTCTGCAAGGCGAAGCGCTTCCGCTACAAGCACAACGACATGGCCGACCTCCGGGCCAAGCTCGAAGAGGCGAAGGGGTGCCGGTTCAAGCTGATCTTCACCGACAGCGTCTTCAGCATGGACGGCGACCTGGCGAACCTCCCGGACATCTGCGGGCTGGCCGACGAGTACGGGGCGGCGGTCGGGATCGACGACTGCCACGCCACCGGCCACCTGGGGCCGACCGGCCGGGGGGCGGCCGAGGAGTTGGGCGTCCTCGACCGCATCGACATCATCACCGGCACGCTCGGCAAGACGCTCGGCGGGGCGGCCGGGGGCTTCACGGCGGCGTCGGCGGAAATCGTCGACTGGCTCCGCAACCGCTCCCGCCCGTACCTGTTCTCGAACTCCCTCCCTCCCGCCCTGGCCGAGGCCGGGCGGAAGGCCCTCGACCTGATCGACGGGGCCACCGCCCTGAGGGACAAACTGCGGGCGAACACGGCCAAGCTGCGGGCCGGGCTGGAGGCGGCGGGGTTCACGGTCAAGCCGGGGCCAACGCCCATCTTGCCGGTGATGCTCGGCGACGCTGCGGTGGCGTCGAAGATGGCCGACGAGTTGCTGAAGCGGGGGATTTACGTCGTCGGGTTCAGCTTCCCGGTGGTGCCGCAGGGGCAGGCCCGCATCCGCATCCAGGTGTCGGCCGCCCACACCGACGACCACCTCGATCGGGCCATCACCGCCTTCTCGGCCGTGGGCAAGCAACTCGGCGTGGTCGAGTAGGGCGGCACGCGGCGTACTACTTCGCTCCCGCCGGTGTGGCGGCGGTGCTCCCGATCCGGATCGTGCGGTCCTTCCCGGCCGACGCCCACCGCGAACCGTCGGGGCTGACGGCGACCGCCAGCACTTCATTCCGGTGGGCCGGGAGCGTCCGCCGGGCGTCCCCGGTCGCCACGTCCCACGCCTTCGCCGTCTTGTCACCGCTGGCGGAATAGAGCGTCGGCCCTGCGAACGCCACGGTGTAGACGGTGCCCGCGTGCCCGGAGAGCCGGCGGACGCTCTTGCCCGTGGCCGCGTCCCAGAGCCGCGCCGTTTTGTCGGACGAGCAACTCGCCAGGAGCGACCCGTCGGCGTTGAAGGCGACCGTGTACGCCTCGTGTTCGTGACCCGTGAAGACGCGGACCTCCGCCCCGGTCTCCGCGTCCCAGAGCCGGACGGACTTGTCCTTACCCGCGGACGCGACCCACTTCCCGCCCGGGTGGAAAGCGACCCCCCAGACCTCGGCCGTGTGTCCGCGGAACCGACACCGCTCGGCCCCGGTGGCGGCGTCCCAGACGGCAGTCGTCTTGTCCGCGCTGGCGGTCGCCAGCCACCGCCCGTCCGGGCTCCAGGCCACCCCCGCAGCCCAGTTGGCGTGGGCCTTGAGGGTGCGGACGACCCGCCCGTCGGCCGGGTCCCAGAGGTGAACGGTGCCGTCCTTGCAAGCCGCCGCGAGGAGCTTGCCGTCCGGCGCGAAGGCAACCCGCAGCACGTCCGACTTGTGGGCGAGGGTTCGCACCGTCTCCCCCGTTTCGGCGTCCCATAATACGGCCGTGCGATCCTTACTCGCGGAAGCCAAGAGCTTGCCGTCGGGCGAGAAGGCGAGCGAAAAGATGTCGTTGGTGTGGGCCGGCATGTCGATCGGTCCGGGATCGGCGGAGGCCACGGGGCGGGCGAGGGCGGCGAGGACGATCAGGGTAAACAGACGGGGCGGCGGCATGACGGGAACTCCGTGAGGGGACTCTGTCCCGCACGGAATAGGGCAAAACCGGTGCCGCGGAGTTACTCGAACAACTCGGCGACGGCCGGGGCGAACCCAGGTATCGCCGGGTGCTCCGGCATCCGGTGGCTGGTATTGAACATCTCAACGGGCTGACCGGGACGGTTAATCCTTAGCGTCTGGGAGTGCGTGTCGATCAGCCAAACGATCGGGACGCCGGCCGCATCGTACTCTCGAATCCTTTCATGGATCAGTCCAACCACGTCTGTCGGGGAGAGGATTTCGACCAGCAGGGTGGGGACGCCGACGAAATCAGCCGAATTGCGGTCCTCGATGTCCGCGTCAATCTCGTTGGAAACGAACACGAGATCGGCGTAAATCATCGTTCCGCGATCCGGGAAGTGCACTCCGAGTTTACCGCAGTGGGCCTTTCCAAGAACGACAGTCCGAAACTCGCCCCACTTCTCTAGCAGGACGTAGAGGTTGCCGAGCGGCTTGAGAAAGCGATGGGTGCGCTGGTTGTTTTTGAATGACTCCCACTCGGCGAGCGGTTGTTCGCGGAGTTGCCCTCGGATAATCCACCGCTCCATGCCGTCGTTGGGTAGTGCGCAGAGGTCGGCGACCGTCCACACTTTCGGCGGGGTCGTCGCGGTCGCGGTCGTCATACTCGCCTCCCAAGGTCCGTCGAATCACACCGCCCGGCCCAAACCTGCACCAGTTCCACCACCACGCGGACGGCCGCCTCCATCTCTTCCAGGCAGGTCCACTCCAGCGGCGAGTGGGGGTTGTGTTCCCCCGTCGAGAGGTTCGGCGTCGGTAGCCCTTTCGCCGTAAGGAGCGAGCCGTCGGTTCCGCCGCGGATGATCGTCTGGCAGGGGGTGAGGCCGGCCCGCTTCACCGCTTCGAGGGCGAACGGCACCGCCCGCGGCTCGGCCGCCATGCCGTCCCGCATGTTGCGGTACTGCGGCGTCACGTCCACGATCACCCGAGCCTCGGGGTACTCCCGCTCCACCTGCCGACCGGCTTCCCGGAGGATTTCCGCCTGGGCTGCGAGGTTGGCCGTCTCGAAGTCGCGGAGGAGGACGTGGATTCTGACCTCGGCCACCCCGCCCTCGACGACGTAGGGGTGAAGGAAGCCGTCCCGCCCGTCGGTCGTTTCCGGGGAGAGGACGCGCTTCGGTAGGCGGTCGAGGAAGGTGCCGGCGAGTCGGACGGCGTTCACCATCCGGCCCTTGCCGACCGACGGGTGGATGTTCACCCCCCGCACCGTCACCGTGGCCTTGTCGGCCGAGAAGGTTTCGCCCTCCACCTCTCCGGCCCCCGCCCCGTCGAGCGTGTACGCCACCCGGGCTTGCAGGTCGGCCGGTTCGAGGTGCAGGACGCCCTTGCCGACCTCCTCGTCGCAGGTGAAGCAGACCTTCACCGGCCCGTGCGGGACGTGCGGGTTCTCGCACAGGAACTTCGCCGCCTCCATGATGACCGCCACGCCGGCCTTGTCGTCGGCCCCGAGAAGGGTGGTGCCGTCCGTGGTCACGAGCGTCTTGCCCACGAGTTCGGCCAGCCCCGGATTGTCGACGACGCGGATCACCTTCGATGGGTCGCCGGGCAACGTGATGTCGCCGCCGGGGTAACCGCGGATCACCTGCGGGTTGACGTCCCTGCCGCTCGTTTCGGGCGACGTATCGACGTGGGCCACGAACGCGATCGTCGGGGCCCCCGGTTCGTTCCCGGGGACGGTGGCGTGGACGACGCCGAACGCCGTCTGCCGGGCGTCCGCGAGACCGAGGGCGAGCAGTTCGTCACGCAACATCCGGCCGAGGGCGAGTTGGCCGGGGGTGCTGGGGTAGGTGGTCGAGCGTTCATCCGCCTGAGTGTCCACGCGGACGTAACGGAGGAAACGGTCGAGGAGCGTCGAATCGGTGAACGTCATGGGGTCGAACCTGGTTTCGGGCGTGTGACACGGGGTTTGGGCACCGTCGGCTTCACCTTGACGCCGACCCGCGGGCACAGGGGGCGGAGCGTGCAGCCGCCGCAGTTAGGCTTCAACGCCGCACAGACCCGCCGGCCGTGCAGGATGACGCGGTGGCTGAAGGTCGTCCACTCCGGCTGTGGCACCAGTTCCATGAGGGCGAACTCGGCCTTCACCGGGTCGGTGTGGCGGGTCAGCCCGAGCCGCCGGCTCAGGCGGCCGACGTGGGTATCGACGGTGATGCCGGGGACGCCGAACGCGTCCCCTAGGACGACGTTCGCCGTCTTGCGGCCCACGCCCGGTAGCGGGATCAACTCGGCGAGCGTGGCAGGCACGTTCCCGCCGTGCCGATCGACCAGCATCCGGCAGCAGCCCTGGATACTCCGGGCCTTCGCCCGGAAGAATCCGGCCGTTTTGATGTATCCCTGCAACTCTGCCGGGACCGCTTCGGCGTAGTCCTTCGCCGTGCGGTATCGCTGGAAAAGAGCCGGGGTGACGAGGTTGACCCGCTTGTCGGTGCACTGGGCCGACAGGATCGTAGCGACGAGCAGTTCGAGCGGCGACGTGAAGTTCAGTTCACAAGCGGCGTCCGGGTAGAGGCGGGCGAGGGCGTCGAGGATCGGCCCGATCCTGGCTCGGGCCGGGGCCAGTTTGGGCGGGCGGGGGGTGTCGTCCATCCCCGTATGCTAGGCGGCGGCGGGTTCGAGCGTCGAGGGGCGAACGACCCGCGTGGGGCGGCCGTCGGTGCGAACGGCCACGCCCAGCGGCTTGAGCCAGGCGGCCACGGCGGCAAGCGTGTCGCCGTCGGTTTCGACCGTCGGCACGAGGTTCACCCTGTTTTCCCCGCTGAAGTGCACGCCGACTACGCGGTGGGGGAAGGGGGCCGCGTCCGCCGCCCGCTCGGCGTCGCCGCATACCGCGATGACGGTACGCGGGCGAACCACGTCCACGACCTCCAACGCGATACGCTCGGCCGCTGCGAACACGAGGCCGGCGTCGCCGAACCCGTTTAGTCCGGTTGCTGCCGAGACATGGTTGCGGGCCTGCTCGGCCTCTAGTGGTGTGACGAAGCCGCGAGCTTGGACCGAGGCGATTTGCTCGAAGATTGGCGTAAGCGAGCCGGTAGCCCGCACGTTCACGCCCCGCAACGCCCAGCCGGCGGCCAGCGGTGCGAACGCCGCATCCTCGCCCACGAAGCCGACCACCCCCGGCGACGGTGGCACGGGGTTGAGCGGCGTCGCGGCCGGCCCACGGAGGGAGGCCCGCCGGGCGGCGAGCCGCTCGCGGGCCGCGGGAGTCATGATCCCGGCCGCGAACGCCCGGCGTTCGGCCGCCAGGTCGTCTTCCCCCACGGGCTTGCGACCCGGCTTGAGGGGGCGGCGTTCGAGGCGGTCCAGGAACGTGCGGAGTTCGATCTTCGCCCGCCGGTCGCAGAAGGCGTGGTCGAACAAGCCCGCCGCCACCGCCTCCCGGGCCGAGAGCGTGTGGCCGGCCACGAGCAGGCCGCGGGCGGCCCGCCGGCCGAGGAGCCGTTCGAGCCGCGGGGTGCCGCCGAGGCACGGGCCGACCCCGGCCGGTGCGTCGGGGCAGCCGATGAGGTTATCGACCGCCGCCAGCCCCAACCTGTGGTCGCAGGCGAGGGCGAGTTCCAGCCCGCCGCCGACGCACGGCCCTTCGACGAAGGCGACCGTGACCGCGTCCAGTTCCGCGAGCCGATTCAAGACCCGCTGGCCGTGCCACGCGAACGCCGCCGCGTCGGGTCCGGTGCGGAGGCTCGCCAGGGCGTCCGGGTGGACGCCGCCACAGAAGCCGGCCGGGGTGCCGCCGCGGACCACGAGGACGCGGACGTGCGGGTTCGCACCCACGGCGGCGACGGCGGCGTCGAGTTCCCGAAGCCGGTCGTTGTCGAGGGCGTTGGCCGGCTCGCCGGGGAAGGCCAGCCAGAGCGTTGCCGTCCCGTACTCGGCCGTGACCCGCAGGTGCTTCGAGTGGAAGATCATGCCGGCTCCACGGGGCGAGCGTTACCGCATTTTACCGCTTTTTCGCGACGCACTTTCCGCGCGTCGTTGGGCCAGAACCACTTGCGGCGACCCTGGGAAAGTTCGCGGTAGAGCTTCCGAATTCCGTCCCGATCGCTTGACTTCCCGCCTGCTGTTTCGAGACGGGACGGGCATCGTCGCCCATCGCCCCCCCCCGGTCAACCCGAAACGGGGGCTTCCCGCGACGCCTGGACCGTTCCGCCGCCCGGTGATAGAGTGCAGATTTGCCGCTCTCCGGGCGGCCGCACGGGGGAGGGCGTCGCCGTGGACGAAATCCTGGCCTACTTCCGCAAGGCCGTCGCCGACCCGGGCGCCGCCACGCCGTGGGACGAGTGGTGGGCGGCCAACGACGAAAAGGTGCAGGAGGCATTCTCGCTCGTCGATTGGGTCCGACTCAAGCACCGCAAACTGCTCGGGGCCAGACAGATACTCCAACACCGCGGCGAACTGCCGGCCGACCCGCCGCCGGCCGCGGACCCCGGAGCCGCACCATGACGGACGCGTCGCTGTTGGAGAGCCGGGTGCCGGGCTATCCCCGCCGGCAGGGCAAGGTCCGGGACGTGTACGACCTCGGCGACACCCTCGCCATCGTCGCCACGGACCGTATTAGCGCCTTCGACTGGGTGATGGGCACCGGCATCCCCGGCAAGGGCCGCGTCCTCACCGCCATGACGCGCTTCTGGTTCGAGTGGCTGGACGTGCCGCACCACCTTCTCAGCACCGACATCGCCGACCTGCCCGCCCCGTTCAGCGAGCAGAAGGATGTTCTCGACGGCCGCACCATGCTCGTCCGCAAGACGGCGGTGGTGCCGTTCGAGTGCGTGGCCCGCGGCTACCTCGCGGGTTCGGGGTGGAAGGAGTACAAGGCATCGGGCACCGTCTGCGGCGTCCCCCTCCCGCCGGGATTACGGGAGGCCGACGCGCTGCCGGAGCCGATCTTCACGCCGGCCACGAAGGCCGACGAGGGGCACGACGAGAACGTCCCGTTCGCCACGATGGCGGCGGCGGTGGGCTCCGGCACGGCAAGCGAATTGAAGGACCGCACGCTCGCCGTCTACCGCCGGGCGGCGGCCCACGCGGCGGCCCGCGGCATCATCCTGGCCGACACCAAGTTCGAGTGGGGCCGGCTACCCGGTGGCGACCTCATCCTCATCGACGAAGTGCTGACGCCGGACAGTTCCCGCTACTGGCCGACGGAGACTTACCGGCCGGGCGCGTCGCCGCCGTCGTTCGACAAGCAGTTCCTGCGCGACTGGCTGGAGACGACCGGGTGGGACAAGGCCAGCCCGCCGCCGCCGCTGCCGGCCGAGGTGGTGGAGCGGACGGCGGCGAAGTACCGCGAAGCGCTGGAGCGGCTAACGGCGGCGAGTGAAACGATGGGACGCGGATGACGCGGCACGCTACGGTCCGGGCGAACCCCGTCCCGTGAGGGCGGGGGTGGCGAGACACGACGGCCAAAGCGGCCCGGCAATCTTGGGGCCCCGGCTTCCAAGCCGGGGGTATGGGCGTGCGAACAGCCCCGGCTTGGAAGCCGGGGCCAAAAGATCGTACTTCACCCTCCAGCCGTTTGATCGTCGAGCCCACCCCCGCCCTCACGGGACGG
>JANPKP010000332.1:0-13217 GCA_031426095.1 Gemmataceae bacterium
GCCCGCGACCGCCCCCCTGGCCTCCGCCGGGGCCGCCCATGCCGGGCCCGCCGGGGCCACCCGGCCCGCGACCGCCCCCCTGGCCTCCACCCGGCCCGCCAGGGCCACCCATCCCCGGGCCACCGCCACCCGGCCCGCCACCGCCACCCGGCCCACCCGGCCCGCCACCGCCGGGGCCGCCGCCACCGTTCCCGCCACCGTTCCCGCCACCGTTCCCGCCACCGTTCCCGCCGCCCGGCCCGCCGCCGTTACCGCCGCCGGGACCCTGCCCCTGTCCCTGACCCTGTCCTTTGCCCTGCCCGGCCTGGGCCTGGAGCTTCTCGCTCAGCGCCGTGAGGTCGTCCTTCGTGACGGCCCCGGTCTTGTTCACGTCGGCCGCCTGGAAGATGCGGAGCAGCCGCTTGTCCTTCAGCTCGGCCCGCGTCACCTTGCCGTCGCCGTCCTTGTCGAACGCCATGATGGCGGCGATCAGGTCGGGGTTGTTGTTGTTGCCGGCCGGCGGCTGGGCGAAGGCGCTGGACGCCCCGAGCGACAGGCCGGCCGTCAGGATGGCTTTGGTCACGAACCGCATGGGCGTCTCCGAGAGAGGGGGTTGTCGTGGGCGTCGCGGCCGGTCACGGGGTGAAGGGACTTTCGGGAACGCGGCTCCCGTCCGGACGGTCGTGGCGGCCGCGGGGATGACTGGGCTACCTCACGAGTCACGCGGGGGGCCGGGAAGCCGCCGCGCTTTGTGGCGGATTTCCGCGAGGGAGTTGGCGGCGCGGCCGGCCCGGGTCGGTACACTGGTCCCCGGGTGCCCCCTTCCCTCCCCCGGCGGTCCGCCATGCCGACCATCACCGAACGCGCCGTCAGCTTGATCCCCGACGGGGCGGCCGTCGGCCTCGGGTCCGGGCGGGCCGCCCGGGCGTTCGTCCGCCTCCTCGGCGAGCGGGTCCGGGCCGGCACCCTCACCGTGCGGGGGGTGCCCACGTCCGAGGAGACGGCCGCCCTCGCCCGGGAGGTGGGGGTGCCGCTCACCACCCTGGCCGACGCCGGGGAGCTGGCCGCCACCTTCGACGGGGCCGACGAGGTGGCCCCCAACCTCGACCTCGTCAAGGGCTGGGGCCGGGCCCTGCTCCGCGAGCGGATCGTGGCCGCCGCGTCGCGGAAGCTCGTCATCCTCGTGGGCGACAACAAGCTCGTGCCGCGACTCGGCACCCGGGGGAAGCTGCCGGTGGAGGTGGTGCCGTTCGCCGTCCCGCTGGTCGAACGCCGGCTCGCGGCCCTGGGGCTGACGCCGGTGCTGGACGTGCGGGGCGGCACCCCGTTCGTGACCGACAACGGCAACCACATCCTCGACTGCGGCCTCGCCCCGCAGGCCGACGCCCGCCCGCTCGACGCGGCGATCCGGGCGATCCCCGGCGTGGTCGGGACCGGCTTCTTCCTGGGCGTGGCGTCGCTCGTGCTGGTCGGCCGGGAGGAGACGATGGAGACGATCCGCGAAATGCAACCGGGCGGGGCGTGAATCCGCGACCGCTCCCGCTTGACCAGGGGGGGCGGGGGCGGGAACGGGCAACCCGTTCCCCGGCCACGGGATCGGGCGGAACGCACCGTTTAAAAGCGGTAAAAAGCGGTAACGCCCACGACACGGGGGACGCGATGGCCGGGCGGATTTGCCTGTTCACCGGGAGCTTCAACCCGCCCGGGACGCACCACCGGAAGGCGGCCGAGGCGCTGGCCGGGCGGTTCGACGCCGTCCACGTGGTGCCGGCCGGGAACCGCCCCGACCGGGCCAACCCGGACGCCGTCCCGCCCCCCATCCGGGCGGCCCTGGCCGACATCGGGTTCGCCCGCCTGCCCCGCGTCGCGGTCGAACTCTTCGACCTCGAGCACGACAAGTTCACCACCGACCTCGACCTCCAGGCCCGGTTCGCCGGCGCGGGCGACGCCGAGGTGTGGCACGCCGTCTGGGCCGACCGCCTGGACGGGGCGGCCGAGGGCACGTCGAACGTCCAGACCCGGTGGCCGAACGGCCGGGAGGCGTGGCGCGAGCTGCGGTTCGTGGTCCTCCGCCCGCTCGGCCAGACCGTCGACCCGGCCGACCTGCCGCCGCGGCACGAAATCCTCGACGTGCCCGAGGGCGGGTCGAGCCGCGACCTCCGCACGTCGCTGCTGCTCGGCGTCCCCGTCCACGACGCCCTGCCGCCGCGGGTGGCCGCGTTCATCGACCGGTACTCCCTGTACACCGGCGGCCCGCCCCGCACGAAGGCCGCCCTCGACCTGACGGGCAAGAAGCTCAAGATCGTGGCCGACGCCTGGAACCCGAAGGCCCTCGAGTGGCAGGACCGGCTCGCCGCCTGCCGGGACGACGACGACCCGGACGCCGTCCTGGCCCTCGGCGGGGACGGCACCATGCTCCGGGTCATCCACGAGAACTGGCGGCTGCGGGTGCCGTTCCTCGGGCTGAACACCGGCCACCTCGGGTTCCTGATGAACGAGGGGAAGGAGCTCGTCGGCCCGGGCGGCGTCTTCAACGGCCACCTCCTCGTCCGCCGGCTGCCGATGCTCCACCTGACGATGACCCGCCGCGACGGCTCGAAGGCCGAGGAGCTGAGCTTCAACGACGCCTGGGTGGAGCGGGCGACCGGCCAGACGGCGTGGGTGAAGCTCAGCCTCAACGGCGAGGTCCGGCTCGAAAAGGTGGTGTGCGACGGGGTGCTGGTGTCGACGGCCGCCGGGTCCACGGCCTACGCCCAGTCGATGGGGGCCCAGCCCCTCCTGGCCGACACCGCGGCGTGGCTGGTGGTCGGGTCGAACGTCATGCGGCCGCTCGGGTGGAAGAGCGCCCTACTGCCGATGGACGCGGAAATCCTGGTGGAGAACGCGGCCCCGGAGCGGCGGCCGCTCAACGGGTTCGTGTTCACGACGCGGTACGACGACGTGCTGGCGATGGCCGCCCGGGTGAGCCGGGTGGCGTCGGTGGAACTCGCGTTCAACGCCGCCCACGACATGGCCCAGAAGATATCCGACCTCCAGTTCGGCACCGCCAAGCCGATCTGAACCCCCGCCCCGGGGTGGCAACCGCCCCGCCCGCCCCCTACCCTTCCCGCACGGGCCGCACGACGGCGGCCCGCCCCTTCTCCCCCGTTAACGGAGTCCGACGATGCGTACCCTCCTGGCCCTCGGCGTGGTGATGGCGTTCGGGGCGGCGCGGGCCGACGACAAGGCCCTGGCCGGCAAGTGGACGGTGGCGGGCGTGACCCGCGACGGCAAGGCCGACGACTCGCTCACCGGGGCCGTCCGCGAACACACCGGGGCGGACTACACCGTCACCCCGGCCGCCGGGTCGAAGGCCCCGGCGGTGGCCGGCACGTTCACCACGGACGCCGCCAAGACGCCGGCCGAGATCGACATGAAGCCGGCCGGCGGCAAGTACAAGGGGCAGACGCTCAAGGGCGTGTACAAGGTGGACGGCGACACCCTGACGGTGGCCTTCGCCGAGCCCGGCCAGGACCGCCCGACCGGGTTCGACGCCAAGCCGGGCGTGGTGGTGGCCGTCCACACCCGGGCGAAGTGACGGCACCGCCGGGTGGAAATGCAAAGCCCCGGGACGGCCGCCCCGGGGCTTTCGCGTTGGCGGAAGGTGGCGCGTTATACCGTCCACCGCCGGCCGTCCGCCGTGTGGGCGACGGCGACCGTCGGCCGCGGGGTGCCGGGCTGGAGTTGGAACGTCAACGGCAGAACGCCGCTGGCCACGACCGCCGGGCTGGCGAGGTCCGACCGCCCGGCGAGGACGAGCCGACCACCCCGGAGTTGGTACAGCTCGACCGCCCACGGGTCGCGTTCGAGGATCAGCACTTCGCGGGTGCCGACGGCGGCGTAGAAGTCGAACTTGGCCTGCGGGTCTTCCCGGTGGCTGATGATCTCCACCAGGAAGTCCGGCCCGCCCTCCCAGTGGGTGCCGTGGTTGACCGCCGGGTTGGTGTCCAGGTACACCACCGCGTCCGGCCCGCGGTAGTTGTGGGGCCAGCCGGCAGCCCGGTCGCTGACGTTCACCCCGGGGCGGACCCGACCGGCCCCGGCCACCGCCTCGAAAAGCGGAATGCAAAAGGCGAGCTGGAGTTCCTGGTGCTCGTCGTTCGGGAGCGGTGCCATGACAAGTACCCCGTCCCAGCACTCGTCCCAGCGGTTCTCGCGGTGGGCCTCCCGCGCCGCCCGCCGGCGCATCTCCTCGATCGACTCGTAAGCCGCGACTGCCATCGTCGCCTCCGTTACGGTTTCGGCACTTCGGTCAGGCTCGCCAGGAACGCCACCACGTCGCGCAGCTCCCGCTTGCTCAGCTTCTTGTGCAGGTCGTCGGGCATCGCCGACGGGCCGGTCCGGCGGCCCTCCACGTCGTCGGCCGCGACCACGATCTCCTTGTTCTCCGGCGTCACCAGCCGGATTTGCTTCTTGTCCTCGGCCTTCACAATACCCGTCACCACCCGGCCGTCGGCCAGGGAGAGGTTCACCGTCTCGAACCCCTTGGCGATCTTGGCGCTCGGGAACACGACCGCTTCGAGCAGGTACGCCCGGTCCTTCTCCTTCGCGGCGGCGATGCCGTTGAGGGCCGGGCCCACGTCGCCGCCCTGCCCGTCGAGCCGGTGGCACCGCTGGCAGTAGACGGCGTTGTTGGTGAGGAAGATGGCCCGCCCGGCGTCCGGGTCGCCGCCCGCGAGCGCCTCCTGCCAGCGGAGGAGCGGGGTTGTGACGGCCGCCTTGCGGTTGGCGTCGTCGTACTGCCGGACCTTGTCGCCGAGGGGGGCGAACAGCTTCAGCTTGGGGTTCGCGGTGCGGGCCTGGGCGGCTTCCAGCACGTCGAGTTGCAGGTCGGGCGGGACGGTGCCGGCGTTGAGCTTGTCGAGCCACCCGGCCAGGGCGGCGTCGGCCTTCTCGGACGCCGTCAGCCCGCCGAGGGCGGCGAGGGCGGATTGTTTCTCCACCACCGACGCGGCCGGGTCGGCCAGTACGGCGGGAAGCTCGGTGGCGGCGGCCGCCGGGTCGGCCTTCGCCCGCACCACCCGGCCGGCGGCCCGCAGCTTCGGCTCGGTCGCCGTGAGCGCGAACGCGGCCAGTTCCGTCGCCGCCTTGTCCTTGAGCCCGGCGAGGGCGTACAGGGCTTCGACCCGCACGCCGACGGGCCGGCCGGCGTCTCGTACCATGCCGGCGAGGAGCGGCCCCACGTCCGTCAGCCCGAGCTTGGCGACCGTCTTGACGGCCTCCGAGCGGACCGCGTCCGACCCGGCGAACACGGCCGCCACCACCGGCTTGAGGGCGTTCGCGGCCACGTCGGCCGGGCGGCCCGGTAGCGACACGCTCAGGCCGGTGACGTGGTCCCGCCGGGGGGGCGTCGTCCAGTCGGCCAGCAGCTTCAGCGCGAAAGCGCGGGCGTGGTCCGGCTCGCCGGGGCGGGCGGCGAACTTCGCCACGCGGGCGGCCTGCTCCGGGGTGCCGAGCTTAAATGCGGCCGACAACGCCCGGTACGCCACCGCGTCGACCTGCCCCGACTTGTCCGCGAACGTGGCGAGGGCGGGGTAAGCCGCCTCGATCCGCTCGTCGTGGACGGCACGGGCCGCTTCGGTCACGATGCGGGGGTCGGCGTCGGCCAGGAACGCGGCGCACTTGTCGCTCCCGTGCCGCCGCAGGGCAAGCAGCACGCCGAGGCGGACGGCGGGGGTGTCGTACTGGTCCTTCGCCAGCGTCCAGGCGTTCCAGAGATCGACGGGGTTGCGGGCCGCCGCTTCCAAGCCGCGAACGGCTGCGTGACGAAGGTAAGCGTCCTTGTCGGCGTTCGACTTCAAGAGGTCGAACAGCGGGGCGTAGAAATATGTCGCCGAGCCTGGGAAATTGAACCCGTCCTTCACCCCGATCTGGCCGTAAGCGATGGCGGCCGCGAACTTCACCCGCGGCTCCGGGTCGGCGAGCAGTGGGCGAACTGTGCCGGCCGTCGCCCCCAGCGAGCGGCTGTAGGCTTTGACCGCCTGAACCCGCACTTCGGCGTCCGCATCGGCCAACAGCCCGCGGTAGAGGTGGGGCAAGAATGCGTCCGGCACCACGTCCTGGATCCGACCCAGCATCCCCAGCCCCCAGACGCCGTGCAGCCGGGCCACCACGTTCTTTGACTCCTTCGCCACCTTCGTGAACGCCGCCAAGGAATCAGCCGGCTTACGCCGGCCGCTCGCCACGTCGGCCAGTTCGTACTGCGCCTCCAGCCGCACCTGCTGGTGCGGGTGTTCGAGCAGCTTGGCCAGTTCGTCCACCGTCTTCTTCTCGAACCCCTCGGCGAACAGCGCCTTGGCCTCGCCGACGGCCGGGTTCTTCATCGCCGCGGGGTCCGTCACCTTGAAGATGCGGCCCTTGTTCGGCGGGTTCCAGCCGCCCACCCAGTCGGACCAGTAGAACGCCCCGTCCGGCCCGAACTCGCAGTCCGTCGGCACCATCCCCTGCACGAACTTGTGCAGGTCGGTGACCTCGAACGACGCCCCCTTCGGCTTCACGCCCAGGCTCCAGATCACGCTGTTGCCGGGGTTCGACGTGAAGTCGCAGGCGAAGAAGTGGTCCTTGTAGCGGTCGGCCAGGCCCACGCCCGGGTAGTGCGTCAGCCCGGCCGGGCCGTTGCCGAAGTGTAAGAGCGGCGGCACCACGTAGGCCGGCGGCCCGCCGTCCTTGCCGGGGACGTGCCAGATGCCTTCGGTGTTCCACGGCCCGCGGTTGCCCTCCTTCACGGCCGGCGTGTGGTAGCCGCTGCCGTACTGGTAGCCGCACCGCCAGCCGCTGTCGCCGCCCTCCACCACCTGCACCCAGCGGGCCTTATCGCCGCTGTCGCTGTTGTTGTCGTAGGTGAACAGGTTGCCGAAGTCGTCGAACGCCAGCTCCTGCGGGTTCCGCAAGCCCGTGTGCACGATTTCCAGGTGAGCCCCGTCCGGGTCGCACCGCAGCACGGCCCCGCTGTCGGGGTTGGAGAGGGTGGCCCCCTCCTTCGTTTTGACGCTGAAGCCGCGGTCGCCGATGCTGAAGTAGAGCTTGCCGTCCGGCCCCATCCGCAGGCCGTGGAGGTCGTGCCCGAGGAACTGCGCCCGCACCCCGTACCCGGTGGAGAGCGTCTCCTTCTTGTCGGCGGCGTTCGCCCCCTTCGTGTCGGTCAGCTTGTAGAGGTCGGGGATGCACGCCAGGTAAACGCTCCCCTTGCGGGCCAGCACCCCGGCCGCCAACCCGTCGGCCGGCTGGTTGAAGCCGCCGGCGAAGATACTGCTCTGGTCCGCCCGGCCCCGGCCCGTCGAATCCCACACCTGCCGCACCTGGTCGGAGTACTTCTCGAACCCGGCGTACGGCTTGTGCCCGGGGTACGCCTTCTTGTACATGGCGAGGCGGTCGGCCACCGTGCGGCAGGCGAGGTCGTCGTCGAGCCAGTACATGAAACTGCGGGTGTCCGGCACGCCGTTGCCGAAGCGGGTCGTCTCGGCCACGAAGCAGCGGCCCTTGCCGTCGAAGGCGAACGACACGGGGTTGGCCAGCAGCGGCTCGGCGGCCCACACTTCCAGCGACAGCCCTTCCTGGAGCTTGACTTGGTCGAGGGCGTCTTCCACGTCGCGTTTCGCGGGGGCGGGCTTCTTCTCCTTGCCCTTGTCCGGCCCCTTCCCCGGCTCCGGCGGCGGCACGGCGAACGCGGCCAGGGTGGCGCATAGCAGCCCGACGGCACTGGCGGGCAGAATCCGGGACACTCGGGGCATCGGGACGGGCTCCGGGAGGTGCGGCGGGCGGCGGGGGAAGGCTACCTTGAAGTTACCGCACCCGCCGGAACCCGGCAACGGCGGTCGGCGTTACCCGATTTTACCGCAAGAACGCGATTGGGTTCGCCCGATCCGCCGGCCCCCGAACGACATCGGGAACCCGCTCCCACATTTCCCGGTAACGCGGGAGAATTGGGAGCGTTCCGCCCGAATCGCAGCCCCGGGCTTGCCCCGCCGTTGAACCACGCCCCCGGTTCGACCGTAGAAGCCCCGGGCGACGCCGGCCCCCCGCCCTTGACTCGGGTGCCCCGGGGGCGGATCGTAAGAGGGGGCCGCCCCGCGGTTCCGCACCGGGAGACCGACTCATGGCCCACGACCACAGCCACGACCACGACGCCGGCGAGTACTTCATCGAGCAGTTGTTCACCATCCTGGTGTGCGGCGGGCTGGGGGTCGTCGCCGTCCGCATGTACCAGACGGGGATGCTCGGGAACGTCCTCGCCCCCGGGTTCCACCTGCCGGTGCTCATCGGCGGCATCGCCGTCATCGTGCTGGTGGCCGTCCGGGCGGTCAGCGTGTGGCGGGAGGCCGGCGAGGCCCGCGGGCACGCCCACGGCCCGGACTGCGACCACGACCACGACCACAAGCCCGGCCACGACCACGACCACGGGCACACGCACGGGCCGGACTGCGACCACGCCCACGACCACGTCCCGGCCCCGACGGGGGCCAGCGACGGGGGCGAGGACGACGGCCACACCCACGACCTGAGCTGGGCGTTCGCCCGCCTCCTGATCCTCGCCTTCCCGATCGCCCTGTACACCCTCGGGCTGCCGAACGCCGGGTTCAGCAACGACCACGTCAAGCAGATGCTCGGCCGCGAGGAGTCCGTCGGGGAGGTCGGGACGGTGGCCGCCAAGGCCGGCACGGTGACCCGGTTCGACGACCTGAATAATGCCGCCTACGACCCCGGCCTGCGGGCCGCCCTGGAGGGCCAGACGGCCGTCCTGGAGGGCAAGTTCCGCCGCCTGGGGGACAAGGAGTTCACCCTGTTCCGGCTGAAGATGACCTGCTGCGCGGCCGACACGGTGCCGCTGAAGGTGCGGATCGTGGCCCCCCGGTCGCTGAGCGACATCGAGGACTTCGGGTGGGTCCGGGTGACCGGCCGCGTCCAGTTCGTGAAGGTGCCGAACAAGGAGCAGTACGTCCCGGTCATCACCCTGGCCGACAACGCGGACGTGACCCCGATCCCGGGGCGGAGCGACTTCGAGTGAGGGGCGTGGTCCGGTGGTGATCGTCACCCCGGTCGGTCGCCCGGCAAATCCGCTCGCTCAAGCTACGGACTCTTGCGTCTGGCCCGGCGGAGGTCACAATGATGGTGGTGAATCGACCGACAGGAAGGCTGGCGGGACATGGCCGACACGCTCGAAATCCGATTGGGCGGTGCCGTCGACGGCCGACCCGTCTCGCTGCAAACTGTTGACTTTCACCAACTCTCGCCGCTGGTCGATAGCATCGCCGCGGCCGCCCTCATCGAGGCGGGCGTGGACCCGGTGTTCCGAAGCCCGCAGAGCCCGAGCCGTCCCCTCGCCCTCGCCCTGTCCAACGTGACGGGCGGGGCGGGGACGGTCACGGCGAATTACGGCTTTGCCGTCGGGCCCGTGGCGACTGAGGCGGTGGGCCGCATCACGGCCGGGTTGGCCGGCGACCGGAACGCCCGACTGGTCCCCCGGGCGGCCGGCCGGGTTCACGACGGGTTGACGAAAGCGATCCGCCGCGGGCTGACCGTGCAACTGGTCAACGGAGTGACGACGCCGACCTTCACGGCCGCGAATCCGCCGCCGCGGTTGAGCGTTCACCCGACTCGAAAGTTCACCACCGAGATCGCCGTCCGCCTCCTCAGGGCCGGCGGGAAGAAGCCGGCCGCCCGCGTCCAGTTCCTCGGCTCCGGGCACGAGGCCACGGTCCACTTGCAGGGCGTCGAGGCGGTGCGTGAGCTGGGCAGCCACCTCTACGGGGACGCGGTCCTCACGGGATTCGGCGAGTGGGTGGTCGATCCGAACGCCTTCTACCGTCCGACGCGGCTCCTGTCGTTTAAGGTGTCCGACTACCGCCTCCTCGGCAGCGCCCGGGTCGATGATGTTGTCCGCGACCTCACGGGGGCAACGGGCGGGGCGTGGGACGATGTCGATCCCGCGAACCCGGACGAAGTCATGGACGTGCCCGGGGGCCGCCGGTGATTTGTCTCGACAACAACGCCGTGATCGCGGCGTTCCAGACCAATCCGCCGCCCACGTCCGCGGCTCATCGGGATCGGGTTCGAGCCTTCCTCCGTTCGCACTCCAAGCTCCGGGTCATGATTCCGGCCCTGGTGTTGACCGAGTACATGTTCCCGTTCGACGGCGAGGCGAAGCGGAAGGAGTTCGCAGAACTGGCCCGGCGGTTTGTTTTCATCCCCTCATTCGACGAACTGACGAGCGAGATCGCTGCCGAATTAGGCCGGCGGTTCGCGGCGGAACGGAGCCTTGCTCAAGTCGCCAAGCAGATCAACGCCGACCGACTCTGCGTAAAAATCGACCTGCTCATCGTCGCAACCGCCGTCCAGCACCAAGGCCAGCACTTCATCACCAACGACGGCGGGGCGTACCACATCGCCAAGTTCGCGGGCTTGAACGCCTATCGTTTCAGTGACCTGCCCGACCCGCCACCGCCGCCGCCTTCACTGTTCCCGCAGGATTGACACGGTCCGCTCACAACTTCCCCAGCATCCCCTTCGCCGCGTCCACGCAGGCCGCGTCGTCGTTCGCGTCGAGGCCCGCGAAGCGGTCGCGGACGCGGGCGAAGGCCAGCTTCAGGAAGTACCGGCCGGCGGCCACGTCGGCGAACGGGTCGGCCGGCTTGCCGTTGCCGCCGGCGTGGGCCAGGAGGTGGTCGAGGCGGCTCAGGACGCACGTCGCCACGTACAGGTCGATGGCCACGTCCGCGATCCGCTCGTGCTGCATCTGGGCCTGCACGAACCGGGCCTCGTCCTTCAGCCCGACGAACACGTGGGGCAGCTTCAGGCCGAACTCGCGGATCAGCTTCGCCAGCGTGTGGGCGTCGTCCTTCAAGCTCGGCGACTGGACCGGCACGTCGGGGGTGCCGACCGTCCACGGGAGGGCGAAGCTGGCCCCCACGCCGAGGGCCGCCCCCACCTTGCGGAAGCTCCACCGGCCGCCCATCATGTCGTCCCGGAGCGTCTTCAGGTACTCGCCCGGGCCGCGGCAGCCGACCACCGCCACGAACGCCTTGAGCACGTCGTTCGCCCCCTCGCCGATGGTGTTGATGCGGGCGTCCCGCATCCACCGTTCGAGCGGCTGGTCGGTGAAGTACGCCTTCCCTCCCCAGACCTGGATGGCGTCGTTCACGACCGTCCAGAGGTGCTCGGTGGCGAACACCTTGAGGATGGCCGTCTCCAGCATGTAGTCCTCGAACCCGCGGTCGATGAAGGCGGCGCACTGCATCGTCGCCGCCTCCATCGCGAAGGTGTGGGCGGCGGCGAAGGCGATCTTCTTCTGGACCAGCTCGAACTCGGCGAGCGGCTGCTGGAACTGGACCCGCTTCTTGGCGTGATCGACCATCGCCTTCAGGCACACCTTCGCGTGCCCGGTGCAGCTCGCCCCGAACGTGGTGCGGCCGAAGTCGAGGACGGTGAGGGCGACCTTCAACCCCTTGCCGACGGGGCCGAGGACGTTCGCCTTGGGCACGACCATGTTCGTGAACTTGAGCTTGCCGGTGGCGGTGCCGCGGATGCCGCACTTGTCGGCCCGGGCCTCGACCACCTCGAACCCCGGCATGTCGGGCGTGACGAGGAAGGCGGTGATCTTCGTGGCGGAGGGCTTCTCGGGCGTCGGGGCGGGGGTGCGGGCCATCACCGTGAGCACGTCGGCGATGCCGCCGTTGGTGATGTAGTGCTTGCCGCCGTTGAGGACATACCCGGTGCCGTCGGCCGTGGGCGTGGCCGTCGTCTGCACGTTCCCGGCGTCGGAGCCCGCCTCGGGTTCGGTGAGGGCGAAGGCGCAGAGCTTGGTGCCGTCGAGCAGGCCGGGGAGCCACGCCGCCTGCTGCTCCTTCGTGCCGAACAGCAGGAGGGCCCGGGCCCCGATGCTGTGGTGGGCGTTCACGAACACGGCCACGCTGCTGTCGTGCCCGCCGAAGACCTCCATCGACTTCAGGTACATCTGCTGGTTGAACCCGAGGCCGCCGAACTCGGTGGGGATGGTGAGGCGGTACACCCCCAGGTCGGCCAGGCCCTTGATGACGGAGTCGGGGATGCGGCTGTCGCGGTCGATCTTCGCGGCGTCGATGTGGGCGTCGGCGTAGGCCCTCACCTTCGCGGCCATGTCGTCGGCCCGGCCCTGTTGGTCCGGGGTGAGGGTCGGGTACGGGAAGAGGAGGTCGCCGCGGAACTTGCCGAAGAAGAGGGCCTTGGCGAACCCGAGGTCGGGGCCGGCGATGAGTTCCTCGACCTGCTTCCGCTGGTCGGCGATCTGCGAGGCCGTCAGGGCCATGACACACCCCGGGGGTTGGAGGCGGGAGAGCGAAGGGGCACAGTCTATTCTACCCGCCGAGGGGGGCGGAAGGTCAAAGACCCGCACGCCCCCGCGTGGCCGCGACGCGGGGGCCTCGCAGCGGAGCGCGGGCACTCCCGGGTGTCACACGGTCGCGTCGGGCGTGCCCGCGCTCCCCGCCGCGGCCGGCATGAGTTTGGCGGCCGCGTCGCGGTGAGCCGGTGCCCCTACAATGGGGGGCACCGCTCCCCCGGAGACGCCCCTTGCCCGCCGACGGCCCGCCCGACGACGCCCCGCCCGCCACAGTCGACCACGCCCGGATCCGCCGGGCGGTGCGGGAAATCCTCATCGCCGTGGGCGAAGACCCGGACCGCGAGGGGCTCCTCGACACCCCCGACCGCGTCGCCCGGATGTACGCCGAGGTGTTCAGCGGGCTCCACGCCGACCCGGCCGTGTTCCTGCGCAAGACGTTCACCCAGAAGCACGACGAGATGGTGCTGGTGAAGGACATCGAGTTCGCCTCGTGCTGCGAACACCACCTGCTGCCGTTCACCGGCAAGGCCCACATCGGCTACCTGCCGGCCGGCAAGGTGGTCGGCCTGAGCAAGCTGGCCCGCGTCGTGGACGGGATCGCCCGCCGGCCGCAGGTGCAGGAGCGGATGACGGAGAGCATCGCCGACCTGATCATGAAGGAGCTGGCCCCCCGCGGCGTCGGCGTGATCGTGGAGGCGACGCACAGTTGCATGACCATCCGCGGGGTGCGGAAGCCGGGGGCGATGACCATCACGAGCGCCGTCCGCGGCATCGTCCGCACCAACCCGGCGACCCGGGCGGAGCTGATGTCGCTGGTGTTCGGCCGGTGATGGGAGCCAGTTGGCAGCGGCGGTTGGCGGGCGGCAGTAGAATGACCCCGGGTTCG
>JANPKP010000333.1:0-1904 GCA_031426095.1 Gemmataceae bacterium
TTCGAGGCCCACGTCAGCCACGCTCGACTCCCGGACGTGGGCCTCGAAGACTCGACCCACCCTACGAGATCAGAGCCGCACCATGTTCCGCACCCCAGCCGCCCTCGTCCTCCTCGCCCTCGCCACGCTCGCCCCCGCCCAGGCACCCGGCGTCCGCGACGCCGCGGGCAAGAACGGCATGGTCGTCTGCGTGTCGCCGCCGGCCGCCGACGTGGGGCTGGCCGTCCTCAAGGCCGGCGGGAACGCGGTCGACGCGGCCGTGGCCGTCGGGCTGGCCCAGGCGGTGACGTGGCCGGAGGCCGGCAACATCGGCGGCGGCGGGTTCATGATGGTGCTGCCCGGCCCCGGCAAGGAACCGGCCCTGTTCGAGTACCGCGAAACGGCCCCGGCGGCGGCCAGGCGGGACACCTTCGCCGACGGCAAGCTCACCTGGCTCTCGCACCAGGCGGCCGGCGTCCCCGGCACCGTCCGCGGCTTCGCCCTGGCCCACGCCAAGCACGGCAAGCTCCCGTGGAAGGACGTGGTGATGCCGGCCGTGAAGCTGGCCGAGGACGGCTTCCCGATGAACGCCGTCCTGGCCGCCGGGCTGAACAGGGTGCTCGGCCTCCCCGACACCACGAACGCCGAGTTCAAGCGGGTCTACGGGAAGCCCGGCGGCGGGGCCTGGGCGGCCGGCGACACGCTGGTGTTGAAAGACCTCGGCCGCACGCTCCGGCTCGTCGCCGAGCAGGGGGCCGACGCCTTTTACACGGGCGAGCCGGCGGCCCAGCTCGAAGCCGAGATGAAGGACGCCGGGAACTGGATCACGAGGGCCGACCTCGCGGCGTACAAGGCCGTCGAGCGGGTGCCCGTCCACGGCACCTACCGCGGGTACGACGTGTACGGCCCCGCCCCCCCGAGCGCCGGCGGCATCGCCCTCGTGGAGGCCCTGAACGTCCTCGAAAACTTCGACCTCAAGAAGCACGGCCGGTGGTCGCCCGAGGCGAACAACCTCGTCATCGAGGCCATGAAGCGGGCCTACTGCGACCGGGCGAAGTACCTCGGCGACCCGGCGTTCGGCGACATCCCCGCCCACCTGACGACGAAGGAGTACGCCAAGAAGCTCGCCGCCGGCATCGACCCGGCGAAGGCGACCCCGAGCGAGGCGCTCGCCCCCGAGATCAGGCTCGACGCCCAGTCGCCGAGCACCACGCACTTCTCGGTCGTGGACAAGGACGGCATGGCGGTGTCGAACACCTACACCATCGAACACGGCTACGGCAACCGGGTGGTGGTCCGCGGGGCCGGCTACCTGCTCAACAACGAGATGACAGACTTCAACCCGAAGCCCGGCCTGACGACGCGGACGGGCCAGATCGGCACCAAGCCGAACCAGATCGAGCCGGGCAAGCGGATGCTGAGTTCGCAGACGCCGGTGTTGGTGCTGAAGAACGGCAAGCTGGTGCTGGTGACGGGCAGCCCCGGCGGGCGGACGATCACGAACACCGTCCTCTGCATTCTCGTCAACGTCCTCGACTTCGACATGGACGTGCGGGCCGCCGTGGACGCCCCCCGGACGCACCACCAGTGGTTCCCCGACGTGGCAAAGTTTGAGAGCGTGAAGGCCCACCCCGACCTCGTGGCGGCGCTCAAGGCCCGCGGCCAGGCGGTGCAGTCCGAGGGCCAGCAGGGGGACGCCCACAGCATCGCCGTCGACCCCGCGACGGGCGTCCGGACGGGGGCCGCCGACAAGCGGCGGGACGGCAAGGCGGCAGGGTATTGAGGCGGATCGAGACGACGAGGACCGGGTGGAACGTCGCGCAATTACCACCCCGTGGGTAGGGGGGGGGTTTTTGGAGGGTGACCCCCATGGGGGTGTAGCCGAAACCAACAAAACAAAATGGGGGGGTTTTGCCCCACCCCCC
>JANPKP010000334.1:0-2287 GCA_031426095.1 Gemmataceae bacterium
TGTCGGCGTACACCTCGGTGCTCCCCGGTCGCGGATGGTGCTCCCATCGTCCGCGATACGGGTCTGCACGGCTGTGCGCCTCACGATTGCTCCGCCGCCGGTCGGCCGCCCCGGTGTCTCACTTTTGCTCCGCCGTCTACACCAGGAAGTGTTCGGCCAGGAGCGGGACGTCCTCCGGCCGCTTCCGCAGGGGCGGCAGCTCGACCGGGAACACGCTCAGCCGGTAGTACAGGTCCTGGCGGAACCGCCCCGCCTCGGCCTCCGCCCGCAGGTCGCGGTTGGTGGCCGCGACCACCCGCACGTCCACCCGCCGCGTCCGCTCCTCCCCGACCCGCTCCAGCTCCCCCTCCTGGAGGACGCGGAGCAACTTCGCCTGGAGGTCGAGGGGGATCTCGCCCACCTCGTCGAGGAACAGGGTGCCGCCGTCGGCCAGCTCGAACCGCCCGGCCCGGTCCCGCAGGGCGCCGGTGAACGCCCCCCTCGCGTGGCCGAAGAACTCGCTCTCGTACAACTCCCGCGGCACCGCCGCGCAGTTCACCTTCACCAGCGGCTTGCCGGCCCGCTTGCTCCGCCGGTGGACCTCCCGGGCGACCAGCTCCTTGCCGGTCCCGCTCTCGCCGAGGATCAGCACCGCGGAGTCGGTCGGGGCGACCAGGTCGATCTGCCGGGCGACCGCCCCGAGGGCCGGCCCCTCCCCGACCAGCTCGCCGAACGCCCCGGCCCGGGTCACCTCATCCCGGAGGTACTCGTTCTCCTCCTCCAGCCGCCGCCGCAGCCCGTCGATCTCGGCGAACGCCCGGGCGGTGGCGATGGCCGCGGCGGCGTGGTCGGCGATCGTCCGCAGCCAGTCCATGCAATCGGGGCTGATGCTACCTCGGGCGAACACGGCCAGCACCCCGAGCACCTTCCCGCGGTGGACGAGCGGCTGGCCGCCGAACCCGGCGATCCCTTCGGCCCGCATCCAGTCCGGCCCGGCCGCCCACGCCGGCGGGTCGGGCCACAGGTCCGGGGCCTCGATGGGTTCCCCGGTGGCCGCGATCCGCCCGACCTTCCGGACGCCGAGCGGGAACCGCCGGAACGCCCCGTCGGTCCGGGTCCACTCGACCTTCGGGTCGGCCGCCGACCGGCCGGCGCTGGCGGCCAGGTGCAGGCAGAGGGATCGGTCGGGGCAGTCGGCCAGCATCGGGCAGCCGGTGCAGTCCTCGGACTTCTGGACCATCCAGACCCGGGCCAGGGCGACCCGCGGCGACTCGGCCAGCCGGCCGACGACGAGCCGGAGGAGGTCGGGCAGAAGGTGCTCTCGGGCCATGTCGAGCAGGAGCCGCTTCGGATCGAGGAACAGCGGTGCGATCGGGTCGGCGGTCACGGGCACGCCCCTAACGAGATGTCGTCGTTAGCTTACGAGAAATCGTGAATTCTTGAGATGTCGTGAGTGAATTGGCCGAGAAGAAATTCACACAAAAAACACAGGGTCATTGACTTGCGCCGTTTCAAATGTCTTGGCACGCGGCGTGATTATCTTCCACTCGACTGCCCCGAAACGACCGGGGCACAAACAGAACCAACGAAGTGAAAGGACGGTTGCGATGACCCGCCTCAACACCCTCTCGCCCGAGACCGCGACCGGCCGGGCCAAGGACTTGCTCGACGCGGTCCAGCACAAGCTCGGGATGGTGCCGAACATGACCCGGGCGATGGCCGGCAGCCCGGCGACGCTGGACGGCTACCTCCAGCTCAGCGGGGCGCTCGCCAAGGGCTCCCTGACCGCGAAGGTCCGCGAGCAACTCGCCCTGGCCGTCGCCGAGGCCAACGGGTGCGACTACTGCCTGGCCGCCCACGCCGCCGTCGGCAAGGCGGTCGGGCTGACGGCGGACCAGGTCCGGGACGCCCGCCTCGCGACGGCCGTGGACGGTAAGACCGACGCCCTGCTCCGGTTCGCCCGGCGGGTGGTGGACGCCCGCGGCCGGGTGTCCGACGCCGATGTCGCCGCGGTCCGGGCGGCCGGGTGGAACGACGGGGCGGTCGCCGAGGTGATCGCGAACGTCGCCCTGAACGTGTTCACGAACTACTTCAACGTGGCCGCGGACACCGACCTCGACTTCCCCGCCGTCGCCCCGATGCACGCCGAACCGGCGGCGGCCTGACACGCGACCATTCCCTGAACGCCGGTGAATTGGTGACCCGCGGGCCGGTGCCCGCGGGTCCGATCGACCACGCACACGCATGCGGAGGACTCTGCGATGACCTCTTTCGACCGACTGCTCGCGTTCGCCGCCCGGCTCGACCG
>JANPKP010000335.1:0-8232 GCA_031426095.1 Gemmataceae bacterium
AGCGGCACGCCCATGCCGGCGTCGGTCACCGCGGGGCAGCCGATCGCCCAGCTCCAGGGGGCCAAGCTGACCTGCCTCGGGCCGCAGTGGGGGTTCAAGCGGCACGGCAAGGGCGGGCTGGAGATGAGCGAGCTGTTCGCCCACCTGCCGGCCGTCGCCGACGACCTGTGCGTCGTGCGCTCGATGCGGACCGAGGCGATCAACCACGACCCGGCCCACACGTTCATGAACACCGGCTCGACCACCTCCGGCCGGCCGAGCATGGGGTCGTGGCTGACGTACGGGCTCGGCAGCGACGCGGAGGACCTGCCCGGGTTCGTCGTCCTCACCTCCGCCAGGGGTGGGCAGATGCAGCCCATCGCCTCCCGGATGTGGGGGCCGGGCTTCCTGCCCGGGAAGTTCCAGGGCGTCCACCTGCGCGGCAAGGGCGACCCGGTGCTCTACCTCACGAGCCCCCCGGGGGTCGACGCCGGCCGGCAGCGGGACGTAGTCGACGCCGTCGCCGCGCTCAACCGCCTCGAGAATGCCGCCGTCGACGACCCCGAGATCGCCACCCGCATCGCCCAGTACGAGATGGCGTTCAAGCTGCAGTCGAGCGTCCCGGCCCTGATGGACTTGGCTGACGAGCCGAAGGCAGTGCTCGAGAGCTACGGGACGGCCGGGGCCGACGGGACGTTCGCCTCGAACTGCCTGCTCGCCCGCCGACTCGCCCAAAGGGGCGTTCGCTTCGTCCAGTTGTACAACCGCGACTGGGATCACCACGGCGGCCTGAAGGCTGGCATCAAGGACAAGGTCGAAGAGATCGACCGGCCGGTCGCCGCCCTCATCAAAGACTTGAAGCGGCTCGGCATGCTCGACGACACCCTGGTCGTGCGCGCCGGCGAGTTCGGCCGCACCCCGATGTCGCAGGGGACCGGGCGGGACCACCACATGAAGGGGTTCTCGGTCGTGCTCGCCGGCGGCGGGGTCAAGGGGGGCGTGTCCCACGGGGCGACCGACGAGTTCGGGTACCACGCGGTCGAGAACGTGGTCGAGGTCCCCGACCTGCACGCCACCATGCTCCACCTGCTGGGCATCGACCACGAGCGCCTGACGGTCCGCTTCCAGGGCCGCGACTACCGCCTCACGGACGTCCGCGGCCGCGTCGTCAAGGAGATCCTGGCGTAGCGGGACATGTCGCTTGGAAGCGCGCCGGGTAGGCGAGCTCGACGGTGTTCCGTTTCGTGTTCGCAATTCGCGACTATTGTGGTCAAACCGAAGAAAACGGTGTGGGTTTGCGCTTGATCGGTTCGGGACCAAGAGGCCTCAGGTTCGAATCCTGTCAGCCCGACTTTTGCAACGCCCTTCGCCGAAGCACGTTATACTTACCGCCGGGCGGACCGGTGTGCGGCACGAGCCCCCGGGTTCTGCGGTATCTTCCGCATTACCCCCGGAGCGTGTCGCATGCCACGTCCTTCCAAGCCCGTCACATTCTATCACCTCCACAAGCAATCCGGCCAGTCCGTCGTCACGGTCAACGTTAACGGGGTCCGAAAGGATTTCCTCCTCGGGCCGCACGGCTAATCCGAGAGCCAGGCGGAGTATCGCCGACTTTTCCGCCGACCGTTCGGGCGTTGACGCCCCCCCACCTCGCGTGAATGAACTCTGCCTGCGGTACTGGCAGTGGGCGACCTCGCACTACCGCGACCCGGACGGCAACCCGACCCCCGAGCAGGTCGATATCAGGCACGCCCTCCGGCCGTTCCGCGAACTGCTCGGGCACGCCCCGGCCCGGGAGGTCGGGCCGCTCGAGTTCAAGCGGGTGCGGGACGCGATGGTGGACCGCGGGTGAGGCCCGGCCGGAGCGCATCGAGCTGAAATACCCGCCGTTCGAGGGTCCGGCGGCGGGGAGGGCGTACTTCTCGTCAGACGGCCGCAACCTGCTGGTCGAGTGCTGGTCGGCGGCGACCGCCACCTGAGGCGGGTGCGGCTCAAGCTGTCCCCCGCGGAAGCCGCCCGGCTGGGCGACTGAGCACGCCCGGCCGCCCGGCGGCCCTCGTGACCGGGACCGCCGGCGGCGGCGGGGTCACTTCTTCTCGGGCAGGTTCGGAACGAGTTTCGTGTCGTAGGTTGCCCCCTTCGCCACCTGGATCATGGTGATCCGCATCCGGGTCGGGAAGAACCGCTCCGGGTCGGTCCGCTTGTGGGCGTGGCCGCCCCCGCCGCTGTCGTCCTTCATCACCAGGTGCATCTCCTTGATCCCCTCCGCCCACACGATGTTGTCGTTCTGCCAGAAGGATGTCATCGTCACGTCCCGCTCGTACACCCCCTTTTCCTTGTAGACATCGGTCCCGGTGCACCCGTACCCGGCCTTCAGCCCCTTGTTCGGGATGTAGCAGAGCGACCACGTGGTGGCCGCCCCGCCGGCCGGCTTGTCGAGCACCTCCGCCCGGACGTGGACCGTGCCGTTGCGGTAGTCGACCGGGGCCGTCCAGTCCTTCGGGCGGTCGGCGTTGAGCATCTTGCCGCGGACGTAGTAGTGCGACTTGCTCGGCTCCGAGTTGTCCGCGTCCTCCTTTGTGAACGTGAATGTGGCGTCGAACAGCACGAACTGCTGGGCGTGGGCCGGCGGGCCGGCGAAAAGCAGCGTCAGCCCCGCCAGGGCAAAGGCCAAGCGGCTCGGAACCAGTGATCGAGCGTGAGTCATGGGTGCCCCCTCAAGGAATCGCTCGCGAACCTCCGCCTGTCGCCCCACTCCCGATGCGATCGCCTCCGGCCGCGGCGGCTACTTGTCAGCCTTCGGGGCGTACCCCTTCCACACCCACTCCATGGCGTGCGGCATGAACTGCGACTGGGCGCCGCCGACGCCGTGCCCCTGCCCGCGGCAGAACAGGTACTGGTATTCGTACCCCTTGGCCTTCAGCGCCTTCGCCATCCGGTGGTTGGCCTCGACCCAGTCGTGCATCCCGTCCCGCATCACGTTCGGGTCGAGCAGGTCCGCGTCGCCGACCGCGAGGAAGATGCGGATGGGCTTCTTCGGCTCGTTCGGGACGAGCGTCTCGTGGAACCCCCAGGACCCGTCCGGGTACTTCGGGTCGAACGGCCACGCCTGGTTCACGAACGTGCCCGACGTGGTCAGCACCCGGCGGTACAGGTCGGGGCGGAACCAGGCCATGATGAGGGCCGCCGACCCGCCCGAGCTGTTGCCCATCGCCGCCCGGCCGTCGGGGTTCTTGGTCAGCCTCACCCCGCACGCCTTCTCCACCCGCGGCAGCACCTCGGCCTCGATGTACGCGGCGTAGTCGCCGGTCATGTTGTCGTACTCCCGACCCCGCTCGTGCCCCTGGGCGTCGCCCCCGCCGTTGGCGACCGCGACGAGGACGATCGGCGGGATCCGCTTCTGGGCGATCAGGTTGTCGAGGACGGTCTTGAAACCGCCGGCCTGCCCGGGGCCGTCGTGGACCACCATGAACGGTGCCTCGGTGCCGGCCTTGTACTGGGCGGGGACGTAGACGCCGACCTTCCGCTTGTAGTCCACGGGGTGCGTCTCGACGACCAGCGTCTTCGGGTTCTTCGGGTCGACGGTGCCGAACACCTTGCGGGCGACGCCGGGGTTAAAGAGCTTGGTCTCCTTCGAGTCGATCTCGAACTGATGGACCTTCCCCTCGGGCACGCCGTCGACCTTCTTGCGTTCCGGGGCGGGCACGTACTTCGGCCCGACGACGAAGTTGTCGGAGGCGTCGAGAGGAGGGTTCTCTCCCTCCTTGAGCGAATTGAACGGCGGGGCACCGGGGTCGTCGGGCTTGCGAACCGGCGGTGCGGCCGACAGTCCGGCACACGCGAGCGAGGCGATCAAAAGAGCCGCCTGCGGTTTGAACATCGAGACACCTCGTGTAGCGACGTGTTTGTGACTGCAATCCGGCGTGTCGAGGCGTCATCCTATTGAACCGGTCCCGCTACGGTACGCCCGGCCTGGCCCTCCGAACCGTGCAGGGATGTGACGGCCGGGCGGCCGACCGCACGGATGTCCGGTGAAGTTTAACACCGCCGATACCTGCCGGTCGGGCCGGGTACGACGGCCGCCGCCCTGGTGGCGGTTCTCAATCTGCGGTCGGGGTGCGGGCCATGTTTTCAAAACCACCCGCCGCCGAATGTGCTGGCCGGGCGGGGGCGGGTGGGTGACGGCCGGCGGTGTCGCCCTCGGGCCAGCGTGCGGGGTGCGTTTCGCGTTCGGCATGCCGCATCGAATCCCGCGGCCGGGCGTGCGACCGTCACTCCTCGCTCAGGGCGTCGAGGGCCGCCCGCAGTTTGGCCCCCACCTCGGGCCGGGCCATCGAGACGTAGGCGATCATCCCCTCGACCCACCCGCGGAAGTGCCGGTGGCCGTCCCGGTTCTGAGCGTCCAGCCCCTCGGTCTTCGCCCGGTGAAGTACCGCCCGCAACCGCCGTACGACGTCCCGCGGGACCGCCGGGGCGGCGTTCACGACCAGCCCGGTCACCGACTGCCGGGCGTTCGGCCGCCGCACCCGGGTCTTCTTCGGGTTCACCGCGAACCCCTCGTCGGCGACGACGTAGCGGACGCGGGCCAGGAGGTAGCCGACCCTTTCGCGGAACCCCGGGCCGGCCGAGAACGTCAGGTCGTCGGCGTACCGGGTGTACGTCAGCCCGAGCTTTGCCGACAGGCCCGCGAATCGCCGGTCGAGGCGGCGGGCGATTTGGTTCGAGATCGCCGGGCTGGTACACGCCCCCTGCGGCAAGCCGCGCGGGCCGGTCGCCACGTAGTACGGCGTGCCGGCGTACGCCACCTTCCGCCGCGGGCACTCGGTGCACAACAGGGCGAGCAGTGTCGCGACGGCCCCCGAGTAGCCGAGGCGGCGGAACAGGTGGCGGACGCGGGCGAACCCGACCGACGGGAAGAAGGCTTCGAGGTCGACGTTCACGACCACGTCCCGGCCGGCGTGCGGGCGGGCGTTCGTGAGCGTCGAGCGGCCGGGGACGAACCCGTGGGCCGGCGGCTCGACCGGCAGCTTCGAGAGGACTTCCGCCAGCACCCACGCCTGGGCGGCGGCGAGCGTGCGGTGCGGGGCGCTGAGCGTCCGCGTGCCGCCGCTCTTTTTCGGCACGTCGAACTGGACGTAGTGGATGCGGGTCGCGGCCTCGGTGTGGAAGCAGAGCCACCGCAGCCGGGGAATCGTGATCCCTAGAGCGGCGACGAGGTCGGCGGGCGTGTGCATCACCGGGAGGCCGGCGTCCGCGAGCTTCTCCTCGTCGCTCGTGCGGTCATTCAGAAGGGCCGACACGCCCTTGCCGACGAAGACGATGTCGGTGGCCTTGCGGCGGGCGACGCCGTCGGCGTGGGCTTGCTTCCGGTCCGCCGCCTCAGCTTTCTTCTGGACTTTCACGGCGGCACGTCCGGCCCGGTCGGCCTCCACCGCCGCGTCGGCCGTGCGGCCGGCCTCAATCTTGATGTGGTCGAGCCGGTTGGCGTGCTTCGTCCACTCGTCGCCGACGCGGTGCATCTCGGCGAGCTGATCGGCCGTGAGGAACCCCTGCGTGAGCATGCCGCGGTCGATCAGGAGGGTCCGCGGGTCGGACGTGGGCGGGATGATGTCGCGGCGGCCGAACCACATCCACCCGCCCGTGCGGCGGACGTCCTCGCCCTGCTTCAGGAGGTCGTCGCGGGTGATCGGCAGGAAGTCGCCGGCCGTCAGCCCGGACGGCAGGGCGACGGGTGGAACGGAGGGCGTGACCGGGGCCGGTGCGACGGGCGGGGGCGGTGACACCACGGCCGCGACGGGCTCGACGGCCACGGGTTGGACGTCCGCGGTCACGGGCGGCATGATCGGGGGCGGCACCGGGGCCACCCGCGTTTCGGCCGGGGCCGGGGCCTTGAGCAGCTTCGCCAGGAAGTCCCAGAACGCCATGTGTCACCCGGAAGAATCGAAGGCTTTGCGGGCCGGTGAGGGAAGGGCGGCCGGACCGATTTCATGACACGACCGAGGTCGTTCACCCAGCCGACCGGAAGGCCTTTCCGGTCGAAACCCCGTTGCCCCGGTCGAACCGGAAAGGCCTTCCGGTCGGCCCAAGAGCAACGGCCTCGGGGACGAATGGGGGACAAGACTCTCGCCCCGGCGGAACGCCGAAGCATCGCGGTCTCGGCCAGGCACGCCCCTCCCTCACCGACCCGCGAAACCACTGACCAGCGACCGATACCACTGCTCCAGGGTGCCGACCGGCCGCTCGCCGTTGGCCGCCCGCCGCACCGCCTGCATGTGCCGGCACGGGCCGGCCCGGAGCTTGAAGCGGAAGTAGTGCGAACAGTTGCACTGGCCGCGGATCACCTTCCCGTCGGCGTCCGTCAGCACCTCCACGTCGCGGTCTTCGACCGTCCCGACGACCGCCCGCAGCCCGCCGGCCGTCTCGTCGCGGCTCACCCGCACCCGGCCGCGGGCCACCAACTCCTTCGCCGCGTCCGCCTCCGGGCTGTCGATCCGCACCTGCTTGAGCGAAGCCTCTACCGGCAAGATTTGCCGCCAGCGGTACACGCCCCCGGCGAGGTCGTGGATGAGTTGGCCCAATAGCGCGAAGCGGTTGAGCCCGGCGGCCACGAGGTGCGGGGCCGCCCCGGTCCGCTGCCGCACCTGCTCGAAGGTGAGCGTCGGGGACTCGCCGAACGCCGAGGCGATGTCGCCCAGCACGTCCTCGCTCGGCTCGGCCGGCGGGGCCAGGTCGGAGAGCGCCCCGCCGCCGCTCGTCCAGTCGTTGGCCGTCCACCCGGACAGCCCGAGGAGCAGCCGCATGCCGCCGGCCCGCACCGACCAGAAGCTCGGCAACCCGGTGCCGAGGAGGAACACGTCCGCCCCGTCGGCCACCGGCAGGAGCCGGGCGAGGGTGAGCAGTCGGTCTCGTCCCCAGGTGCGAATCGTTTCCGCCTTCGGGCCGTCGTAGGGCGAGTCGTGCAGTTTGATCCGCACCTCCCACGGCTCCAGCACGATCTCGACCGGTGCCCCCGGCACCAGCTCGAAGCGGACGGCCCGCGGGCTCGTGCGGGCGCGGTGCTTCTTGAGGTGGGCGAGGACGGCGTACAGCCCCTCGCGGCTGACCGCCACGCGCCGCGTCGGCAGGCTCATGGCGGCCTGGAGTTGCATGAAGCCGCGGAGCCAAGATGGCGGCAGGTCGATCTTCTCCTCGCGGTAGTCGGCCGCCCCCTCGGTCCGCACCTCGAACCCGGCCGGATCGACCGCGAACCGCGTCCGCCGGTACGTCCGAAGCCGCTGGAACTCGTCGTAGAGCGGGAGCGAGTAATCGACGTTCGTGGTGCCCAGCGCGACATCGCCTTGCGCTTCGAAAGCGTTGCGATCGACGGTGAGGCAGCCGTAGCTCGACTCGTCCTTGCTGAAGCACTCGATGAAGACGGCGTCCGGGGCGACGGTGACGACCGGGTCGCACGGGACGAGGACGCGGAACAGGGCCGGGTCGTTCCGGCTCAGGTAGTCGGAGAACCGCAGGCGGGCCGCCCAGTAGCGCTCCCGCTCGGCCTTGAACCGCCCCTCCAGCCCGTCCGGGATCGGGGCCTCGGGGGCGGCGAGCAGTTGCTCCTTGGTACCCTGGAAGGCGAGCTGGCGGATGGCCTGCTCGCGCCCCTGGACGCGCTTCAAGTACGCCTGGTACGCGGTGCGGTCCTTCGGCTTGAACTTGAGGTCGCTGAGGACCACGCCGTGCAGGGCGCTGACCGCCTCGCGGAAGCGGAGCGGGTCGCGGAGTTCGCCGACGAACGACACCTTGTCGCGGCGGAGGTTGGGGGCGAACGACACGGCCAGCCCGCCGGCCCCGCCGCCGACGCCGCTCCGCCCCTTGTACGCGACCGAGACGTTCATCGCTTCACCCGCCCGCGGGAGGTTGATCGGGAGTGGCCGCCGCGCCGCCGACCGGCTCGACTTCACGGACGGGCCGAGGGCGTTCTCCCAGCCGGAAATTTCGGTGGGTGGACCGGAACTCGTTGGCGCGGCGAGGGCCACCCACCGAAAGTTCCGGCACAAGAGCAACGGCCTCGGGGACGAAAGGGGAAGAAACCTCGTGCCCCGGCGGAACACCGGAGCGTTGGTAGTCTCGACCCGGCCGTCGTCGCGGCGGCACACTCCCGAACGTCGGTGGTGAGGGGGTGCCACGGAAGCCGGCCGGGCCGACTTCAAGCGTGGACCGAGGGCGTTCACCAAGCCGACCGTACTACCTGTGCGGTCGGAACCACGTTGC
>JANPKP010000336.1:0-6116 GCA_031426095.1 Gemmataceae bacterium
CCGCGGCCTGCTTCAATTGGGCCACCGCACACCTGTGCCGTGGAACACCACCTGGCCGGCGACGGCCGGGTCGGCCTCGGCGCTTCAATTGGGCCACCGCACACCTGTGCCGTGGAACCGCCCCTGGGCCGGGTCGTGATCGGCCCGGCCGCCGTCCTCGCTTCAATTGGGCCACCGCACACCTGTGCCGTGGAACCACATCTCGTCCACGAAGTCGTGGACCTCGGACACCGTCACGGGGCCATAGGCCCACCGCACCCCTGTGCCTAGGACCGCGGAGCCGCTGAGGTCCACGACGACCGGCTGCGTGCTTCAATTGGGCCACCGCACACCTGTGCCGTGGAACTGGGCGAGGGGGCGGACTTCATCGTCGTGGACGACCCGATGCTTCAATTGGGCCACCGCACACCTGTGCCGTGGAACTCGTCCCGCTTCAGGAACTCGATGCCCAAGTCCCGGCTTCAATTGGGCCACCGCACACCTGTGCCGTGGAACGTGGTGTTCGCAGAACGACACGAACGGGGTGTTCCGGGCTTCAATTGGGCCACCGCACACCTGTGCCGTGGAACTGCGACACGAACTCATGGAAGCCTTTACCTACCAGGGGCTTCAATTGGGCCACCGCACACCTGTGCCGTGGAACGGCCGGCTCCGCATGGTGGTTTTGGCGTAAGAGTTGGACTCTGTTCTGCGAGCGAGGCGAGCCTCTGCGTGCCGGGGATCGTGGGGGCTCGGCGGGAAGCGTCGTGAACGCTTAACAACGCAAGGGTTAGGCCACGCGAGTGGGGGCACGGGCGGCGGCTGGGCGGAAACAGTGGGATGTCAAAGAGCTGCGTACTTCACGAAGGGCGCACCGCGGTTTCATCACCCGCCCGCTCGCGACCACCGTTCGCGGCGAACGACCCGTGCCGGCCATAGCACGTTCACTCGACGAATCCGTCGCGGCCGAAGACGTCTCTGACTCTTAATCGCACGGGGCGGTCCACTCCGATCTCGTCTCTCGGCGGCGGGCCTCACGGACGGGGAGGTCACGACTTCCCGCTTGCAAGATTGCGGCTAGGGCGGCGGGTCGGCGAGGCGGCCGCATTGCGTCACCCGGGATGCAGACCCGCTGGCATCGGTACTCGTGCACGACCGCCGCCGCGGGCAATCGTTCGACGAGGGACGTGTCGTCGTCCGCGTGAGCAGTACGTCGTTGAACGCACCTCCGACACGCCGATCCGGTCGGGGTTGACCACGCGGCCGTTGCCGGGGGTGGGCTACCCGTTTCCGAGTGCACACCGGCCCAATGTGCCGCGTCTACGCTCCGGCGATAAGTCGGATTCAGAAGCGTATCCTACACTCGGCCCTCGGCGGCGTCAACCGGACGACTGTAGGGCCGAACGCGGCCGCGGCCCGACCGCTGTTTCCTATCCGGTCGATCGACGTCGGTCTTGAGGGATTGGAAATATTCGTCGGCGTTGCGGCCCGACCGCCGTTCTTCGTCCGGTCGACCGGCCCCGCGGGCGACCTGGCACGCCGCACCGCCGGCCGGGGAGGTGGGGTTCGCGGACTCGCGACGCCGTCGTCGGCCGAGCCGCGGGAGCCCGCGTCCGTCACGTCACCAGCACCACGTCCTTCGCGGCGGCCGCGTCCGTCGGGCGGCCCATCGCTTCCATCCCGTCCGCACAGCGGGGGCAGAGCGGGATGAACAGCACCTGGTCTTCCTTCAGGTCGATCACGTCGTAGAGCCGGTTCCGCAGGCGGACGAATTCCGTGGCCGACACGCGGCAGAGGAAGACCGACAACTGCCGGCGGTAGCCGTAGTCCTCGCACGCCCGGGCCACCTTGCGGAGCCGCTTCGGGTTCGAAATGTCGTAGCAGACGAGCCAGCTCTGCATCCCCACCCCCATGGTTGGCGACAACGGGCACTTTCGGCCCACTTCGTCGGGCGAATCGGGCCATCCCCCACTCTCCCGCTCCGGGTGGGAGCGGGAGCCACAACCGCCGACGGCGTCACCGCATCGGGCGAACCCGCTAAAAGAATGCGGGAGAATGCGGTAACGCCGCCGGCGGCCGGCCGCGGGAAAACGCCATCACCGCACGGTGAACCCGGTGTACGCCGGCACGTCCCCGCGGACGTGGGCGGCGAGCATCCGGGCTTGGACCTCGAGCATCCGCGAGTAGCTCATCTTGTAGCCGTAGACGGGGTGCGTCACCACCGTCGCCTTCCGCTCCTCGTAGGCCCCGAAGAAGGCCCGCCGGCCGGCCGGCGTCAGCGTGCAGGCGTCCCGCCAGGTCAGGAAGTCGCCGGCCCCGAGGCGGTTCGGGGTGTTCACCAGGGTCAGCACCACGCTGTCGGCGATGACGGGGCGGAACTCCTCCATGAGGTCGAGGGCGAGCGACGGCTTGCCGTGCCGGCCGGCGTGGAAGAAGCCGCGGTACGGGTCGAACCCGACGGCGCAGACGGCGTGGAAGCAGTCCTTCGCCAGCAGCGCGTAGGCGAACGAGAGCAGGGCGTTCACCGGGTCCTTCGGCGGCCGGCGGGTGCGGGTGGTGAAGTCGAACGCCCGGCCGCCGGGGCGGGCCTTGAGGAAGCGGCCGAACTCGCCGAAGTACAGGGCCGCGCCCTGGCCTTCGAGGCCGAACACGGTGTCCGGCGTGGCCGCCTTGTCGAGCCGGAACAGCAGCTCGGCGATCCCCTTCGCGGCCGGCTCCTCGCTCCCCCGGTCGCCGTCGCCGCGGAGGGTCCGCATCAGGAGGGCCCGCTGGTTGGCGAGCTTGGCCCGGACCACCGCCTTCGAGAGCGTGAGGGCGAAGGCCGGGTCGGCGAAGCGGCGGAACTGGGCCTCGCGGAGGGAGACGTTCTTGGCCGGGGCGGCCGCGAACGTGCCGACGAACCGCCCGTGCCCGGTCAGGTACGCCACCGGCACCTCGTTGGCGGCCAGCGTTTCGAGGGCCTGCGTGCTCACCTGCACGTTCCCGAAGACGCACACCTGCCGGACGGCGTGGATCGGCACGCGGTTCAGCTCCTTGCCGTCCTTCTTCACCACCAGATGCTCGGACCGCTTGCCGACGTGGCTGCCCGGCTCCTGGAGGTACAGCACGGCCCCCTCGTCGGACGCCGGGACGACGCGGGTGACGCCGGCCGGCGGGGCGGCCGTGGGGTCGGTCGCGGGCGGCCAGCCGATCTGGTAGAGCGTCTCGTCGGGCAGGCAGACGGGGGCGAGGGAGCAGCCGAAGCACTTGTGCCGCTCGCTCGCCGGCAGCGGCTCCGGCGGGGCGTCGAGGACGGCCAGCTCGTGAATCCGGGCCACCGCCGCCCGCGTCTTCGAGCGCAACTCTTCGGTGAACGGCACCTCCACACGCTCGCGGGTGCCGGCGTAGAACTGGAAGCCGCGCGGCACCGGCCGGCCGTACTCCTCTTCGAGCAGCAGCCCCTGGGCGCAGAGCTGCACGTCGTCGTTCTCCCAGGTGCGTGGGTGGCCGTCGTCGTCGCGGGGGGCGGCCCCGTGCTTGGTCTCCACGGGGGCCAGCCCGCCGCCCGACTCCTCCACCATGTCGAGGACGGCGGTGACGCCGAGGGCCGCGGACGAGAGGACGACGCCGCGGGTGCGGGAGTTGTCGCCGTCCTTGCGGGTGCGGCGGGCGAGGTCGGGGTCGTCGACCCGCCGGTGGTCGTGGAGCCCGGCCTCGACGTGCTCGTTGGCGGGCATGACGCAGTCGACGTACTGGAGGTAGTAGAGGCGGCTGCAGTACGTCACCTGGTTGAGCGCGCGGGCCGGCACCAGGTCCGGGGCTTGGACCGTCACGGGGCACCTCGTGATCGGGGGGCGGGAAGGGCCGGCGTTCGCGGGAGTGGGTCGCGGCCGGCTCACCGGGAAGGGGCCGCCGGCCGGGGCGGAGTGACGTGCGGGGCGAAATTGTTAACCGACGGGATCACTCGGACGGGTAGAGCGCCCGGCCGCAGTTCGAGCAGGAGATGAACCCGCCGCCGCGGACCTGGTTCCACTTCTGCTCCGTCAGCGACGACCGGCACGACTGGCAGACGCGTTCCTTCACCGCCGCCATGCCCTCCGGGCCGTGGGCCTTCACCAGGCTCAGGTACGTCGGCCTGACCGCGGCCGGCAGCGTCGCCTCGGCGGCTGTCAACTCGGCCTCGGCCGCCGCCTTCTCGGCCTGGATGCGGACCAGCCGGGCCTTCGCCTCCTCCTGCTGGGCGGCGAAGGTGGCCTTCGCGTCGGCCCACTGCTTCTCGACCGCCGGGAGGGCCGTTGTCCGCTCCTCGATCTCGCCGATGGTGGTGAGGATGGCGTCTTCGAGGGCACTCTTCTTGTCGGTCGCCTGGGTCGTCTCGGACCGGGTGGCGTCCATCTCCCGCATGGTGGTCACCTCCACCGCCCGCGTCTGGAGCTTGGCGATGTGGGCCTCCGTCTGCTTCAGCGTCCCCTCGTCGTCCTTCAGCTTGAGCTTGAGCTTCTTGAGGGCCTCGTGGGCGTCCTTGTGGGCCTGCTCCTCGCGGGCCAGGTGGTTCTGCTGGGCCTTCGTCACGCGCGGGCCGCCGTCGACCTCCTCCTGGAGCGCCTTGAGGAAGCGGCGGAGGCGGTGGCACTCGCGGAGGATCGACGTGACCGACATGCGGCGGGCTCCGGAGTGCGGGGGGGGTGTAGGAGATTGTAAGGAGTGGGGAACGAAAAAGCCCAGGGACGGCCGTCCCTGGGCTTTCGGGGTTTTGATTCGAGCGTGCGTTACGACCGGCCCGGCCGGATCGCCACGCCGTCGAGGAAGCCTTCGAGCTGGCGGCTGCGGACCGGGTGCTGGAGCTTACGGACGGCCTTCGCCTCGATCTGCCGGACCCGCTCCCGCGTCACCTTGAAGATGCGGCCGACCTCTTCGAGCGTGTACGTGTACCCGTCGCCGAGGCCGTAGCGGAGCTTGATGATCTCCCGCTCGCGGTACGTCAGCGTCTTGAGCACGCCCTCGATCTTGTCCTTGAGCATCTCGTTCGTGGCCGAGTTGACCGGCGAGTCGACCGAGTGGTCCTCGATGAAGTCGCCGAAGTAGCTGTCCTCGCTCTCGCCCACCGGGCGGTCGAGGCTGATCGGCTGGCGGCTGATCTTGAGGACCCGCTTGCACTCCTCGTAGGTGATGCCGGCGGCCAGGGCCGTCTCCTCGATCGTCGGCTCCCGGCCCATGTCCTGGAGGAGCTTCTTCGAGACGTTCCGCAGCTTCGACATCGTCTCGATCATGTGGACCGGGATGCGGATCGTCCGGGCCTGGTCCGCGATCGCCCGGGTGATCGCCTGCCGGATCCACCACGTCGCGTAGGTGCTGAACTTGAACCCCCGGCGGTACTCGTACTTGTCGACCGCCCGCATCAGGCCCGTGTTCCCCTCCTGGATCAGGTCGAGGAACGACAGCCCGCGGTTGCGGTACTTCTTGGCGATGCTGACCACGAGCCGGAGGTTGCCGCCGGAGAGTTCCTTCTTGGCCTGCTCGTACTCGGCGAACCGGCCCTTCATGATCGCCACCCGCCGGCGGAGCCCGGCCGGCTCCTCCAGGGTGATGAGCATCAGGTCCTGCAACTCCTTCTCGAAGTTGGCCCGCTCCTCCTTCGCCATCCGGTTCCCGTAGAGGGCGTTGACGTTCCCCTCCAGCTCGTCCATCCGCTGGGAAATCTGCTCCAGCTTCTTCATCAGCGGCTGGACCTTCTGGGTCCGGATCGACAGCTCCTCCACGAGCGTCACGGTCTTCCGCCGCCGCAGCCGGAGGCGGCCCCGCAACTCCTCCCGCTCGTCCTCACCGGTGTCGGCGTCGGACAGGCGGTTGAAGTCGTCGACGTTCGCGTCCATGAGCGGTTCGAGGGTCCGCAGGTTGTGCGGCATGCGGGCCAGGATTTGGTCCTTCTCCAGCTCCTCGGTCTGGCTCACCTTGATCGTGCGGTCGAACGGCAGGTCGCCGTTCTGGACGCGCTTGAGGGTCTCCACGACCTGCCGCATGGCGTAGTCGCACTCCAGGACCTTGCGGCGGAAGCGGCGGCGGGTGACCTCGATCTTGCGGGCGAGGGCGATCTCCTTGTCGCGGGACAGCAGCGGGATTTCGCCCATCTGCGTGAGGTACATGCGGACCGGGTCGTC
>JANPKP010000337.1:0-7576 GCA_031426095.1 Gemmataceae bacterium
CGCGCCGGTGGGGTGAGGCCGCTCGCACCACACCGGCGGAAGAAAGACGAAGGAGTTTTAACACAAAGGGCACGAAGGAGAACACGAAGGCCACCAAGGACAGCCACCAAAGATTGCAACCCGTGGTCTTCCTGGCTTCGAGCTTATCTGGCTGTCCTTTGTGGTCTTCGTGTTCTCGCCTTCGTGACCTTTGTGTTGAAACTCTTCTGCCTTGCTTATGTCTCGTCCAGCAGGAACCGCGACCACGTCTCGAACTCGTCCCGCTTCGCCGCCAACTCGGCCAGCGGGGCGAAGCCGGCGTCGGCCAGGGCGTCCTCCCGCGACACGGCCCGCGGCTCGGCCAGCTCGAACAGGTGGACGACACCCAGGTGGACCCGCCCCACCGGCGTCCGGTCGTCGTTGATGAAGCCGAGCATCCGTTCCGCCCACGTCGTGCCGATCTCGACTTCTTCCGCCACCTCGCGGAGCATCCCCGTGCGGTACGGGTTGCCCCCGCTCCCGGCCGCGTCGGCCTCGCTGATGTGCCCGCCGATGCCGACGGAGCGCAACGCCCGCAAGCGTACTTCGGTGCCCGCGGTCCCGCGGCGGTAGTGGAACAGGGAACCGCACGAGCGGAGGACCACGTAGGGGATGAGTTGCTTGAACGAGGGGTCGGTTTCGACCTCGGAGCGGGGGCGGAACGCGAACGCGGCGGGGTCGAGGACGGCGGCCCGGAAGGCGTGGTCGGCCGGCCGGAAGCCGTGGAAATCGCCGGCCGCGAGGAGGCGGGCGGCGGGGATCACGAGGACGCGCTCGTCGAGCGGCATGGGGGTTCCGGGGCCGGGGTCACATCAACAACTTCGCGACTACCGCCGCGGCCACCGCCAACGCGATGATCGTCAGTCCCAACCGCAGCGTCTCCTGACTCGTGCGGCGGTCGAAGAGGCCGTCGAGGTCGGCCTGGTCGCCCGCCTCGGCCGCGATTTGCAGGTTCAGCTCGTACCGCCCCGGCGGGTAGTCGCGGGCCTGGTCCTCGGTCAGTTCGCCGGGGGCGAGCGTGTCCGGCACCGCCGGCAGGGCGACGGCGTGGAAGCCGAGGTCGTTGCTGAACGCGAACGACGCCGGCCAGAGGTCGGGCCGCGTCTTCGTAGGGAGGAGTTGCCAGAGGCCGCGCATCAGAAGCTCGTCGGGGGCGGGGCGGCGGACGACGAGCTTCGCCCCGTCAATGAGCCCCTGGACGCCGCCGAGGAGCAGCCCCGCGTCGCCGGCCTTGAGGAGGGTTTGCACGTCGGCGACGGCCCGCGGCGGCAGCACTTCCCGCGGCCACTCCAACTCGGGGAGCGGGCCGGCGGCGTCCCACGGCGGCGGGTAGCGGTCGGCCACGGCGAACGGGTCGCCGAGGAAGCGGTACAGGTCGCGGGCCAGCACCAGGAAGCGGAACCCGAGGGCCGGATCGGGGACGCCGGGCACGGGCCGGTCCTCGACCCGAACGACGGCCACGAATTTCCGCCCGCACGGGCAGGCGAAGTGCGCTGGCGGGCAAGCCACCCCCGCCGGCCGTTGCCCGAACAGCACCGCGATGCGCTCGGCGTCCGGCGTGGGGAAGCCGTCGGACGCGGCGACGACGCGGACGCCGCGGCGGTCGGCGAGAACGATCCCCTGGCGGACGCGGCGGTCGGGCTCCATGCGGGGGATTGTAGAGGGGTCGGCCGCGTCGTACATTCTTGCGAGACCCCGCCACCCCGCCCCGCCGCCCGGAGGTGCCCCGCCCGTGCCCGCCGCCCGCCGGTTCCTGGCCGTCGCCGCCCTCCTACTCGCCGCGTCGCCGGCGCTCGGACAGGAGAAGCCGTTGCTGCGGTGGGGAACCGACCCCATCGGCGGCGGGCCTTACGTCTACGAGGACGGTGCCGGGAAGGAAACGGGCTTCGAGTGGGACTTGGCCGCTTACCTCGCTGATAAAATCGGCCGCCGGCCCGAGATGCGGAAAGGGGACTGGAGCAAGCTGCCACAACTGCTCGACCGACCCGCCGACGCCGCCGGGGCCATCGACATCGTCCTCAACGGGTACGAGAAGACGGACGAGTTGGAAAAGCAGTACGCCTCCACGATCCCGTACTACGCCTACCGGCTTCAACTACTGACGCGGGAGAACACGGGCATCGCCGGGTGGAACGACCTGCTCCCGGCGGCCGGCCGGCCCCCCCGCACGGTCGGCGTCCTCGAAGGCACGGTCGCCTTCTCCTACATGCAGAAGAAGTACGGCGACCGGATCGCCCTCAGCACTAACCCGGACGTGGCGACCGTCATGGGCGAGGTTGCCGACAAGGAGCGGCTCGACGCCACCGTGCAAGACAACCCGGCGGCTACGTACTACCTGGGCACGACGCCGAAGCTCCGGGCCGCCGGCCCGCCGGTACAACCCGGGTTTTACGTCATCTATCTCCGCAAGACGGACACCGACCTCCGCGACAAACTCAACGCGGCAATCCGCGACGGCCTCAAGGACGGCACGCTCCAGCGCGTTTACCGGAAATACGGTCTGTGGAGCCCCGATCAGGAATGGCTCTGCTACACGCAGACGGGTGAATGGCCCGCCGACGTGGACGCCCTGCCGGCGGACGACTCGACGGCTGGCAACCCGTGGCCTCGGATGCTCAGTCAGTTAGCCGGGGCCGCCGGCATGACGGTGCTGCTATCCGTCACGTCGTTCCCCCTGGCCATGCTGCTCGGGATGCTCGTCGCCCTCGGCCGCGTGTACGGCCCGTGGCTGGTGCGGACCCCACTCGGCGTCTACGTCGAAGTGTTGCGGGGGACGCCGCTGTTGTTACAGCTTTACTTCATCTTCTACCTGCTCCCGTCGGTCGGGATCGCGCTCGATCCGCTCGCAGCAGGCATCCTCGGGCTGGCGGTCAACTACTCGGCGTACGAGGCGGAGAACTACCGGGCCGGGCTGCTCGCCGTGCCGCGGGGGCAGATGGAGGCCGCCCTGTCGCTCGGCATGACGCCGCTGACGGCCGTCCGCCGGGTGGTCGTGCCGCAGGCCGTGCGGGTGGTCATCCCGCCGGTCACGAACGACTTCATCGCCCTGTTCAAGGACACGTCGGTGTGCTCCGTGATCCTCATCACGGAGCTGACCCGCAAGTACAACGAACTCTACAACTTCAACCGCGGGTACATCGTCGAGCTGGCCTTCGTGACGGCCGGGCTCTACCTCCTGATGAGCTACCCGCTGGCACTGCTGGCCGGGGCGCTGGAACGCCGGGTGGCCGTCACGCGGGGGGGCCGCCCGTGATCCGCGTCAACAACGTGGTGAAATCGCACGGCCCGCTCCGCGTCCTCGACGGGGTGACGCTCGAAGTCGGCCGCGGGCAACTGGCCGCCCTCGTCGGGCCGTCCGGCGGCGGCAAGAGTACGCTCCTCCGCTGCATCAACGGGCTGGAGCCGTTCCAGGCCGGCACGATTGCCGTGGGCGACGCGATCTCGCTCACGGGCGGCGTCACACCGTCGCGGGCGGTGCTGTTGAACCTGCGGCGGACGGTCGGCATGGTGTTCCAACAGTTCAACCTGTTCCCGCACCTGAGCGCCCTGCGGAACGTGATGAGCGGCCCGGTGTACGCCCTCGGCAGGCCGCGGGACGAGGCCGAGGCGGTCGCGCGCCGACTGCTGGAGCGCGTCGGGCTGGGGGCCAAGTGCGACAGCCGGCCGGGGGAACTCTCGGGCGGCCAGCAGCAACGTGTTGCCATCGCCCGGGCGCTGGCGGTTAACCCGGCGGCGATCCTGTTCGACGAGCCAACCAGCGCCCTCGACCCGCAGATGGCGGCCGAGGTGCTGGCCGTGATGCGCGACCTCGCCCGGGACGGGAACACGACGATGGTCGTCGTCACCCACGCCATCGAGTTCGCCCGCCAGGCGGCGAACGTGGTGTTCGTCCTCGAACGCGGCCGAGTGGTTGCGAGCGGGCCGCCCGACGAGGTGCTGAAGTAACGCCCGGAGCCACTCCATGACGACCGCCACGGCCACCCAACTGATCCGCGTCGGGCACAGCCCGGACCCGGACGACGCGTTCATGTTCCACGCCCTCGCCAACGACAAGATTCCGACCGGGCACCTGCGATTCAGCCACGAATTGCAGGACATCGAGACGCTCAACCGGCGGGCCTTGAAGGGCGAGCTGGAGGTGTCGGCCGTCAGCATCCACGCCTACTCGTTCCTCACGGAAACGTACGCGCTGCTGCCGACGGGGTGCAGCATGGGCGACAAGTACGGGCCGATGATCGTCGCCCGCCGGCCGATGAGCCTGGACGAACTCCCGGCCGTGAAGGTCGCCGTCCCCGGCACGCTCACGACGGCGTTCCTCACGCTCAAGCTGCTCTACGAGGCGCTGGGGGCGGGCGACCGGCTGTCCTACGACGTGGTGCCGTTCGACGAGATCATCCCGGCCGTCGCGTCCGGGAAGTTCGACGCCGGGCTCATCATCCACGAGGGGCAGTTGACGTTCCAGAACCAGGGCCTGCACCTCGTGGTCGACCTCGGCGTCTGGTGGCAGCAACGCACGGGGCTGCCGCTACCGCTGGGCGGGAACGTCGTGCGGAAAGACCTCGGGCCGGACACCGTGCGGGAGGTCAGCCGGCTCATCCGGGCGAGCATCCAGTACTCGCTCGACCACCGGCGGGAGGCGCTCGACTACGCCCTCAAATATGCCCGCGACATGGACGTGGGCCTCGCCGACAAGTTCGTGGGCATGTACGTGAACGACTGGACGCTCGACTACGGCGACCGCGGCCGGGCGGCCGTCCGCAAGCTGCTCGCCGAGGGGCACCGGGCCGGCGTGATTCCGGACCCCGTAGCGGTCGAGTTCGCCGAGTAGTACGCTGGCGGGATGGAATCGCTGTTCACCTTCACGGCCCCGCCGTCGCAGTGCGGGTACCTGCCCGACCGGCAATGGCAGCTGGAGTACGAGATCGTCGGCAGCCTCACGCCGGCCGAGTACATGGCCCGTCTCAAAGCCGGGTGGCGGCGGTTCGGGTACTCGCTCTTCCGGCCGGGGTGCCCCTCTTGCCGGGCGTGCCGGACGCTCCGGGTGCCGACCGCCACCTTCCGCCCGGACCGCAGCCAGAAGCGGGCCGCCGCCCTCAACGACGCGGACGTGACGCTCACCGTCGGCCCGCCGGCCGCCACCCGCGAGAAAATCCGCCTGTACGACGCCTTCCACGCCCACCAACAGGAGGCGAAGGGGTGGCCGGAACACGGCAAGGGGAACGCGAACGACTACATCGAATCGTTCGTGGAGAACCCGTTCATGACGGAGGAGTGGGCTTACCGCGTCGGCCCCCGACTCGTCGGCGTCGGGTACGTCGACCGCCTGCCGGAAGGGCTGTCGGCCATCTACTTCTTCTACGACCCGGGCGAGCGGGGCCGGTCGCTGGGCACCTACAACGTCCTGTCCGTCCTCCGCGGGGCGGCCCGGCTGGGGCTGCCGCACGTCTACCTCGGGTACTACGTCGACGGGTGCCGGTCGCTCGAATACAAGGCCCGCTACCGGCCGAACGAGACGCCCGACGCGGCCGGGGCGTGGAAGCCGTTCCGCACCTGACGGCCGGCCGCCCGATTTCCTATCCTATCACCGCCGGCCCCCGAACCGCCCGCCCGCGGGCCGCGTAAGAGCTTCGGACGCCCGCAACGCACCGCCGCCGGTGCCCCGGAGACCCGCGACATGGCCTCGGACCTGGTCGTCGAGACCCGCAACCTCTCGAAGGTCTACCGCGACTTCTGGGGGCGGCGGAAGAAAGTCGCCCTCAACGCCCTCGACCTGGGCATCCACAAGGGCGAAATCTTCGGCCTCCTCGGCCCCAACGGGTCGGGCAAGACGACCACGATCAAGCTCCTCCTCGGGCTGCTCTTCCCCACCTCCGGCGACGGCTTCGTGTTCGGCGAACCGGCCGCGAAGGTGGAAAAGAACGAACGGATCGGCTACCTCCCCGAAGAGTCATACCTGTACCGCTTCCTGAACGCCGAGGAGACGCTCGACTTCTACGGCCGGCTCTTCGACATGCCTGGGGCCGTCCGCCGCAAGCGGGCCGCCGAGCTGATCGAGATGGTGGGGCTGGGGGCCGACAAGAAGCGCATCCTCAAGGAGTACTCGAAGGGGATGCGGCAGCGGATCGGGCTGGCCCAGGCCCTCATCAACGACCCCGAGCTGGTGATCCTCGACGAGCCGACGAGCGGCCTCGACCCGCTCGGCACCCGGTGGATGAAGGACCTCATCCTCGACCTCCGGAAGAAGGGCAAGACCGTCCTCATGTGCAGCCACCGGCTCGACGACGTGCAGGACGTCTGCGACCGCATCGCCATCCTCTACAACGGCGACCTCCAGACCCTGGGCAAGGTGTCGAGCCTGCTGGAAGACGCGGCCCGGCTCGAAGTCCGGGCGACGAAGGTGCGGGAGTCGGCCGAACTCCGGGCCGACCTCGACGAGGTGTTCCGCAAGCACGGCGGGTCGCTGGAGATGGTCGGCCACCCGACGACCACGCTCGAAGACCTGTTCCTGCGGATCGTCGAGGAGTCGAAGGCCCGGCCGGGGCGGCGGTACCAGCCGCCTGCGGACGCGGCGGGGAAGAATTGAGTCGTTTTCTTCTTGTGGCCCGGGCATCCTTGCCCGGGCTGGTGCAGGACCCCGGGCAAGGATGCCCGGGACACAAGACATCATCCGCCGCCCCCGCGACTCGAAGCTTCTGGAGCCAACCACCCGTGATGTCGTCGCCGGCCCTGTTCGGAATCTTGCAGCTGGACCGGGGCGAGCCCTATGGGTTCGCCCAACTACCGGGGCTGGCCCAGGCGTGGCTCCAGGACGCCGGCGGGTTCGCCGCCCTCGGCCTCGTCGTCTACCTCCTGTACGCCTACCGGGCCCCCACCCACGAGTCGCAGTCCGAGCGGCTCCGGCTGCCGCTGTCGTTCGGCATGGTCGTCCTGGCCGCCCTCTCGTTGCTCTGTTACGCGGTCGTCTTCCTCACCATCGGGGCCGAGTACAACGACCAGCCGGCCGTCCGCGTCCTCGGGCGGGCCGTCCCGCTCTACGCCCCCACCCCGCCGCCTCCCCCGCCGGGGACGGACCTCCGGCCGGTGCCGCCCGAGTTCCAGACCGAGGTCCGGCCGCTCGTCCTCATGGCGGCCGGGGCGTTCGCCCTCGCCGGCATCCTCATCCCGTTCGTCCGCGACGCCTTCAAGCTCCGCGTCCGGCGCGTCAACGCCCTGTCCCGGATCGCCTTCAAGGAGGCGGTTCGCTCCCGCCTCCTGTGGGTCGTCGCCGGGCTGGCGGCCTTCCCGTTCCTCTTCCCGACGACGTGGTTCCAGAACGCCCCGGCCGACGAACTGCGGTCCACCGTGACCGTCGTCACCCTCTGCCTCATGATCCTCGTCCTCGTCACGGCCGGGCTCCTCTCCTCGTTCAGCCTGCCGAACGACATCAAGAACCAGACCATCCACACGGTCGTCACGAAGCCGGTCGAGCGGTTCGAGATCGTGGCCGGGCGGTTCGTCGGGTACACCGCGCTGATGACCCTCGCCCTCGCCGCCCTGACCGCGTTCACCCTCCTCGTCC
>JANPKP010000338.1:0-31121 GCA_031426095.1 Gemmataceae bacterium
GCCGGCCAGCACGAGGCGGTTCGCGCGGAGCAGCGGCAGCCAGCAGGCCGGCTCGGTGGACTGGCCGGCTTCGTCGATGACCGCGAGGTCGTAGCGCCGCTGGCCCAGCACTTCGCTGTCCAGGCCGGTGAGGGTGGCGCACACGACCCGGGCCTCGTCCATGATGCGCTCGACGGCCAGGGCTTCGAGCTTGCGGGCCTCGGCGAGCAGGTCGCGGGCCTCGCGGCGGGCGGCCGCCTTCTCGCCGGGGGCGGGGGCGGCCCGCGTCCACTTGTCCACCTTGCGGAACAGGGCCCCGGCGTCGCGGGCCATCTTGCGGGCGAGGCGGGCGTCCGGGTGCTTCTCCACCAGCATGTCGAGGGCGCGCTCGCGCAAGGCCGGCACGACGCGGGCCGGGTGGCCGAGGCGGACGGGCAGTTCCCCGGCGGCGAGCAGCTTGTCGAGGACGTTGTCCACCGCGAGGTTGCTCGGGGCGCAGACGAGAACGCGGTCGCCGCGGGCGACGGCCTGACGGATGAGTTCCACCACCGTGGTCGTCTTCCCTGTCCCGGGCGGGCCGTGGACGACGGCCACGTCCTTGGAGGCGAGGGCGAAATGAACGGCGTCCCGCTGCGGCCCGTTGAGCGAAGCGAAGACCCCCGCCCCAACCCCTCCCCTAAGAAGGGAGGGGCTTTTAGCGTCCTCTCCCCCTTCCTTCCCAGGGACGGGGGCCGGGGGGTTAGGTCCTTCCGCGACCTCGGGGTCGCGCTCGCCGAGCAAAACGGCCTTCAACACGGCGAGCCGGTCGTTCGCGGCGGCGTGCGCGCGGCGGAGGGCGTCCTGCTGGCGGAGCCGCGTCACCTCGTCGGCCGCGAGGTCGATCCGCCACGTCGCCTCGTCGGGCAACTCGTCGTCGGGCGGACCGACGGCGACGCCCAGGGTGCGCTCGTCGCGGTCGAACACGACGCCGCGCAGGGAGAGCCCGCGGCGGTGCGAGCCGGTCTGGGTGAGGAGCACCGGCGACCCGGGTCCGAGGCGGTTGGGCGGGAGCGGGCCGGAGTTGTTCTTGCGGCTGAAGGTGAGCAGGAAGCGGCCGCCGAGGCCCACGTCCGTGTCCTTCAGGGTCATGGCCGTGAGCGTGGTGCCGTCGCCCGCGTCGCGGCCTTCTTCCGCTCGCTTCTTGGCCTCGAACGCCTCGGCCGCCCCTTCCAGGTCGAGCAGCTTGGAGAGCCGGCTGAAGTGGTCGGCGACGACGTAGTCGGCCTTGCCGGCGAAGCGGACGCGGACCGGCTTGTCGCGGAAGGTGGCCCCGTCGAGGGCGGCGACGAGGGCGTTCGCCTTGTCGTCCGGAACTTCGACGGTGGCCCCGCGGCCGATGAGGGCGATCTTGCCGACCCGCTTGCCGTCGAGCTTGCCCCGCTCGGCGACGAACTTGAGCACGTCGCCGGGGCCGGTGCGGGGCGGGAGCGGCTCGATGTGGAGGGCGGCCATGCGGGGCGTCACCGGGACGAGTCGGACGGGTCGCGTGAAGACGCCCCGCCGCCTGTTGTACCCGGCGACCCTGCGGGTGGTCAGCGGGTGCCGACCATGACGTGCCGCCAGTGCCGCGGCTGGTTGGTGCGGAAGCGGCGCTCCTGGTCGGGGCGGTTGCCGTCGTCGGCCTCGGCCTCGGCGACGCGGGCGGCGTCGGCCGGGCCGGCGGCGGCATTCTTGCCCCCGGGGTGGGACCACGACCAGCCGAGAACGGTAGCGAGCGCGAGCGAGCCCACGAACAGGCGGCGAAGTGTCATACACCCTCCCGGCGTCCTTGCCAGTGGGGCGGCGAATACCGCGGCGGGGCGGCCGTGTCAACGGGGGAACCCGTCACACCACGGCGAGCGGGTCCCGCTCGTCGCGGCTGGCCCAGACGGCGGCCGTCGGGAACTCCTTCGAGAGCATCGCGGCCAACTCCTCGACGCCCGGCCGTTCGGAAGCGTAGTGTCCGGGGAGCAACGCCCCGACGCCGAGGGCTTGCGCCAGGAGGGCATCGTGGAAGCGCATCTCGCCGGTGACGAAGGCGTCGGCCTTCGCCCGGGCGGCGTCGGGCAGGAACTCGCCGGCCGCCCCGCAGGCGACGGCCACCCGGCGGACCGGCTTGGCGGCGTCGCCGACCACATGAACGGCGGCGGACTTAACGGCGGCCTTGAGGGCCTTCGCCAACTTGCCGAGGGTGGAGGGTTTCGCGAGGTCGCCGACGCGGCCCTCGCCCCCGGAGACGCCGGCTTTCGTCTGATACACGTCGTAGGCGGGCTCCTCGTAGCTGTGGGCCGCCCGCATGGCGAGAAGGGCGGGGGCGACGAGGTGCTCGGGGAGCACGACTTCGAGCCGCAACTCGGCGGCCTCCTCGCGGCGGCCCCTCGCGCCGACCGCGGGGTTGGTGCCCTCGCCGGCGAAGAACGTGCCGGTGCCGGCCACGCGGAAGCTGCACTCGTTGTACTTCCCGATCGCCCCCGCCCCGGCCGCGAACAGGGCGTCGGACACCTTCGCCAGGTCGGCCTCGGGGACGTACACGGCGAGCTTGACCTGCCGCGGCCCTTCCCGCGGGCGGAGCGGCTGAGCGTCCTTGATTGCGAGGCGGTCGCACAGGATGTCGTTGATGCCGCCGGGGCAGTTGTCGAACGCGGTGTGCGGCGAGTGGACGGCGACGCCGGCCCGCAGGAGGGGGAGCAGCAATTTGCCCTCGGGGTCGCCCGCGGTCAGCCGCTTCGCCCCCTTGAAGAGGATTGGGTGATGCGAGACGATGAGGCCGGCCTTCTCGCGGACGGCCTCGGCGACGACCTCCGGGGTGACGGTCAGGCAGGTGACGACGCGGTCGGCCGGACCGGCGGCGGACCCGAGCAAGAGGCCGACGTTGTCCCACCCGGCGGCGGTGGCCGGCGGGGCGAGGCGGTCGAGGAAGGCGGTCACGTCGGCGACGGCGGGCATGGCGGGCTCCGGGGGGCGGCCGGGGAAAGTTGGCGATGCGTCGGGGGCCGGGGGACGGTATACGGGGGCGAGGCCCGGGCGGCGGGCGGCGGCGGAAGGGTTTCGTTTCCAGTGGTCGGACGCCGGCCGCGCCTCGGGCGTGGTTGGCCTCTCGAAGGGGTCGTTCCGATGCGAACGTCGACGCGGTTGGGCCGGGTCGGGGCTTTCGGCGTGTGGGCGTTGTTGGCGGCCGGGTGCGGCGGCAGCGAGGCCGGGTCGCAACCCGAAGCGAAGGGCGGCCCGGGCGCGGCGGTCACGCCGGCCCCGGCCGCTCCACCCTCACCGGGTTTAACGGCCACGGCCCCGCCGGCCCCGGTGCCGCCCCCGCCGCCGGTCGACCCGTGGGAACTCGACCCGGCCAAACAGAAGGTGCCCGCGACGGCGGTCGCCGGCCGGCTGGCCGGGGCCGCATTCGCCCCCGCCGAAGTGACCCTCCTCGGCGACACGCTCGCCTTCCGGACCTTCAAGGAGGGGGCACCGACCCAGGAGATCAGCCTGACGTTCTCCCCGAAGGCGGCCGCCTCGCTCTCCGGCGGGCTGACGCTGACCATCAAGCAGGACCAGCTCCCGGGCGACATGGTGCCGGCGGTGAACCTGCCGCAGAGCAACACGAGCTACTCGAACGGCTACGGCCTGACGCTCGAACTCGGCAAGCGGGTCGGCGGCCGCGTCCCCGGCAAGGTCTACCTCGCCCTCGACGACGACGCCAAGACGTACCTCGCCGGGTCGTTCGTGGCCGACTGGCAGCGGCCGGCCGGCACCCCGCCCGGGGCGGACGACGCCCCGTTCGTCCAGGGCACCGTGACGACCGGGGACGGGGCGGCCGTGCGCGTCGGGTACGTCTGGGCGAAGGCGGACGGGTCGGCGGTCACCGACTGGGTCGAGACGCCGCTGACGGGCAAGGGCGGCTTCTCCCAGTCGAACGAGAGCAAGCCGCGCATTACGACGCTGTTCCAGGCGGCCGACGGGCGGCCGGCGGGGCGGTACGAACACATCCATCTGGAGCCGGGCCGCTACCTGGTGTTCGCCAAGCGGGCCGACGGACCGGCGGCCTGGAAGTGGGTCACGGTCGAGGCCGGGGCCCAACTGGCGGCCGACTTCGCGCTGGAGGGGGTGGCGACCGGCAAAGCCGAGGTGTCGCGGCCGAAGGACGCGGCGGGGAAGGTCTACCTGTCCCCGGCCGACGGCCCGGACGCGAAGACCCCCCGCGACGCAGCGGTGGCGGCGGCCCTCGCCTTGGGTCTGGCCGCGGATGCGAGGGACGGGTCGGCGGTATGCGACAGGTTAGCCCCCGGCCGGTACGACGTGTGGGCCGAGGAGAAACTGGGGTCGATCGAGGTGAAGGCCGGTGAGACGGCGAAGTTGGACGCGGCCAAGGTCAAGTAGCAACACGGTGGACCGCGGGAAAACGACACACCCCCGAGCGTTCACCCGGGGGTGTGTCGTTACCGGACCGGGGTCCCGGCTTAGAACTTCACCACGGCGTCGAGGCCGATCACGATGATGTTGTTGCGGCCCTCGAACGGGTTGCTGTTGTTGTTGATGTCGTACCGGATTTCGGGCCGGATCATCAGAGCGCTCGTCGGCTTCCACTGGGCCCCGACGGTGACCGAGGTGTAGAGACCCTCGAACCCGGTCCGCTGACCCTCGTTGTCGTTGAAGAACTCGAGCCGGGTGATGCCCGTGAACTTGTCGGTGAAGTTGTAGAACAGGTAGTTCACGATCGAACCCCAGTGGGCCGTGCCCGAGGTCCGGTCGAGGCGGATGATCCCGCCCGGGACGTTCGTCGGGACGCCGGTCTGGTAGCCGTAGATCGCCTCGAAGGCGTAGCTAGCCTTGTCGTTGAACTTCCTCGACAGCACGTAGTCGAAGACGTTGATGTTGTTCCGCCCGGCCGGCTCCGACATCAAGCCGGCGGTGGCCGGGTTGAACGGGTCGCCGGCGTCGAACTTGCCCCGGCCGATCGACGTGCCGAACGTCTGGACAGTGTTCTTGTCGTCGCTCGTGTGGGTGATGGCCCCCACGAACCGGGCTTCCTGGGACGGGTCCCCGATGAACACGTCGTTGCCGTTGGCGAACATGAACTTACCCGACCAGTTGTCGTTGAACGTCGGGGCGACCTGAATGCCCATGTGGGTGAACGGCGGGCAGAAATTGAAGGCGTACGACCGGGAGACGAACGGCGTGCTGACCCCTTCGAGGCTCTCGTACCCGAACGGGGTGAAGAGCCGACCCGCACGGACGTCCGTCCCCTGGAACCAGTCGGGGATGTAGGCGTTGGCGTAAAACTGGATCAGATCGACGCCGTAGAGGTTCTGCTTACCGCTCGAGCTGAGGAGTTGGCTGTTCCACAGCCCCCGGGGCAGGGTGAACCGGTAGTCGGTGCCGTACAAGGTGTCGACCCGCCAGCCGAACGACACGTCCTTGGACTCGGTGTCCACGGCCCGCTCCAGCCGCAGCCACAGTTGGTTGAGAAGGAACTGGTTGGCCCGGTCGTTCCACGTGACCGGGGCGTTGCTCACGCTGTTGGTGCTGGGGCTGTACGAGCCCTCGATCCAACCCGACGCGCTGATCCGCCGCTCTTCCATCCGCTCGCCGATCCACGTGCCCGAGAGCGTCTTCATCAGGAAGCCCGGCTCCGGCTTGGCAGGCTCGTCGGCCTTCGGCTCCTCCGCCGGGACAGGCTCCGTGCCGGCCTGGGCCGGGACGCCCCCGATGGTCGCCGGCGGCTGCTCGGGAGTGCCCGGCTGAGTCTGGTACGTACGGGTCGGCAGTGCGCTGGGCAGCATGCCCGGTTGCTGGACCGGGATGACGGTGCCGGCCTGACCAGGGAAGGTGTAGGCCGGCATCGGGGACGGGTACGCCGGGGCCGGCATCTGACCGAGCCCGAGTGTGGTCGCGAATAGCAGGTCCGTGATCATGGGTCTTCCGTGACTGTCCATGGTCGGCGGGGCCGGATGGAGCCCCGCACTTGGCATTGTTAAAGGGCCACCATCCGGCCCGGGGGGAGCAATCTCACCGACACTGCCTGAAATCGGTAGCTCCCGCCCTTCACTTAACCTGTTTGCATGCGGCGACCGCCCCCTTTTCGTCCAGCCCATGCCTCCCCCAACCTCTATGCCATTTACCCGGTGCGCGGCCCATCGAATTCCCAGAAGCCGCCCGATCCGGCTCAAGCCGACTCCAGCACCCGGAGCCGCACGCCCCGCACGAGGTCTTTGACTCGGACGCGGTAGTCGGCCATGTGCGGGGCCTTAAGGTGGTCCTGCAAGGCTTCCAGGCTTTCCCACTTCTCGATGACCACGACGGCGTCTTGCTGGGCTGGGTCTTGAACCGCGATCGGGGTGGGGATGTCGATCGCCGGCTCGTACTCGACACACCCGGCCTCGGCCCTCACGAGGGCGGCGACCCGATGGAACTCTTGGAGGAAGTCGGCCCGGCGGCCGGCCTGAACTTCGATGGTGGCGACGACGTGGATCACAACGACAATCCTCGATCGAGTGTTGGGTGGCTGTTACAGAACGCGTGCGGGCGGACGGCTGCGTCCGCACCCAAACCACTGATTTGTTCAAAGGGCGGTCAATTTCAAGAAGTGGCACGCCGCTTGACGTGGGTTTTTCCGCGCGCCCGGCGGAACGCCGAGGACGACAATTAAGGGGCAAGGCGATGTGCGGGCGAACTCGACCACGAAGTCGCGGTTACTCTTTTCCGTGAGCCTTGTGTTCGCCGTTATCCTCTTTGGATTCGAGGACGGCTTTTCTGATCGGGCGAACGGCGAAGACGTCGGGTATGTGGTGCGTGCCGTCGGTCCGGTAGCCGCGGGCGTAATCCCGGTCCTTGCCGCCCTCCGGTGAGGCCCCGAGGAAGACCCGGCCGGGGCGGCGGCCGAAGCCGACGAAGTCCCACCCCAAGGTGCCGGTTTCGGTCGGGCCGAGGCCGCCGGCCGACTTGGAGAGGGGGGCGTTGCCCCGTAGCCGGCCGCCGCCGATGTAACCGCCGGCCTCGTGCGGCCCTACTCCCGGCTGTGCCCACCAGGCGACCGACGCCGGGTTACCGGCCCGCTCCTGGGTGTGTTCCGGCGGTTTGCGGGGCAGGAAGGTCCGTTCCGCGAACCGTTCCTGGGCCGCGCCCGACCCGGCCGACAGCAACCAGCCGACCGCCACGGGGGCGACGAGTCCGACTGCACGCATCGCGGCATCTCCTGGCGCTGGTGTTCCGATCAGAGTTGGTATCGGCCGGGACAGTGGCGGACGTTGAGCCGCCCCCGCCGCCCCCGGTCATCCCTCCGGGTTGCGGTTCCCCTTCTGGTACGGCAGGCGGACCCCCCGGGTGAACGTCTGGTCGGCCCGCAGCACCGTCCCGGGCACCTCGAACCCGACTTGCCCCCCGGCGGTGACCACGTCGTCCTGATCGACCCCGTCGCCGCTCACCCCGAACCCGCCCACCAGGACGCCGTTGCGGTACAGCGGGGCGCTCCCGGGGAAGAACACGATCCCGTTCTGGTTCAACGGGTTGGTCGGGTCGCGGAAGTTTGTGCCCGGGTTGAAGGCGTCGTACCCGACCACGCTCTGGTACGCCGAGGCCGCCTTGCGTGGGCCGACCTGGAGGCCGGTGCCGAGGTCCGCCCCGCCGTCGAGGAGTTGCGAGAACGGGCCGGGTGGGGCCCCGTCGATCCCCTCGGGGAAGCGAGGCTCGCCGAGGTAGCGGAACGTCCGGTTGGTCAGGGCCGCGCCGGCCGGCACGCCGGCCACTCGATCAACCGGCTGGAGCTTGGCAGCGTCGGCATAGTAGTTCACGTTCCGGGCCTTCGCCACGGCCACGTCGATCGAGAAGACGGTCGCGTCCGGCATCCGGTAGAGGCCGACGACGGTCCCGTTGCGGTCGGCCACGGCGAACACCATCCGCGTCCGGCTGCTGAGCGGGAGGCGGATGGCGGCCCGGGTGAGGTTGGCCTGGGCGAGCCCCTGGGCGATGATCTGCCGCACGTCTTCGGCGGACACCCCGACCCCGTCGTGCGGCGTCACCAGCCACCCCTCGGGTGCAATCCGGCCGGTCCGCAGGGCGGCCGGGTCGTTGGCCACGCCGTCCGCGTTGCCGTCCTGCGTCACCACCTGATTCGCCCCGTCGTCCGGGCTGCCGCGGCCGACGCGGTTGCCCACCGCCAAGACGCTCTCCACCCCCTGGGCCCCGCCCTGGCCGAAGATGTCGAGGGTGATGCCGACGAGGTCGATCCGCCCGTTCGGTAGGCCGAACCCGGTCGGCACCGGCACCCCACTGAGGGCATCGACGGGGGCGACCGCCGCCCCCCCGATCGACGACCGGATACCGCCGACGGCCGCGAAGGCGATCCACTCGGCCTCCAGCGACCGGTCCGGCTTCGTGGGGTCGAAGGTCTCGCTCAGCGACGAGTTCGCCTCCGTCGCGAACCCCGTCTTGCCGGGGAAGAAGACGCCGATCCCGCCGACCTCTTGGCCGTTCTTGAAGATCGGGATGCCGCCCGGCAGGGTGCCGATCCCACGCGACTTGGCCGTCGGCTTGCGGCCCGACTGGAACCCGTAGGAGTCCGGCACCGTGAGCGTCTGGCCGGCCGGGACGAAGGCGGGGTCGATGTTGAATCTCTGGGGCCGGACCGTGTCGTCGGCCGTCCCAGTGATTCGGTCGGCCCCGGAGAAGATGGTGGAATCGCGGTTCGTGTGTTCGATTTGGAACAAGTCCACCTGCGGGGTGAACGGCACGCCCGGCGGGAAGTGGGCCTTGATGCCGACGGCGGCGACGAACCCCGGGCCGCGGTCGGTGCTATTCGGGTCGGCGATGCTCGGGTCGGCCTCGACCTCCCGCTGGGTGATGGTCGACTGGCTGATTTTCTGGATCGTCCGCGACGTGAGCGGGGCCTGGTTGTTGCCGAAGTACGCCCCGGTCAGGGCCAACGAGTACGCCCCGTCGATGGCGAACACGAGCTTGTCGAGGTTGCCGGTGATGGCCGGATCGACGCCGCCCTCGACCCGCACCCCGAGAATACTACCGCTTCGGTCGGTCACCACAATGATGGCGTCCGAACTGGCCGACGCCGCGGCCGCCCGCTTAAGGAGCAGGTCCACGTCGGAAGTCGTCAGCACCTGCGGCACGACCGGGGCGGCGAAGATTTCCCGGAGCACCCGGTCGCCGGGGTTCGGGAACACCACGTCCGTCGGCAGTACCTTGTAGAGGTCGTTGACCCCGCCGTCGCCGTTGTAGCTGTTGGCCAGGGGGCTGCCGAAGAAGATGTCGCGGCCGGGGCCGCCGAGGAACGTGGTGGCCGTGCTGCCGCCGTCGAAGACGTTCCGCCCCGCCCCGCCCGCGATCGTGGCCGGCTGATCGACGGCCGCGTCCACCACCACCTTGTTGTTGCCGTCGAGGGCGTCGATGCCGATGGCGGTCACGGTCGCGGAGTCGAAGCGGCCGAGTTCCACCGTGCCGTCCCGTACCACCACCTGTCCGCCGTCGCGGTAGACCTCGATGCGGTCGGCCCCGGGGTCGCCGACCACGCTCAGGACGCTCCCGACCAGGGCCGCCGTGGCCGGCACGTCGCGGGCCTCCAGCCGTTCCAGATGGAGGTCGCGCGGGGCGTGGCTCGGGCCGGTGGGGGCGGGCATGGCGACGCACTCCGGGGCCTACGGACGGACTCATCGTCACTATCGGCAGAGTCGCCCCGGGAACTTGTCGGTTCTTGCCAGTTGAAGTGAAGTGTGGTGCGTCACGAACACCCGCCGACGCTCGCGCGGCCGTCGAAGTGCCCCCGAATTCTCCCACTTTTTGCGTGCGTGGTCGTCCGATCTCGATGGCTGTCGGCGGGTTGCGACTCCCTTACCAAAATCTGCGGTAACGCGGGAGCGCTGCACGATTCCGCCCCACTTCTTGACTCCGTGCTTGACCGGGCTTCGTCCTCAAGGTCTTCCCCAATCGCCGCAATCCCCGCGACCGGCACGACGGGAAGAACCCTCATGTTCGGATCATTTTCGGTCGATGATGGGAGGAGAGCCGGAAATGGAGTTACGGTCCGACGCCGGACACGCGACGCGAGGGAGGGGGCATGGGCCGTCACGACCGGGGCTTGTGCGGGGCCGTCCTGGCGGTCGCGTTGCTGGCGGCCCCGGCCGTGGGCCAGACCGCGGTCGTGGTCCCGCCGCCGAAGGAGACGCCCGCCCGCGGCCCTCTCGAACGGGTCACGGAGCCGCCGCCGCCGGCCGGCGACGCCCCGCCGTCCGACCCGGCGGTCGCCCTCAACGGCCCGACCTACGACCCCACCCTCGGGTTCGCCGGGCCGAGCGGGGTCGCCCCCCGGTCCGGGTCGAACGACGAGTTCGACACCGTCGAGGACCGCTGGCGGATCGGGTTCCCGGCGTGGGACCGCTACGGCCAGGGCATGCCCCGGGTGTTCGACTACCCGTACCGCCTCGGGAAGCTCCTCGACCCGTACAACCAGAACGTTCTCAAGGGCGACTACCCGATCATCGGGCAGCACACCTTCTTCGAGGTCGTCGGGCTCAACGTCACCTCGTTCGAGGGGCGGGCCATCCCCACGGCCACCACCCCGTTCGAGAGTACCCTCCGCGAGGGCGAGTTCGATTTCTTCGGGCGGCCGGGGCAGTTCGCCTTCAACAACCTGACCACCGTGTCGCTCGACCTGTTCCACGGGGACGCGGCGTTCAAGCCGGTCGACTGGCGGATCAAGGCGACGCCGGCCTTCAACGTGAACAACCTGAGCGTTCAGGAACTCGGCGTCGTCAGCCCGGACGTGCGGCGGGGCACGATCCGTAACCGGACGTGGGGGACGCTCCAGGAGTGGTTCGCCGAGTACAAGCTGGCCGACCTGAGCGAGCAGTACGACTTCGTCTCGGTCCGGGTGGGGTCGCAGCCGTTCACCAGCGACTTCCGCGGGTTCATCTTCAGCGACACGAACCGCGGCGTCCGCCTCTTCGGCACCGCGAACGGGAACAAGACCTCGTACAACCTGGCCTACTTCCGCCAGCAGGAGAAGGACACCAACAGCCAGCTCAACACTTTCGACGACCGCAACCAGAACATTGCGATCGCGAACGTCTTCGAACAGGACTTCATTTTCCCGGGGTACACGGCCGGGGCGAACTTCCATTACAACAACGACGGCCCGGACTTCCTGTTCGACAAGAACGGCTTCCTGGTCCGCCCGGACCCGGCCGGGGTGTTCACTCCCCACAGGGTCGAGGCGTACTACTTCGGCCTCGTCGGCGAGGGGCACATCGGGCGGTACAACTTGTCGCACTCGTTCTACTGGGCCCTCGGCCGGGACAGCCGCAACCCCATCGCCGGCACCCCGCAGAGCATCAACGCCCAGCTCGCAGCCCTCGAACTGAGTTACGACCGCGACTACGTCCGGTTTCGAGTCAGCGGGCTCTACCAGTCGGGCGACGGGAACGTCAATAACCGGCAGGCGACCGGGTTCGACGGCATCCTCGACAACCAGAACTTCGGCGGGGCGTTCTCCTTTTGGAGCCGCAACCGCATCCCACTCTTCAGCGTCGGGCTGACGAACGACCGGAGCAACTACGCCAACCTCCGGTCGAGCCGGACCCAGGGGCAGAGCAACTTCGTGAACCCGGGGTTGTGGCTGGCAAACACCGGCGTGGACGTGGACATCACGCCCCGCCTGCGGTCCATCAACAACTGCAACTTCCTCTGGTTCGACAAGACGAACTCGCTGGAGGTGTTCACCTTCCAGAGCAACATCGATCGGGAGATCGGCGTCGATTTGAGCAGCGCGGTCGAGTACCGGCCGCGGCTGAGCAACAACGTCATCTTCTTCGCCGGGGTGAACGGGCTGATCCCCGCGGGCGGGTTTCGGGCCCTTTACAACAGGCTGGACTCGAAGGTGAGCCCGCTCGGCTCGGCCTTCCTCCAGGCCATCCTGACGTTCTGACCGCCGCCCGGGTCGGGGTTGACCCCGGGCCGGGGGGCGGTATGACCCCCGGCTTCGACCGCGCCGGCCCGCCGCCCCCATTCGCCCGAGGCGTCACATGGACGTGACCGAATCGCCGCCGTCCGCCCGCCGCGCCCTCAAGGGGCTGGCGGTCATGCTCGCCCTCGTCGGCGGGCCGGTCGCCTTCTCGGTCGCGGTGTCCGCCACCCCGACCGGGACGCCGCTGCTGCCGTTCGGCGACGGCACCCGGGACGCCAAGAACCCGAACTGGTCAACCGACCCGTCCGACCCGTTCCCCATGCCGCCGCACCTGGCCAACGTCGAGCTGATGAAGCAGTCGGCGGCCGAGGCCCACGCCAAGAGTAGCGGCTGCATGGCCTGCCACCAGGGGGCGAAGGACCCGCACTTCAAGGACACGGTCCGCCTCGGGTGCACCGACTGCCACGGCGGCGACCCGTGCGCCACCACCAAGGAGAGGGCCCACGTCGCCCCCCGGCACCCTCAGTTCTGGCCGGGGTCGGCGAACCCGGTGCGGTCGTACACCCTGCTCAACCACGAGTCGCCGGACTTCATCCGGTTCGTCAACCCGGGCGACTTCCGGGTTGCCCACATCGGCTGCGGCACGTCCGGCTGCCACCCGAAGGAGGTGCAGACGAACCGCAAGCAGATCATGAGCACCGGGTGCATGCTGTGGGGGGCGGCCCTGTACAACAACGGCGCGGTGCCGTTCAAGCGGGCCCGGTTCGGCGAGGCCTACGGGATGAACGGGGCCGCCCTGCGGCTCAAGACGACCCCGCCGCCGACGGACGAGGAGATGAACAAGAAGGGCGTCGTCCCGTTCCTCGACCCGCTCCCGCGGTACGAGATGAGCCAGCCGGGGAACGTCCTCCGCATCTTCGAGCCGGGCGGGCGGTTCATCAACGAGACGGCCCAGCCGGAGAAGGACGAGGAGCCGGGCCGCCCCCGCACCCGCCTGAGCGTCCGCGGGCTGGGGACGGGCAACCGGACGGACCCGGTGTACGTGAGCCTGAACAAGACCCGCCTGTTCGACCCGACGCTCAACTTCCTGGGCACCAACGACCACGCCGGCGACTTCCGCTCCAGCGGCTGCTCGGCCTGCCACGTCGTGTACGCCAACGACCGCTCGCAGGTCCACTCGGGGACGAAGAACGCCGAGTTCGGCAACCGCGGGACCACGTCGCCCCACAACCCCGACCCGACCATCCCGAAGGGCGAGCCGGGCCACCCGATCGAGCACCGGTTCACGAACAGCGTGCCGACCAGCCAGTGCATGGTCTGCCACGTCCACCCCGGTACTACGGTGATGAACAGCTACATCGGGTACATGTGGTACGACGAGGAGACGCACGCCAAGTACATGTACCCGGAGCGGCAGAAGAACCCGACCGGCGAGCAGATGATCAAGCACGCCATGAGCAACCCGGACGAGGCGTCGGCCCGCGGGAACTGGTCGGACCCGGCCTTCCTGGCCGACGTCACCAAGCTCAACCCGTACATGGACAAGGCCCAGTTCGGCGACTTCCACAGCCACGGGTGGGTGTTCAAGGCGGTGTTCAAGAAGGACCGCAAGGGGAACCTCCTGGACACCAGAGGCGACCTCGTCGGCCCGCCGAACCCGAAGCTCTTGGCGGCCGCCGTCGACTTCCCGAACAAGGCCCGGGAGTTCTACCGGACGGACCGCTCGCCGGACAGCAAGACCGCCCTCGAGCGGGAGGAGAAGCTAGACGGGTGTCGGTCCAAGCAGCCGGTCCACCTCATGGACATCCACATGGAGAAGGGGATGCACTGCGTGGACTGCCACTTCTCGCAGGACATGCACGGGAACAACCGCCTCCAGATGGAGGTGCGGGCGGCGACCGAGATTTCGTGCATCGACTGCCACGGGACGGCGTCCAAGTACACCACCCTCCGCACGTCCGGGCCGGCCAGCTACACGTCCGACCCGGACGGCAAGAGCGGGCGGAACCTGGCGGCCCTCAAGACGCCGTTCGGGGTGCCACGCTTCGAGCGCGAGACCGACCCGGTGACGAAGAAGCCGCGGTTCTTCCAGAACTCGATGGTCGAGAAGGGGGTCCGCTGGGAGGTCGTCCAGACGATGGACACCGTGACGAAGGGGCACCCGCGGTACCGGGAGAAGTCGGCCCTGGCCAAGACCGTGCGGGTGGACAAGGCGACCGGCAAGATGGTGTGGGGCGACCCGGCCGCGCTGCCCGGCGGGGCCGACGGGTGCGCCCACCAGGACAAGAACATGAGCTGCATCGCCTGCCACTCGGCCTGGAACCCGAGCTGCTACGGCTGCCACCTGCCGCAGAAGGCGAACGTCAAGTCGCCCCAGTTGCACGCCGACGGGGACGTGACGCGGAACTACACGGCGTACAACTTCCAGACCCTTCGGGACGACGTGTACATGCTGGCGAAGGACGGCGACGTGACCGGCAACCGGGTCAACCCGGCCCGGTCGAGCTGCGCCATCCACGTCGGGTCGTACAACGGGAACCGCGAGTCGATCTACGTCCAGCAGCAGACGATCTCGGCCGACGGGTACGGCGGCACGGCGTTCAGCACGAACGTCCCGCACACCGTCCGCGGCCGCGGGGTCAAGGAGACGAAGCAGTGCTCCGACTGCCACCTCTCGAAGGCCAACGACAACAACGCCTGGATGGCCCAACTGCTCATGCAGGGCACCCAGTACCTCAACTTCATCGGCAAGTACTGCTGGGTGGCGGCCGGCGAGGAGGGGCTCTTCGGGGTCGTCACGACCGAGACGCCGGAGCCGCAGGCGGTGATCGGCAGCGACCTCCACAAGACGGCCTTCCCGGACAACTACAAGAAGCACTGCGAGGCCGGCAAGGAACTGGCGGACGCCCACGAGCACCCGGGCCGGGACGTGGCCGACGGGCTGAAGCGGCCGTTCAAGAAGAGCGAAGTGCTGATGGTCCAGAACCGCGGCGAGTACCTGTACGCGGCGTGCGGGGAGGGCGGGCTGCGGGTGTTCGACATCGCCTTCATCGACCACAAGGGGTTCGCCGAGCGGATCACCACCGCCCCGGTGTCGCCGGTCGGGCAGAAGTTCCACGTCGTGACTAAGAACTGTGTCTACGTCGCGGCCCCGACCACGGTGGCCGTCGACCCGACCCGCAAGATGAACCCGGCGAACAAGGAGCAGCCGGTCCACGGGCTGTTCGGTTACCTGTACGTGTGCGACACGGTGGAGGGGCTCATCCTCGTCGGGGCCGGCACCACCATCGACGGGAACGCGGTGAACAACTTCCTCAAGCGGGAGGTGACGTTCAACCCAAACGGCGTCCTGTGCGGGGCCAGGTCCGTCAAGATCGTCGGCCACTACGCCTACGTCTGCTCGGACGCCGGGCTGGTGGTGGTGGACATCGACGACCCCAAGAAGCCGCGGGTGACGGCCGTGGTCGGCGGCCCGTTCCTGAAGAAGCCGCGGGCGGTGGACACGCAGTTCCGCTACGCCTACGTGGTGGACGAGGAGGGGGTGAAGGTGCTCGACACCACCGACCTCGCCAACCCGGTGCCGAAGTCGCTCCTGCGGCTGCCCGACGCCCACTCCGTCTACCTGGCCCGCACCTACGCCTACGTCGCCGCCGGGGCCCGGGGGCTGGTGATCCTCGACATCACGAGCGCGGCCGAGCCGAAGGTGGACCAGGTGTTCACCGCCAACGGCTGCCTCAACGACTGCCGGGACGTGAAGCTCGGCATCACCTACACTAGCGAGTTCGCCTACATCGCCGACGGCCGCAACGGGTTGCGGGTGGTGCAGCTCACGGGGCCGGACACGCCGGGCAACGAAGGCTTCAGCCCGCGGCCGACGCCGAAGTTGGTGGCCACCTTCAAGCCGAAGGAGGGGAAGGTGCTGTCCGTCGCCCGCGGCCTCGACCGAGACCGGGCCGTGGACGAGAACGGCAACCAGATCGGCGTCTTCGGCCGCCTGGGCGCCCGCCCGCTCAACGACAGCGAGCAGAAGAAGATGTACCTGCGGGACGGCAAGCCGTGGTTCGTGACCGACGAACCGGAACCCATCTACTACGAGGAACGCCGCAAGAGCAATAAGCGCCGCCGGCGGACGCGGGCGGGGCGGTGAGCGTTACCGCATTTTACCGCATCAGAGGGTGTGGGGTCGCCCGATCCGACTGACCCCACACCACTTCCGGAACCGCTCCCGAAACGGGCGGTAACGCGGGAGAGTTCGCGGCTCCCGCCGGAATCGCGGCTCCGGGCTCGACCCGGGGCCGCGGCCGGCACTCACTTCGAAGGTGGGACCATCTTCGCATCCGGGGCCAGCTTCAGGAGGGCCCTTTCGAAGTCGTCTGCCTTGAAACGGTTGAACAGTTCCATACGGTCGCGGAACGCGGACGCCGTCGGCATTTTGGGGTAGACCCAGCGGTAGGAGTCGGGTTCGCCCCGCACGCGGACCGGGATGACAGCGCCGAGTGCTCGCACGTCTTCGGCCGAGAGCGGGAGCTTGCGGTCGGCCCGGAGCGTCGTGTACGCCCACGTCAGGTGCATGGCCGCTTCCGGGTCGGCCGCCCACCCCGACTTGCGAACAGCGGCCCCCGGCACCTTGGGGCCGTCGGCCGGGGCCGGGTCGAGTCGGGGGAGGGCAGCGGCAATCCTCTTGAGGAGATCGTCGGTCTTGTCCTTGCCGTAGAGGGGCGTGCCGATGGCCGACTGCCGCGCCAGGAATTCGTCGCACCACGCGGCCATCGAACCGGCTTTCGCCTCCAACGTCGGATCTCCGAACGGCCGGCCCAGTGAAGCGTCTCGGACGGCCCGCCACTTCGTCCCGAAGTCGTCCGCCAAGACTTTCAGTTGTGGGTCGCCCAACCCCCTGGCGTGCTCGGCCACGATCCCGGGGAGGGCCCCGACCCATGCCTTGAGCGGCGGCCGGCCGGGCGGGCCGTCGAAGCCCCTTTTCTGACGCTCGCTCGGGGTCTTCAGGTCGTGGTGGCAGGCGTAGCAATCGAATCGGGCGTAATCGACGCCGCCGGAATCGGCCTTCGCCTCGGCCGCGACCAGTCGCATCTCGGCTTCCAGTGCGGCGATCGCCCCGGTGGCGAGGTGGCGTGCGAGGTACGACTCCTTGTCGGCGGGGTGGAAGCGGAACTGGTCCCACGTCGTGGTCGGCTTGCCCTCGGCGTTCTTCGGGGCCTTGGCGAAGTCGGCCAGGAACGTGAGTTCTGGGTCGTTCGGGTACCCCCAGTGGTTCGGCTCGCTGTTCATGAACGAGGCCAGTTCGAACGGCGGCAGGGGGGGGTGGCCGGCCGCGTACATCTCGTGGGTGACCACTTTGCCCTCGCCCTCGTTGCCGACGTGGCAGGACGCGCAGAGGCGGGCCTTCACGACCGGGTCGCGGAGGTTCTCCATCCCGCGGTCGTACTTGTGGTCCGGGCTCGACAGCCGCCACGGCAGGGGGTCGCCTTCCTGCTGGGGGTCGGCGAAGTGTTCGATCTGCCAGTTCCCGCCGAGCCCGTGGCAGACGGTGCAGTTCACCCCCCCGGCCGAGGTGGCGAAGTCGGCCCGCGTCTTTTGGGCGAGCGGCTTGTCCTTGTGCAGGTCGGCCGAGTGGCAGGTGAGGCACTGGGCGGCCTTGGTCACGTCGTACCCCAGGAGTCGGCCCATTCGTTCCCCGAGGGGCCGCTTGAGGTTGTCGTAGGCGACCGCGTGGACGTCCCGGTCGGACCAGGTCGCGCTCTCGTTGAGGCGGACGAAGGTGGCCGAGCCGTACTTCGCGAATTCCGACGCACGACGTTCGCGGGGGCCCTGGTGGCACTCTTTACACCCGCCGATGCCGAACGACATCTGACCCGCGTGGCGATCGACGGGTTTCGGCGCCGGTGCTTGGGCCGGCGCCGGGGCGTGGTCGGCGGCCAAGAATACGACCGCCGCCAGGAGAAGGACGGCCGCCGCGAAAGCCGGCCGCCGGACGTTCGAAGTCTTCACCGCGGTCCCCCTTCGGAACGGAGCGTCTGGTCGAGGGCCATCAGGTGGCGACGGGCGTTGGCCGGGCGGTAGGCCCCCGGGCTGTCGAACCGCACGTCTGGCGTCCGCGGGTCGGTCGGGAAGGCGAGTGCCGCCCGCAGGCCGTCGAGTGGTCCCTTCCACCCGACGACCGGGCTATCGGCGGCACCCCCGCCGGCCGCGTAGTAGGCGGCCGCGATTCCCAGGTAGTGCTGGGCCACGAAGTCCCAGTCGTAGTCCTTGAGGACGGCGTTTTGGCTCGTCAGGGTGTCGGCGCGGTCGAAGGTCGCGGCGGCGGCCATTCCACCGCCGGCCGCGAACAGCCCGGCGTCGTCGCGGACAAGCGTGTCGGCCACCAGCCGCCGGCCGAGAGCGGCGGCCGCGTCGGGCGGGACGTGGGCGAACGCCCCGGCGTCGTCGGCCGCCTGGACGGTGTTCAGTGCGGCGTCCAAGGCAGCGCCCGCGTCGCTCGCCATCTGCTTCACCCTCGCCGCGCTGGGTTGCCGCTCCTCCATCTCCTTCCGCAGGTCGATGAAAGCCTTGAGGTTCGGCGGCACCGTGCCGGGGAGGAGCGTTTCGTGGACGGCCGGCAGGATCGCGGCCGCGGCCGTGTACCACGGCTGCCAGGGGAGGGTGCCCGTCTTTCGGCCCGCGAAGCCCCTTGGGCGGCGGACCTCCGACGTGCCGATCGGCTGGTGGCAGGCGAAACAACTGCTCTCGGAGAACTCGGGCCAGGGGGTAGTGGCGTCGTGGGCGTCGGCCTTCGCCGCCCGCTCCTCCAGCAGACCGACGGCGGCCCGCAGGCTCGTGAGTTGGCCGACGTACCACGCCCGCAGTTCGAAGTCCGCCCGCGGCGTCGGCTCGGCCCAGTGCTTCCGGTAGTCCGGGGCGTGGTGGAAGCGGGTGTACTCGAAGTTGAGCCGCGGGTGGCCGGCCGCGATCAGGTCGTGGTTCACCTCCTGCCCGCCGGCCGCCCCGACGTGACAGGTGGCACAGTTGGCCGCCCGCGATACGAGGTTCTTCGTCGGGGTGAAGCCGTACTTCTCGGCCTTCACACGGTTGCTCAGGCCCTTCCAGCCCGGCAGGTAGTGTTCCGTCAGCCACTTCTCCGAGGTGCCGTGACACGCCTCGCACGCCACCCCCTCGGCCCGCAGGTTGTCCGGCAGTTCCTCGCCGTCGTACCACTTCTTCCGGTCCACGGCGTGGCACTTCAGGCAGAGGGCCTCCTGGTGGGCGGGGGCGAGTTTGTGGCCGTCGGACCGGCTGCCGTTGAGGAGGTCGATCATGCGGGTCGAACGCTCCTCGAACAGGACGCCGTACGCTTTGCGGTGGGGGTCGTGGGCGGTGACGCCCTCGCGGCCCTGGTCGGCCCACGTCGATTGCTCGCTCCCGACGCGGCCGACGGCCCCGCCGCCGTGGCACGCGGCGGCCGCGCACGAGGTGTTGGCGGCCGCCTTGAAGGCGTGCGGGTCGGCGGCGTACGGCCGGGCCGGCGGCGGTCGGTCGGGGTGCGGGGCGGCGGCCGTCGGGGTGAGGCCCGGGACGCCGGCGGCGACCGCCCACGCGACGAGGCCGACGGCCGGGGGGAAATAGATGGCCTTGTGCACGGGACTACTCGGGTCGAGCCGTCGCGTCCGTGCGGGGCGTCCGTCAATGTTTCAAACCGCCCACATGTTCATCGGAGTCGGTCGAACAGGTCGCGGACGCGGGCCGGGGTGTAGTCCGGCGGGCTGTCGGCCGTCTTGCGGGGCAGCAGGAGGGCGGCCCGCAACTCGTTCACCACGGGGACGCGGTCGGGGGCCGGGGGAACCCGGTCGTGTTCGAGGGCGGCGAACCCGTGGTACGCCCGCCCGGCATCGTCCCACGACATCCGGTTCAATTCCCCGTCCGCGGTCGCCGGGCCGGAGAGGATTCCGCGGACGATCGCACTCGCCTCCCCTTCCGACAGGGCGGCGAGTCGTGTGGTGCGGATCGTGCGGAGCCGGTCGGCCAACTTGAGGGCCTCGTGATGGGTCCCCACCGGGTCCGGGCGGCGGGCCTCGACGGCCTTCCGCAGGTTCGCCATGTCGGCCACCGCGGCCGCGTCCCACCCGGGAATTTTGAAGCCGTCGTCCGCCCCGGGAAGCCCTTTGAGCGGCCAACGACTCTGCCACGGAGTCTCGCCTGGCTTGCGACCGGTGTAGAAGCCGGGGGCCTGCCCCCTCCAACTTTCGGGCACGAGGGCGTGGTGGCAGGCGAAGCAGTTCCCCTCGGACAACTCGGGCCACGGGGCACCGTGCTTCTCGCGGTCGGCGCGGTCGGCGAGCAGCAGACAGGCGGCCTCGGCGGTGGCCACGGTGCCGACCAGCCACGCCTTCGCCTCGCTCCCCGGCCGGCGGGCGGCGTCACGCCCGGGGTCGGTGGTGTGCCCTTCGAGCCAGTGGGGCGGGAGCCGCCGCTGGTAGTCGGCGAACTCGAAGTTCAGCCGCGGGTGGCCGGCGGCGATCATGTCGTGGTTCATGTCCCGCAACGGGATGCCCCGCTCGCGGTCGGCCGGGGCCCCGACGTGACAGCCGGCGCAGGCCAGCGCCCGCTCGCCGACGTCGTGGAGGGGGATGTAGCCGGCGTCCCGCACCCCGGCCTGCCGCTGGTCCGCGGTTTTCCAGCCGGCGTGCGTGTACTGCCAGGCCGAGGCGTTCCCGTGGCAACCCTCGCAGCCGATCCCGTCGGCCCGGAGGTGGGTCAGTCGGGTGCGGTCCGTCAGGGCGTCGTCGGGGGCCAGTGTCGGGTTGGTGTGGCAGGCGAGGCAGCGAACGTCCTCGGTCGCCGGCGGGTGATCCTTCCCGGGCGTCGCGAGCGCCTTGACGATGCGGGCGGCCGACTCGTCGCCGAGGACGCGGTACGCCCGGGTGTGCGGGTCGGCCGCCCGCCAGTGGGTGAACGCCCCCCGCCAGCAGTTTTCGTCCGGGGCGGCCGTGAGCGACCGGCCGGCTGGGTCGCCGTGGCACGCGGCGGCGGCGCACCCGGCCATCCCCACCGGCGGTCGGGCTGCGGTCGCCCGGGGCGACTGGGCCGCTGGCGCGACGACACCCGCAGCCCCCTCGCGGCCGGCGGCGACGAGCCAGACGGCGGCGGGCACGGCGAGGATGACCAAGACGGCCGCAGGACGCGCGAGCATGGGAATCAGTTCAACCGACCGCCGGGCGGATTTCAACCACCGACCGGCCGGCGGGGCGAATTTTTTCTTTCCGACGGCCCGACGACCGAACCGTCCGACCGGGCCCGGAAATAGTCCGCAACTTCCCACAGCAAGGTCGTTGACGCCTTCGCGGGCGTGGGCTACCATCGGCCCTGCACTCTACGAGTTCCCCAGAGTACGCCCCCCGCGGGCGTCACGCTCCCACGACGCGAGGGGTCCTCCCCGTGCTGGTCGGTAAGTCGAAATCGGCCCGCTCCCGGGTTTGGCTCGTTCTCGGGGCGACGCTCGCCGTCACCGCCGTCGGGCTCGGCCTGGCGGCGACCGGGGCTGCCGTCGGCCTCTGGGCGTGGCCGCCGGAGCCGAGCAGTCCGCTCGGCGTCGGGTGCGGGGTCGCCGGCGGGCTCATCGTCCTCTTCGAGATGGCCCTCCTCCCCAAGAAGTGGTGGCGCGGCCGCCGCCTCGTCCGCCGCCTCGGCGCGACCCAGGCGTGGATGCGGTGGCACGTCTGGCTCGGGCTGGCGTCGCTGCCGATCATCCTCGTCCACGCCGGCCTCGGGTTCGGCGGCCCGCTCCCGATGGCGACCCTCATCCTGTTCCTGCTCGTGATCCTGAGCGGGGTGTGGGGCCTCGTGATGCAGCAGTGGCTGCCGTCGAAGATGCTGGCGAGCGTCCCGAACGAGACGGTCGCCACCGAGGTCGATCACGCCGTCAAGACGCACGTGACGGAGGCGGAGCGACTGGTGGTGGAACTGACCACGGTGCCGGCCGAGGGGGGCGACCTCCTGCCGAGCGTCCGCCGGGCGGTCCCCCCGGGGGCGCGGCCGACGACCCCCGTCGTGGCCGGCGGGTCTGCTGCCGAACTGAAGACGTTCCTCCGCCACCAACTCGTCCCGTACCTCAACGACGGCAGGCGGTCCCGGTCGGCCCTGGTGTCGCGAGCCGAGGCCGGGCGGCGTTTCGCCCGGCTGGCGACCGTCCTCCCGGACGCGGCCCGGCCGGCGGTCGACCGGCTGGCCGAACTGTGCGACCTCCGCCGCCAGTGGGACGAACTGCGGCGGCTCCACTGGTGGCTGCACGGCTGGTTGGCCGTCCACCTCCCGTTGTCGGTGGCGATGACGGGGCTGATGGTCGTCCACGCCGTAAGGGCCTTGAAGTTCTGGTGAGAGGGCCTCCGACCCCATGCCACGCTCCCCGAGCCGCGACCTGGCCGACCGCTTCGACGGGCACCGGGACTACTTCTCCAGGCGAGACGGCGTCCGCCGGTGGAAGTACGCCCTGGCCGGCGTCCTCCTGATCGCCACCCTGGGGTGGGCGGCGTTCGACCGCCTCGCGCCGGCGGGAGCCGCGTTCAGCCACACGCACGGCACACTCGCCGGCCCGCACGCCGCGATGGACAGCAACTGCGAGGCGTGCCACGCCCCGTCGTCGGCGTCCGACTTCGGCGTCAAGGCGGCGTTCGTCGGCACCGGCGAGCGGTGGCAAAAGTTCTCCTGCGGGAAGTGCCACAACGAGACCGGCCCCGTCCACCACGCCGCGGCGGACTTCAAGGGGATGCGCTCCGACTGCGGCTCGTGCCACCACGACCACCAGGGGCGGCTCAATCCGCTGTCCAAACTCACCGACGCCCACTGCACCAACTGCCACGCGGACCTGCCGGCGTACCACGCCAAGGGCGAACGCAACTACGAGGCGAAGGTCACGAACTTCGTGACCGCCCACCCGGAGTTCCGCGTGCTGAAGGAGGAGGCAGAAGGGAAGCCGCCGGCCCGCACCCTCAAGTTCAGCCACTCGCTGCACATGACGCCGGGCCTGACATACACCCCGGGGGCCCGCGGGGCGTGGACGCTGGACAGGCTCCCGACTGCCGACCGCGACCGCTACCGCAAGTCGGGGCAGGGCGACGCCGACGCGGTCTCGCTCGACTGCGCTTCGTGCCACAAGCTCGACAGCGGCACCGGCGGCAAGGGGTTCGAGGCCGAGCGGGCGGCGTTGGCAGGGGAGCCGGTGCGCTCGGTCCTCCCGCCGCGGGCCGAGGGGGCTTACTACCTGCCGGTCAATTTCGACGCCCACTGCAAGGCCTGCCACCCGGTCCAGGCCCCGGCGAACGTGACCGTAAACGACGTCATCCTCCCGGCGTTCGACCTCCCGCACCGGGTCCAGCCCGACCGGCTGGCGGATGTCCTCGAAGGGGAGTACGCCCGCCGGCTGGCGGAGCAGAAGCCGGCCCTGAAGCGGCCGCCCGGCCCCGGCGGGCGGCTCGACGGGAAGCCAGAGGGTGACGTGCCGCTGTTCCGGGACGAACTCGACCGGCTGACCCGCTCGGCGTTCGAGCAACTCTTGGCCGCCGCCCCGCTCGCGGCCGTCGCCGGCGGCACGTCCGGACCGGCCCTGTCCGGCGGGTATTCGTGCGGCAAGTGCCACGACGTGACCGGCGAGAAGGCGATGGCCCGGATCGCCCCGGTTCCCGACCGCACGGTGTGGCTCGCCCACGCGAAGTTCGACCACGCCGCCCACCGCGGGGTGTCGTGCGCCGGCTGCCACCCGGGGACCGGGCCGGGCACCGGCCCGGACGGAACGACCGTGGCCCGCGGGGAGAAGGAGCCGGTGCAAATCCTGGGGGTCGAGAGCTGCCGGGCGTGCCACGCTCCGGCCGGCACGCCGACCCACGAGTCGCTCGGCCCGGTCATGTCCGGCGGCGGCGTCCGCCACGCCTGCACCGACTGCCACCGCTACCACAACGGCGACGCCCCGCTCCAGGGCCGCGGGGCCGCCGCCCGCGACCCCGAAAAACCGCAGACCGTTCGAGACTTCCTCCGCGGCGGGGTGCCGTAGCACGACCCGAAAGCCACGTGGTGGCTACACCCCGGGGCTTGGAACTGTTCACCCCACACACCCGGCGACGCATGATCGTTCAGCGCTTGCGTGACATCCAGAATGTGTTCGGCTACCTCCCCGACGGGTGCCTCAAGGCCCTGGCGAAGGAGGTGGGCCTGCCGCTCTACAAAATCGAAGAGGTGGCGAGCTTCTTCCCCGCCTTCCGGCAGGAGCGGAACCAGCCGCCGTTCGTCGAGGTCAAGGTCTGCCGCGACATGACCTGCCACCACCGCGGGGCGGCCGACCTCCTCGCGGACGGCGGCAAGCTCCAGACCCTGGCGACCGAACTCACGAGGGCGTGCGGCAAGCGGGTCGAGGTCGAGGGCGTGTCGTGCCTCGGGCGGTGCGACCGGGCCCCGGTCGTGTGGGTCGAGCGGCACGACCACAAGACGACGCCGGCGGCCCCGGCAGACAAGGTGGCCCAAGCCGGCGCGACCGACCCGCACAAGGATTGCCCCTGCCTGAAGGCGAAGGAAGCGAAGGGTGGCCACGCCACATTGGACGGCGACCACCACGAACACGGCTGGGTGTACGCCCACGCGAATAGCCCGTTTTCGAAGCTCGAAGCCGCGCTTCGCACCATCGCCGCCGGTGGCGAGCGGCCGCCGCCCGACACCGACGCCGGCTACCTGGTGAACACGAACGTCGATCGCGGGCCGAACGGGGTGCCGCGGTGGGAGATCGACGTGTACGCCCACCGGCCCGACCTGGAGCCGTACGCGGCCGTCCGGGGGGTGGTCGATTTCGCGACCGGCGGGGCGGCCTTCCGGCCCCCGGCCGCCGGCACCGCCGACACGCCACCGGTGTTCCGAATCCCCCGCCCCCCCCGCGGCCCCGGCGTACCGAAGGGGAGGGACTACGAGCCGTTCCTCGAACGGTTCATCGAGACCGACCACCCGTGGCTGGCGAAGCTCAAGCCGTCCGAACTACTCGGCATGGGGGGGGCCGGCGTCAAGGCGTACAAGAAGTGGTCGGACGTCTGGCGGGAGGAGGGGCCGGACGCCCCGAATCAAGCCGGGGATGGGGCCGAGGGGCCGCGGGAGCCGGTCGAGAAGTACATCGTCTGCAACGGCGACGAGAGCGAGCCGGGCACGTTCAAGGACCGGGAGTTGCTCCTCCGGACGCCCCACCTCGTCGTCGAGGGGGTGATCCTGGCCGGCCTCCTGACGAACGCCACGGCCGGCTACATCTACATCCGCCACGAGTACTTCGAGCAGATCGCCGCCTGCCGGGCCGAGGTCGAGCGGGCGGTCAAGATCGGGGCGTGCGGGCCGGACGTCTTCGGGTCCGGGCGGTCGTTCCCGGTCGAAGTGTACGAGAGCCCCGGCGGGTACATCTGCGGCGAGCAGTCGGCCCTGTTGGAGGCGATGGAGGACCGCCGCAGCCAGCCCCGCAACCGGCCGCCCGAACTGACCACGAACGGGTTCCGGGACAAGCCCACGGTGGTCAACAACGTCGAGACCGTCGCCTGGACGCCCTACGCACTCCTGAACGGCGGCGAGACCTACGCCGGGGGCGGGCTGGCCGTGAAGGACGAGCGTCCGGCCCGGGACGCCGGCCGGCGGTGGGAGCAGGACCGGGCCGGCCTGTGGGGCTACACGATCGACCCGCCCCTGCGGTTCTTCGGCCGGCGTCTCCTGTCGGTCAGCGGGGACGTGGCGCGGCCCGGGGTGTACGAGGTGCCCATCGGCCTCCCGCTCGGCGACCTGATCGAGAAGCCCGAGTATTGCGGCGGCGTGACCGGCGGCGGCCGGATCGGGTTCGTGGCCACGTCCGGGCCGTCGGCCGGCCTCACCCCGCCCTTCATCCCGCTCGTCGGCGACGAGCGGGGCGAGTGGGTGAGGCGGGCGAAGGGTCTCCGACCGCCGTACCCGCGGCTCATGGGGTGGTTCCTCGACGCCCACCTGCCGCCGGGTGTCAACCGGCTCGACGTCCGGGCCATCCCCCTGGACCTCAACTTCTTCCGCAACCTGAACGAGGTCCTCGAACCGCCCGTCGACCTGATGCTCGGGGCCGGGCTGGCCGTGTACGCCGAGGGGACCGACGCCCTCGACCGGGCGGTCAACTTCACCGAGTTCTACCGGAACGAGTCGTGCGGCAAGTGCGTCCCGTGCCGGATCGGGTCGGCCAAACTCGTCGGCCTCGGGCGGGGGTTGCTCGACCGCCGGAGCGGGGCGGTCGCGCTCGACGTGAAGGACTTAGAGACGATCAGCGGGCTCGTCGGCGACCTGACCCAGACGCTCGGCATGACCTCGATCTGCTCCCTGGGGGTGTCTGCCCCGACCCCCCTGACCACGACGCTGGTCTACTTCCCGGAACAAGTCGTCGTCGGGCCGCCCGCCGCCCGCCAGTCGTAACCCCGCCCGGCCGATCCGCCGCCCCCGACGGGAGACCCCCGATGCCCGACACCACCTCCGCCTCGTCGCTCCCGTCCCTGCCGTCGTTCCCGTCCTTCCCGTCCAACGCCCTCCTCGCCTCCGGCGAGCGGGTGTCGTTCCGCGGGCGGGACGACGAGGCCCTGTTCGCCCGGGACGAGAACGACGCCCTGATCCGCCAGGAGGCGGCGACCCGCGAGCAGTTCGAGGAGACCGTCGAGGTCCGGATCGACGGGTTCCGGGTGAAGGTTCCCAAGGCCGTCCCGAAGACGGACTCACTGGGCAACAAGCTCCGCGGGGCGGACGGCGAGCTGATCCCCCGCTCGACGACGATCTACGACGCGGCCGTCGAACTCGTCCGCCTCCGGGCGTGGCCCGAGGCGGCACTGGCCGAGCGCATCCCGGTCCTGTGCCACGCCCCCCACCTGCACCCGGTCGGGGTCTGCCGGATGTGTTCGGTCCAGCTCGAGAAGCCGGGTAAGGGCAAGCCCGAGCGGAAGCTCTACCCGGCCTGCCAGCACCGGGTCGAGGACAACATGGTCGTGACCACCCGGGCCGGGCTCGCCGGGTACAACGCCAAGCCCGAGCCGCGCGACGTGCTGGACGCGAAGGCCCAGCAGCAGGTCGACGACCTCGGCCGGAACATCCGCAAGTGCGTGTCGGTGCTGGCCGAACTCCTGGTCGCGGACCACCGGCGGCCGGAGCCGGCGGTGCCCCGGTACCGGAACGAGTTGGAGGCCGTCGCCAAAACCCTGGGCGAGACGTGGGCCGACCAGCCGGACGGGGCGAAGCCCGGGGAGCGGGCCGCGGCGGAGGACCGGCGGTCCGCCCTCCTGCAACGCGACCCCGCCCTGACCCCCGGCCGGAACTTCCAGCGGGCGGCCCCCCGGACGCCCGCCCCCGCCGGCCTTTCCCCGGCGGGGGCCGCCGAGTACGCGCGGGCCCGCCGGGTGGCGTTGCCGGTCGTGACCACGGCCGTCGATCCCGAGCCCCGCCGGGAGGACACGCGGGCGTGGGTCGCGTGGAACGCGGCCATCGACGAGAAGTTCCCGTACTCGTCCCGGACGGTGATCGTCGACCACGACCGCTGCATCCTGTGCGACCGGTGCGTCCGTTCGTGCTCGGAGGTGAAGCCGTTCAAGGTGATTGGGCACACCGGGAAGGGGTACGACACCCGCATCAGCTTCGACCTCGACGCCCTCATGTCGGAGTCGAGCTGCGTCCAGTGCGGGGAGTGCATGACGAGTTGCCCGACCGGGGCCCTCTCCCTCCGCCGGCGGGTCCAGCCGCGGGCCTGGGCCGAGACATCGGACCCGGCCCTGATCCCGCAGAACCCCGAGACGCCGCTCCACAAGTCGGCCGCCCCCGATCCGTCGGCGGAGGACGCGGGGGCCCCGCCGGAGCCAGAGAGCTCCGAGTTCCTGACGGCCGACGACATGTGGAACGTCTGGCTGTGGTACAAGAGCGAGGCCTCCGGCCGCCAGGTCGTCTACCCGTTCCGGTCCATCCCGTACTCGTACCTGAAGTGGAACGAGGGGGCCGTCCGGAAGCGGACCTACCAGCCGGGGGTGAAGGCCGTCCTCTGCCGGGAGGGCGAGTACGGGACGACGGCCTTCCTCCTCCAGGGGACGGGGAAGTTTCACATCCACAAGCGGGACGACGCCGCGGCCGCCGCCCCCCGGCGGCTCCTACCGCCTCCGCGGCCGGGGGCCGCGGCCCGGGTCCGACGCCGGGCCCCTGGAGCGGGTGGTGCCCGGGACCGACTTCATCCTCGGCGAGATGGCGTGCCTGAACCACACGCCCCGGAACCGGACGGTCCTCGTCGAGGCCGACCCCGACGAGCCCGGCCTGGCGAAGCGGACGAACGGCCGGAGCGAGTGGGCCGATAAGGATCCGGCGGCCCCCCGCTCCGTGGTCGTGTACGAGGTCACCCGGAACGTCCTGGACATGATGCGGCGGGCCGCCTCGTCCCGCGACGTGATCCGCGAGGTGTACACCCGCCGGGCGGTCTACAACCTGCTGGGCAAGTTGTTCGCCAAGGGGAAAATGGGGGACGCGGCGGGGGCGACCCGGTTCCTGCTCGACGCCTGGCAGTTCGGCCCGAAGGCCGACAAGGCGTCGTACACGGTCTTCGCCCGGATGAGGGAGTCCCGCGGGCGGATCGCCGACCTCCTCCGGTCGGCCCCCACGTCGTCCACCTTCTCGGAGCGGCGGCGGGGCGTGGCGGCGGCGGCCATCGAGGCGGCGGTCCCGGCCGAGAACCTGACCCGCGAGGCCCGGTGGGCGGCGGCCGACGCCCTGGCGAAGGCCCCCCTCCCGCCCGACGTCCCGGCCGACCACCGGGCGGCGGCCGTCGACTTCCTCCGCCACGCCGTCCGGGCGATCGAGTACAAGTACGTCGAGCCGGGCGAGGCCGTGGTCACGCAGGGGGAGCCGGCCAGCGACTTCTACGTCGTCAACCTCGGGTTCCTCCGCGTGTCCCACACGGCCGGCGGTCGGGACGTGGTCGTCAACCTCCTCCGGCCGAAGGGCGACGCTAAGGCGGCGGGCGGGAAGCACGAGGGCGGCCCGGCTGTGTCGGACGACGAGTTCTACTTCGGCGAGGTCGCCCTACTGGCCGACGACCCGACCCTCCGGGCGGAGATGCCGGCGGGGTACGAGACCCGCGTGAGGACGGCCACGGTCGCGGCCATCGACCCGTCCGAAGTCCTCCGCATTCCCGGGGCGGTCTTCAAGGCCCTCTGCGACAAGTTCGCCGACGTGAAGCGGCCGTTCCTCGAAAAGGCGATCGAGCGCGTCCGCCGGTCCGCCGGTCGGCTCCCCGGGAGTCCGGCGACCGCCCCCGCGGGTGCGACGCCCCGGCCGGCCGCCCTTCCGCCGGCGCGCGACGCGGCGTACTTCGCCGACTTCGTCCAGCTCGGCCTGTACCAGTCGCAGAGGGGGCTGGTCCTCGACCTCGTCCGCTGCACCCGGTGCGACGAGTGCACCCGGGCGTGCGCCGACTCCCACCCGGACGGGCGGGCCCGCCTCCTCCGCGAGGGGTTCCGCTTCGGCGACTTCCTCGTCGCCACCTCCTGCCGCCAGTGCCACAAGCCGTACTGCATGGACGGGTGCCCGGTCGACGCCATCCACCGCAAGGGGACGAGCGGGCATTTGGAGGTGCGGATCGAAGACCACTGCATCGGCTGCGGGTTGTGCGAGCGGAACTGCCCGTACGGCTCGATCCACCTGCCCGTGAGGGGGAAGCAGGCCGACGCCCCGGTCGCGCAGGCGGTCAACTGCGACCTGTGCGTGGACACGGGGCACGACCCGTTTTGCGTGTCCGCCTGCCCGCACGACGCGGCCTTCCGCTGGGGCGGCGACAAACTGATGGAAACGGTCCTCGCCCGCACCGCGACCGGGGCGCTCACGGTGATGTGACGTTCGACGGCGGAGCCGGCCTGCGATGTGGGCCGCCTCCGCGGTTCGTGGCCGTGTCGGGCGGCCCGTCTAGAACGTGATGCCTTGCGGCCAACTCGCCGGCCAGACCAGCCCGTTCGCCAGCATGACGGCCCACGCCACCTTGCACCCGACGTGGACCGCCTGGTCGGCGTGGATGCCGGTGTACCCCTCGCACTTGGCGATGTCGGCGAACCAGTGGACTACCGTTTCTAGCAGGCCGTAGGCCACGGCCGTCGCCGCGTCGTAGCCCGAGAACCGGAGTACCACGCCGACCATGCCGCCCTGGATGAGGACGTGGGCGGCCATCCAGTAGTACCACGGGACGGCCTTCTGGAGCGGGAGCCTCGCCCGCCGGCACTTGCACTGCGCCATCGCGTCCGACTGGAGGCCGAAGTCCGCCAGGGCGTGCCCGGCCACCAGGAAGAAGAGCATTGGTCGTCACCCGCGGGGAAGAAAGGGGAATGGATGGGCGGAACGTTGGGGCGATTGTACGCGGGCGGCACCGGGGGGCGTCCACAAAAATCGGGGTTGTGGGCCGCCGGCCCGGTGGTTATGGCGGCGTTCTAACGGGTGTATCGTTTTGTCCACGCGAGGGGGGCGACCCATGCCGGGATTCTGGCGGTGGGGCGGGGTTGCGGCGGTCGTCGCCGGGTGGGGACTTCACGGAACGGCCGCACCCCCGGCCCCGGTGCTCACGCTACCCGCGCTCCCCGCGCCCAAGCCGCCGGCGGCCCCCGCGTTCCTCCCCGCGGCCGCGGCCCCCGTCGCCCCCGCCATGCCCCCTGAGCCCGCGAGCCTCGTGCCGGCCACCCTGCCCCGGCAGGCCGCCGTGTCCGCGACGGTGCCGGCCACCCTGCCCGAGTCGGTCCCGTCGCCGGCCGCCCCGTCGCCGGCCGCCCCGGCCCCGGTCGTCACGGACGTGACCCCGCCCAACTGGCTGACGGACGCCCCGCACGCGGCCGGGGGGGAGGCCCACGCCCACCCGCCAGGCAACCTCACCCCGTCCGCCCCGCCCGACGGCGGCTTCTTCATGTCGGCCGAGTACCTCGTCCTCCGGGCCCGCCGGGGGGCGTTCGACTACGTCGTCGCCGACCCGAACCGCGACCTCGCCACCGACGGTAAACTCCAGTCGCTCGGCTACGAACTCCGCAGCGGCGTCCGGGCGGCCGTCGGCTACCGCCTCCCCGACTGCGGGTGGGAAGTCCTCGGCGGGTACACCTACTACCGGACGTCGGCCGGGGCCTTCTCCGCGGCCGGGGCCGGGGGTAGCCTCTACCCGACGCTCACCCGCCCGGGGCTGGTGGACGAGGTGAGCACCGCCCGGGCGCTGGCG